>NZ_JBICYJ010000062.1:0-48035 GCF_043200835.1 Kitasatospora sp. NPDC048365
CTCTAGCCGATCCCCGCTCCGAAAAGCGAATCCGGCCGCAATCCATATAAACGCGCACACCAAATACGAACGGAGACGCGAACAGACGCGACCCGTCACGGATCAGAAGTGGTGTTTCAAGGATTGGCCGCCCCGGGACCGTCCACGTCGACACGTGTCCGGTGCTCCCTGCCGAGCGACTAGGAAACAGTACGCCCAACCGGCGTCGGGTGCAAATCCGGCAGCTGGACGATCCGGGTGCAGAGTGGGGCGCCGGCCTTCACGTACTCGCCGTTGGGGTGGTCGTTGCTGTCGATGCGGTGGCGGGCGTCCTGCGGGGTCTGGCCGCCGGTGCGGTGGCGGTCGAGGAGGCGGGCGTCGCGGACGGCGTCGGCGGTGTCGAGGTACCAGAGCTCGTGGAGGTGCCGGCGGGCCGCCTGCCAGGGGGCGTCGTCGGAGGCGAGGTAGTTGCCCTCGGTGATGACGAGGCGGGTGTGGGGGCGGATGACGTGGCGGGCTGCGACGGGTTCGTCGAGGGTGCGGTCGAAGTCGGGGACGTACACGTCGCAAAAGCGGTCGGCGGCGGCGCGCTGGAGGAGCGCGGCGTAGCCCCAGGCGTCGAAGCTCTCGGGCGAACCCTTGCGAGCGCGCAGGCCGAGGCGGTCGAGCTGGGCGTTGGAGAGGTGGAAGCCGTCGAGCGGGAGGTAGGCGACCGTCTCCGGGCCTTCGCGGCGGGTGATCTCGGTGATCAGGTGCGCGGCGAGAGTGGACTTTCCGGCGGCCGGCGGGCCTGCCAGGCCGAGGATGGCCCGGCCGTGGCGGCTGCCGGGGCCGTGGAGCAGGCGCAGTGCGTCCTCGACCAGCGCCGCGGGCGAAGTGGGGGCGGGGAGCGGGCCTTCGTGGTGCATGGGGCGCACCTTACTGACCGTTCGGGGTGCTGAGAACCGGTTGGTCGAGGGTGAGGGTGCCGGCGGTCGCGTCGAGGACGGCGGGCACGCCGAGCGGGATGGTGAGGGCGGACGGGCCGTGCCCGAACGCGAGATTCCACAGGACGGGGACGCCGAGCGGGGCGAGGCGGTCCTCCATGACCCGGTGGACGTCCTCGGGCGGCCCGCAGCTCTCCCACGAGCCGAGGACGACTCCGGCCACGCCGTCGAGGGCGCCGGAGCGGAGCAGCTGGGTGAGGATCCGGTCGAGTTGGTAGGGCTGTTCGTTGACGTCCTCGAGGACGAGGAGGGTGCCGGCGAAGGAAGGCCGGGCGGTGGGGGTGCCACGTTCGGAGGCGAGCAGGGAGACGCAGCCGCCGGCGAGGGTTCCGCGGGCACGGCCGGGGACGAGGGGTGCGGTTCCGTCGGAGCGGATGACGGTCGTCGTCTCCGGGTGGAAGAGGGTGCGGCGGAGGTGGTCGGCGGTCCGGTGGTCGGAGGTGAAGGCGCCGATTCCGGCCATCGGGCCGTAGAGGGTGGGGACGCCGAGGCGGGTGTGGACGGCCTCGTGCAGGACGGTGATGTCGCTGTAGCCGACCAGGGTCTTGGGAGGTGCGGCCCGCAGGGCGTCCCAGTCGAGCAGGTCGATCATGCGCTGGACGCCGAACCCGCCGCGGACGCAAATGATGGCGGCGACGGAGGGATCGAGCCAGGCGCGGTGGAAGTCGGCGGCCCGGTGCGCGTCGGTGCCGGCGAGGTGGACGAGGTCGGGATGGGTGTCGTGGACGTGCGGGAGGGTCAGCACGTCGAGGCCCCACGAACGGAGGAGCTCGGTGCCCGCCGCGAGCAGGCCGGGCTCGGCCACCGCTCCGCTGGGGGCGATCAGGGCGACGCGGTCGCCGGGGACCAGGCGGCGCGGTCGTGCGTCGGCGGGGCCGGCCGGCGGCTGGGGCATCGTCTGTCTCCGTCTCGTGCGGGGTTTCCGGGACCGGCGGACAAGCTCGTGCGGGGTTTCCGGGACCGGCGGACAAGGGGGTGCCGCGGTGGAGGGTGAGGCTCTCGGGGTGGGCGGGGATGTCCGTCCGGTGACGGTATCCCCGCCCGGGGTGGCGGGGACGCTTGCGCGGCGGGTTCTGTGGCGGATTCCGCGTCGGGTTCTGCGGCAGGCGCCGCGGCGGATTGCCCGCGGCAGGGCCCGCCGCCGGACCTTCAGATGCCGCCCATGACGCTCCTGACCTCGGCGAGGGTGGTGTCGGCGATGGCGTTGGCGCGTTCGTTGCCGGTGCGCAGGATCCGGCGCAGTTGCTCGCGGTCGGCGGCGAGTTCGGCGCGGCGGGCGCGGAGCGGGCGGAGGTGTTCGTTGACGGCCTCGGTGGTGACCTGCTTGAGCCGGGCGGCGCCGGCGGATCCGATCTCCTCGGCGATCTGCTCGGGCCGCCGGCCCTGGCAGAGGGCGGTGAGGGTGAGGAGGGCGGCGACGCCGGGTCGGGCGTCCGGGTCGTAGGTGATGTGCCGGTCGGTGTCGGTGACGGCGGCACGGATGAGTTTGGCGGTGCGGTCCTCGTCGGCGCCGAGCGGGATGGCGTTGCCGCGGCTCTTGCTCATCTTGGTCCCGTCGGTGCCGAGGACCAGGGGTGCGTCGGAGAGCAGGGCCTTGGGTTCGGGGAAGACGGTGGTTCCGCGGCCGTAGCGGTCGTTGAAGCGGCGGGCGATGGTGCGGGTGGTCTCCAGGTGCGGGAGCTGGTCCTGGCCGACGGGTACCAGGTCGGGCTTGCAGAAGAGGATGTCGGCGGCCTGGTGGACGGGGTACGTGAACATCAGTCCGCTGACGGCGGACTGACGGGAGTGGGCGATCTCGTCCTTGACGGTGGGGTTGCGGCCGAGTTCGGCCACGGTGACCAGGCTGAGGAAGGGCAGCATCAACTGGTTGAGGGCCGGGACCGCGCTGTGGGTGAAGATCACCGCCCGCTCGGGGTCCACGCCGGCGGCGAGGTAGTCGAGGACCAGGTTCTCGGCGTGCTCGGCGGGGCGGTCGGCCACGTCGCGGTCGGTGATGACCTGGTAGTCGGCGATGACCAGCAGGAGTTCGTGGCCGTCGGCCTGGAGTCGGACGCGGTTGCGCAGGGTGCCGAAGTAGTGGCCGAGGTGGAGCGGGCCGGTGGGACGGTCGCCGGTCAGGATGCGGGGTGCGACGGCGGGGCCGTCCTGAGCGGCGGTGGCGGTGGCGGTGGGAGCGGGGGCGGTGGGGACGGTCTGCACGGTGACTCCTCGGGGCGGGTGGTCGGGTGGTGACCGCCCGCCGGTGCGGGTCCCCGCGTCCGGAGGGAACGCGACAGGGCCGCCCGTACGGACGGCCCTGGGGTCATGCGTGGGGTGCCGTCCTAGGACGGCCACCAGCTCAGGCACGACGTGGTCTTCATGGTGTTCAGGGTAGCCCTGCGGCCGGACGGACCGGTAGGGAATTCCGGCCGGGCGATCGGGGCGGACAGCGTCGGATAGGTTTGCCTCACCTCATGTGACGCCCCGGTCGGAGGAGAACCCGTGGCCAGCACCACCCCCCGCGCCTCCCGGCGTGCCTTCCTCGGCGCCGGTCTGGCGAGCGGCGCAGTCCTCGGCCTCGGCGGTCTGCTCACCGCCTGCGACGGCTCGGGCGGGAACGGCGGGAGCCGAGGCAGGGGCGGCGGGGCCTCCGGGGCTGCGACACCGCAGCCGCCCGCGGTGCAGCAGGGCGGTGACCACCTGGCGGTGGTCGAGCGGACCAGGGGTTTCGGCACCGACGCGGCCGCCGAGGTGTTCCCGCGGACCGTGACGCACGCGATGGGTTCGACGGTGATTCCGGCGAGACCGGTGCGGGTGGTGGTGCTGGACACCGGTGAGCTGGACAACGTGGTGGCGCTCGGCGTCCAGCCGGTGGGCGCCGCGTACGCCGACGGGTCGACGGCCGTGCCCGCGTACCTGAAGGACAGGGCCGGCAACCCGGCCCCGGTGGGCACCGTCTCCGGCATCGACCTGGGCGCGGTCGCCGCGCTGAAGCCGGACCTGATCCTCGGTTCGACGCTGCGCGCGCAGGACCAGTACGCGGCGCTGTCGAAGATCGCGCCGACCGTGTTCTCGATCCGTCCGGGCTACCCGTGGAAGGAGAACTTCGCCCTGAACGCGGTGCCGTTCGGTCTGGAGGCGGAGGCCCGGGCGCAGCTGGACGCGTACCGGAGGACGGCGGGCGAGATCGGGCGGACGCTGGGCGGCCGGAAGCCGACCGTGTCGCCGCTGCGCTTCATGCCGGGCAGGATCCGGCTGTACACGGGGCTGTCGTTCATCGGCACGGTGCTGGCGGACGTCCCGCTGCCGCAGCCGAGGATCGAGCAGGTGAAGGAGCTGGCGGTCGAGGTCGGACCGGAGCAGATCGAGCAGGCGGACGCCGACTGGGTGTTCTACGGCTCGTACGGCCCGCCGAGCTCGACCGGTCAGGACGCGGTCCTCGGCGGCGCGCGCTGGAAGAGCCTCGGCGCGGTCAAGTCGGGTCGGGTGCGCCAGGTTTCGGACGAGACGTGGTACCTCGGGCTGGGCGTCCTGGCCGCGGGCGCGGTGCTCGCCGACCTCAAGGCTTCTGTGGCGTCCGGGGCTTGAGTGACCGTGGTCGGGGGTAGGCGAACAACTCCTGGCGCGGGCGGGCCGGGTAGGGCCGTTGGCCGGACGGCGCCGGGTGCGGGAGGATCGTCCGATCAGGCCTCAGGAGGATCCCCAGCATGACCCCGTCCGACCAGAACTCGCCCGACGGAGCCGCAGCGGTCCGGCGGCGGCAGTTGCGGCGGCCGGTGCCCTCGCGGCGGCTCAGCCGGGTGCACGGCCAGCGCCCGCCGTCGCAGTCCGGAACGGTGGAACCAGCAGGCGATCCGGCACCCCCGGAGGACCGGGCGGGTCCGCCGATGGGCGTGCTGATCGGCGGCTCGGTGGGACGCGGACCGGTGCCGGGCAGCGGGCCCGGCGGACAGGCGTGTGCGCGCCGGGTGGCGGTCGAGCTGGTCCGGCTCGGAGACGGCACCACGCAGGTGGTGCTGCCCGAGTGGCGGCCCGCCATCGCGGTGTCGATACCGACCGAGCGCCTGCTCGCCGAGACCGGAGTGGACCGGGAAGGGCTCGCCGCGACCCGGCTCAGCGTGCTGATCAACCCGGAGGCGCTGCACGACCGGGAGCTCGACCCGCGGGAGTGGCGGGCCGAACCGCCGACCGGGCGGACGCGGCGGCGGACCGGGGCGTAGGCGCGAGCGGGTGGTCTCTGCTCAGCGGGTGCGGGTGCGGGAAGCCGCGGGGCGGGTGGTCCCGGACGGCTTGGGGGCGTTGGGGACGTAACCGAGGTCGACGGGCTCGATGGTGGTGTCCCCCGCGAGGACGCGGGCGCGGACCGCGGCGAGCAGTTCGGGAAGCTGCGGGGGCCAGAGCGGATCGGCGTCCTCGGCGGACAGCTCCTCGGGGGTCCACCAGCGCCAGTCGAGGATGCCGTCGACGGAGTGGACCGCACTGACGTCACCGAGCGGACCCCGGTGCGGGCCGGTGGTCAGGAAGATGTGCTCGTGCTGACGGACCGGGATGCCGTGCCACGTGAAGTCGTGCTCCCAGGTGCACAGCAGAGGCCCAGGGGTGAGGTCGGTCCAGCCGGTCTCCTCGCCGAGTTCGCGGGTCGCGCCCTCGCGCGGGGACTCGCCCGGGTCGATACCGCCACCCGGCATCGTCCAGTGCACCCCGACCTCGCGGTTGTCGGAACGGAGCAGGAAGACCTCGCCGTCCGGAGCCAGGACGACGGTTCTCGCGGCCTGACGGGGCGTTCGTTCGCCGGATCGCCTGAACCTCAGCCTCGGAAGTCGCATCCGTTCACCCTCGCAGAGCCACCTGGGGGTGTCGAGCCGATTCCGCGGCCTGCGAACGGCGTTGAGCCGGAATGCGGATCGTCGGCAGCGGAGCCGGTGGCGGGGTGTGGCGGCGGGCCACCAGGGTGAGCGGGACGGCCGTCACCGCGAGCAGGCCGGCGAGGACCGCACCGAGACCCGGGTAACCGGACACGGCGACCAACGAGGCACCCACCAGCGGACCCCACGCGACGCCGAAGGAGGACGCCGCCCCCGCGAGCACCGCCCAGCGGCCCGACCGGTCGAGAGCCGCGGCCGTACCGATCAGATGGCTGAAGACGAACGGGTAGCAGAGGTTCCAGATCAGCTCACCGGCCGTGAACGGAACAGCCGTGACGGCGGTACCCGTGAGCGCGGCGCACCCCGCGATGGTCAGCGTGCCGAAACAGATCGGCGCCGCGCGGCCCAGCCGGAGGCCGATCGCACCCGCCGCGAGGACACCCAGCAGTCCGCCGCCCAGGGCCGATGCGAACACCAGGCCGAGGAACTGCTCGTCCAAACCGACCTGCTCGACGCCGAGGCGTCCGCTGACACCCCAGAGGGCGTTCTGGGCCATCGACCAGACGGCGAGCGTTCCGGCGAGAACGGTGCCACGGAGGCGGGAGGTGGCGGCCGGGCCGGAGCGGGGTGCGGCGGCGGGGGAGACCGGGGTCGGGGTGGGGGTACGGCCTGCGGCGCGCGTGAACGGGATGGCGGCGACGGCGGCCAGCGCGAGGGCCGCGAACGGGAGTGCCGCCGACGAGCCCAGGTGCGGCAGCAGGAGGTAGAGGGCGGATGCGGCGGCGGAGGTGGTGAGCAGGCCGCGAACGGTCGCGCGGTGCGGGTCGGGGGCGGCCGCGATCCCGGTCGCCGCAGCAGCGGTGGCCGTACCGGCCCCGAGGCCTCCGAGCAGACAGCCGACGACGAGCAGCGGGACGGCGGAGACCGCGGCGGCGACGGCGGCGAGCGTGAAGCCGAGGGCCAGCAGCCCGAGTCCGATCCGCGCCCGACGGCCGACCGCCGCGGCGGACCCGGGCCGGAACGGCGAGCCGCCCGTACGCGAGGGACGACGGCGCCCCCGGCGGAGGCGACGGGCGGCACCTGGGGCGCCGACCGCACCGCCCGGGTCGACACCACCGACCCGGCCACCCGGGCCGGACGGAGCAGCGGAGTCGGACAGGCGGGCCGAACCACCCCGGACGGGGACGACGGCCGAGTCGGCCCGATCCACCGCACCCCCTCGGCCACCGTGGCCAAGAGGCCCGCCACAGCCGAACCGGACGACCGGGCCACCGGCACCCCCACGACGGGACGCACCGGCCGAGGCGGACCCGGCCGCAGAGCGGGAACCGGCGGGATCGTGATGGCCGGCACGGCCGGGCGCGGTGGCGGAGCCGGACCGCTCGGCCAAGCCGCCGGCACCGGCACGCACCGGGAAACCGGCCGCGTCGTCCCCATCGGCACAGCAGGCTCGGCCCATCGGGCCCGAAGGGCCCCCGGAGCCGAACCGGACGACCGGGCCACCGACGCCCGCACCGCAGGACGGACCGGCCGAGCCGGGGGTGGCGCGGAAGTCGGCAGGATCGGCCCCATCAGCACGGGCGACTCGGCCCGTCGGGCCACAAGGCTCGCCTCCAGCGAACTGGCCAACTGGGCCACCGGCGCCGGCAGAGCGGGACCGCCCGGATGCGGCGGACGCGGCCGCACTGGCGGAATCGGCGGAGTCGGGGTGGCCGGCGCGGCCGGGAACCGTGGCGGAGTCGGACCGCTCGGCCAAGCCGCCGACACCGGCAGGCACGGGGAGACCGGCAGAACCGGCCTCGGCCGCGGAGCCGACTCGGCCCACCCGGCCAGAAGGTTCGCCGCAGCCGGGCTGGACGGCCGGGCCACCGGCACTCCCCCGGCGGGACGGCGAGGCCGAATCGGGGATGGCACGGAAGTCGGCGGAACCGGCCCCATCAGTGCAACCGACTCGGCCTACCAGGCCAAGAGGCTCGCCGACAGCGGGCTGGGCGTCCGGGCCGCCGGCGCTTGCGCGGCGGGCGAGGAGGAGGCCGGCGGTGGCGGAGGTGAGGAGGAGGGCGGTGCCGAGGGCGCCGGACTGGGTGGTGGTGAGGTGGAGGTCGCCGGTGAGGCGGCCGACGATGGTGGGGAGCAGGTAGGCGGGGAGGGCACCGGCTGCGAAGAGGGCCGCGGGCGCGGCGGAGCGCGGGCGCGGGGACATGGGCATGGCCTCTCGACCGAGGTGGTCCGGGGACTTGCTCCCGGCCAACTGCTCGGTCGCACCGACTGTCTACCAGGCGTGCCTGCCCGGGCGGTCGGAGGTGGCCGGTTCGCAACCGCTGAGCTGCACAGTTGCGTCCCGGCCGAGATCCCTCCGTGATCGAACGACTATCGGCCGCCGACCGGCTGCGGGTGGTGGCCCTCGGCGACGAAGGCGCGCCAGAGTGCGGCGTACGCGCCGTCGCGGGCGAGCAGGTCGGTGTGGGTACCGTCCTCGACGATCCGACCGTGGTCGAGGACGACGATCCGGTCGGCGCGTTCGGCGGTGGTGAGGCGGTGGGCGATGACCAGGGTGGTGCGGCCGCCGGAGAGGCGGTCGGCGGCGCGGTTGACCGCGGCTTCGGTGGCGAGGTCGAGCGCGGCGGTGGCCTCGTCGAGCAGCAGGATGTCGGGGTCGACGAGTTCGGCGCGGGCGAGGGCGATGAGTTGGCGCTGGCCGGCGGAGAGGTTGCGGCCGCGCGGGGCGACCTCGTGCCGGTAGCCGCCGCTCAGCTTGGTGATCATCTCGTGGGCGCCGACGGCGCGGGCGGCGGCCTCGACCTCGGTGTCGGTGGCATCGGGGCGGCCGTACGCGATGGCGTCGCGCACAGTGCCGGCGAAGAGGTAGGCCTCCTGCGGGACGACGCCGAGCCGGTGCCGGTAGTCGGCGAGGTGGTAGGCGGTGAGGTCGGTGCCGTCGACCCGGACGGTGCCGCCGGTGGCGTCGTAGAACCGGGCGACCAGCTTGACCAGGGTGGACTTGCCGGCGCCGGTCTCGCCGACCAGGGCGACGGTCTGTCCGGCGGGGACGTGCAGGTCGATGCCGGTGAGCACGTCGGGGCTGCCTTCGCCGCCGCCGTTGTAGGCGAAGGAGACGCCCTCGAAGCTGATCTCGCCGCGCAGCTTCTCGACCGGGACGGGGTCGGCGGACTCCGGGGTGGAGGTGGGGGTGCGCAGCAGGTCGCGGATCCGGCCGAGGCCGACGGCGGCCTGCTGGTAGCCGTCGAAGATCTGCGAGAGCTGGTTGACCGGGGCGAAGAAGAGGTCGATGTACAGCAGGTAGGCGACCAGGGCGCCGATGGTCAGGGTGCCGTTGTCGACCCGGGAGGCGCCGACGATGAGGACGAGCGCGCTGGCGACGCTGGCGAGGAACTGGACGAACGGGAAGTACAGCGAGATGTACAGCTGGGCCCGGGCGCGGGCGTCGCGGTAGGCGAGGCCGCGTTCGACGAAGCGGTCGGTGTTGGCGCCCTGGCGGCGGAACGCCTGGACGATCCGCATGCCGGCGACGTTCTCCTGCAGGTCGGCGTTGACGGTGGAGATCAGGTCGCGGGAGATCTGGTACTGCTCGGAGGACTTCTTGCGGAACACCAGGGTGGCGATCACCAGCAGCGGAAGGACCGCGAGGACCACCAGGGCGAGGCCGGCGTCGATCACCAGGAGGGCGGCGAAGATGCCGAGGAAGGTGAAGACGCTGACCACGGCGGTGACCACGCCGGTCTGCAGGAAGCTGGAGACCGAGTCGACGTCGGTGGTCATCCTGGTCATGATCCGGCCGGTGAGTTCGCGCTCGTAGTAGTCGAGGCCGAGCCGGTTGAGGTGGGCGAAGATCTTCAGCCGCATGGTGTAGAGGACGCGCTCGCCGGTCCGGCCGCTGACCCGGGTCTCGGCGGACTGGACCAGCCAGTCGAGCAGCACGACGACGAGCGCCAGCAGCGAGGCGACGGCGACGCCGCTCATCGCGGCCTTGGAGACGCCGTCGTCGATGCCGTGCCGGATCAGGATCGGCAGGGTGAGCCCGGCGGCGGTGTCGAGGGCGACCAGCAGCAGGGCGAGGCCGAGCGGGCGGCGGAACGGCGCAAGCAGGCGGCGCAGGCTGAACCGCAGGTCGACGGCCTCGGCCTGCTCGACCGGGATGTCGGGGGTGTCGGTGGCGGGCGGCAGGGCGGCGACCTTGGCGAGCAGTTCGGGGTCGGTGCCGGTGTCCTTCGCGGGTGCGGGCTCCGGCTCCTCCGGTGCCTCGGCGGCCGGCGGCTCGGTGGGCGCGGGCGGGGCGAGCGCGTCGGGGTCGGTGATCAGGGCCCGGTAGCGGGGGCTGCGGGCGGTGAGCTCCTCGTGGGTACCGAGGTCGACCAGGCGGCCGGTGTCGAGGACGGCGATCCGGTCGGCGAGCTGCAGGGTGGAGCGGCGGTGGGCGATCAGCAGGGTGGTGCGGCCGGCCATCACGCTGTCCAGGGCGCTGTGGATCTCGGCCTCGATCTGCGGGTCGACGGCGGAGGTGGCGTCGTCGAGGAGCAGGATCCGCGGGTCGGTGAGGACGGCCCGGGCGAGCGCGATGCGCTGCCGCTGGCCGCCGGAGAGGGTGAGGCCCTGCTCGCCGACCTTGGTGTCGTAGCCGTGGGGCAGCTCGCGGATGAAGCCGTCCGCCTGGGCGATCCGGGCGGCCGCCTCGATCTGCTCCTCGGTGGCCTCGGGGTGGCCGTACGCGATGTTGGTGCGGACGCTCTCGGAGAACAGGAAGCTCTCCTCGGGCACGGTGCCGATCGCGCCGCGCACCGAGTCCAGGGTGAGCTCGCGGAGGTCCTGGCCGTAGAGCCGGACGGTGCCGGCGGTCGGGTCGTAGAAGCGGGGCACCAGCTGGGCGACGGTGGACTTGCCGGAGCCGGAGGAGCCGATCAGGGCCAGGGTCTCCCCCGGGGCGATCCGCAGGGTCAGGCCGTTCAGCACCGGCTCCCCGGGGCCCGGGTCCTCGCCGCGGTAGTGGAACTCCACGCCGTCGAGCTCCAGGGCCGGGGTGCCGGGGGCGGCGGCGGAGAGGTCGAGGGGGCGGGCGCCGGGCGCCTCGGTGACCAGCGGCCGCTGGTCGATCAGCTGCAGCACCCGCTCCACGCCGGCCCGGGCCTGCTGGCCGACGGTGATCACCATGGCCAGCATCCGGACCGGGCCGGTCAGCTGCGCCACGTACGTGGAGAAGGCGACGAAGGTGCCGAGCGTGACGTCCCCGCGGACGGCCAGCCAGCCGCCGAGGGCCAGCACCGCGACCTGGCCGAGCGCCGGGATCGCCTGCATCGCCGGGTTGTACCGGCTGGTCAGCCGGATCGAGCGGAGCCGGGCGGCGAACAGGGACCGGGAGACGCCCTCCAGCTTGGCCCGCTCCTGGGCCTCCTGGCCGAAGCCCTTGACCACCCGGACGCCGCCGACCGCCGCGTCCACCACGCCCGCGACCGCCGCGGCCTCCTGCTGCGCGGCCCAGGTGGCCGGGAAGAGGCGCTTGCGGCTGAGGGTGGCGAGCCACCACAGGGCCGGGGCCATCACCAGGGCGATCAGGGTGAGCGGCAGCGAGAGCCAGAGCATCACCACGAGCGACATGCCGAACATCAGGCCGTAGCCGGTCATCATCGGCAGCATCGACAGCAGGCCGTTGATCAGCTGCAGGTCGGAGGTGGCCCGGCCGACCACCTGGCCGGTGTCCAGCCGGTCCTGGCGGTGACCGTCGAGACGGGTGAGCGAGCGGAACAGGTCGGCCCGCAGGTCGTGCTGCACGTCGAGGGCGAGCTGGCCGCCGTAGTAGCGGCGGACCTGGGTGCAGAGGAACACCACCGCGGCCGCGACCAGCAGCAGCACCGCCCAGGGCGCCAGCGGGCGGGTGTGGGCGGTGATCACGTCGTCGATGATCAGCTTGGTGATCAGCGGGACCACGGCGGTGATCGCCATGCCGGCCAGCGAGGCGCCGAAGGAGAGCAGGACGTTGCGGCGGTAGCGCCAGCAGTAGCCGCCGAGGCGGCGCAGCCAGCCGGCCTCCGGGTCAGAGCGGTGAGTCTCAGACATATTTAGGGATACTAACCATTCGGCCGGACGTGGGCAGACGCATTGCGGAGACGTTACGGGACCCTCAACCACGGTGAACCGCGGTTGCTTCCCGGCTCCATGGTGCGCCGCCGCGACCACCAGGGGCACCGGACCGGCGTCCCGGTCCGGCTCCGCCTTTGGGCCTGGGACCCGGGCTCAGACGGACCGGGGCCCAGGCGACCCGGGGCCCAGGCGACCCGGGGCTCAGACGGCCCGGGGCCCAGGCAGCCCAGGGCTCAGGCGACCCGCGCCGCGGCCGCGGCAAAGGCCCCCTGGGCCAGGGTGTGCAGCAGGGCGGCCATGCCGTCGCGCGGCAGCGGGGAGCGGTCGGCGCTGTGCGGGGTGGAGTTGAGCAGGCCGAACACGGCGTGCACGGAGGTGCGGGCGACCGGCTCGGCGTCGGCGGCGGCCAGCGCCGGGAAGGCCTGGCGGACCACCTCCACCCAGAGCTCCACGTAGCCGCGCTGGAGCCGGCGGACCCTGCGGCGGTCCTCCTCCTTCAGATGGAGCAGCTCGCGGTCGTGCAGGATGATCAGGTCGCGGTCGTCGAGCGCGAAGTCGACGTGGCCGCCGATCAGCGCGTCCAGCGCCGCGCCCGGGCCCTCCGCCTCACCCGCCCGGCGGCGCCCCTCCTCCAGCAGTCGCTCGGAGATGCCGATCAGGAGGTCGGCGAGCATGGCGTCCTTGCCGGCGAAGTGCCGGTAGAGGCCGGGGCCGCTGATGCCGACCGCCTTGCCGATCTCGTCGACACCGACGCCCAGGAAACCGCGGGCGGCGAAGAGGCGGGCGGCCTCCTTCCTGATCTGGTCACGGCGTGGGAGCGCGGAGGCTGCGGGGACGTTCGGCATGCTGCCCATCGTAGACAGTGGAGTTATCGGCCGTTAACCTGGCGGCAGGAGTTAACGCTCATTAACACGGGTGCCGGACTCACCCGTCCGCGTACCCATTTCCGCTCCGAGGGCAAGGGAGCTCTTGGGAATGGTCCTCTCTGAGGCAGGGTCCACCGCTCCGGCCGCGCCGGCGCCGCGACTGGAGAGCGCGGTCGATCCGGGCTCCGCGGCCTACCGGGCGAACACCGAGGCGCACCGGGCGCTGGTCGCCGAACTGCGCGGCAAGCTCGGCGCTGTCGCGCTCGGCGGCGGCGAGAAGGCACGGGCGCGGCACACCGCGCGCGGCAAGCTGCTGCCCCGCGACCGGGTCGACACCCTGCTCGACCCCGGCTCGCCGTTCCTCGAACTGGCGCCGCTGGCCGCCGACGGCCTGTACAACGGCGCCGCTCCGGCGGCCGGCGTGATCGCCGGTATCGGCCGGGTGGCCGGGCGCGAGGTGATGGTGGTCGCCAACGACGCCACCGTCAAGGGCGGCACGTACTACCCGATGACGGTGAAGAAGCACCTGCGGGCCCAGGACGTGGCGCTGGAGAACCGGCTGCCCTGCGTCTACCTGGTCGACTCCGGTGGCGCCTTCCTGCCGATGCAGGACGAGGTCTTCCCGGACCGCGACCACTTCGGCCGGATCTTCTACAACCAGGCGCGGCTCTCCGGCGCCGGGATCCCGCAGATCGCGGCGGTGCTCGGCTCGTGCACGGCGGGCGGCGCGTACGTCCCGGCGATGAGCGACCAGGCGGTGATCGTCCGCAACCAGGGCACCATCTTCCTGGGCGGCCCGCCGCTGGTGAAGGCGGCGACCGGCGAGGTGGTCACCGCCGAGGAGCTGGGCGGCGGCGACCTGCACTCCAGGACCTCCGGCGTCACCGACCACCTGGCCGAGGACGACGGGCACGCGCTGTCCATCGTGCGCACCATCGTCGCCGGGCTCGGGCCGCGCGCCCCCCGCCCGTGGACGGTCACCCCGGTGGAGCCGCCGGCCGTCGACCCGGCCGGGCTGTACGGCGCCGTGCCGGTGGACCCGCGCACGCCGTACGACGTGCGCGAGGTGATCGCCCGGCTGGTGGACGGCAGCCGCTTCGCCGAGTTCAAGGCGGAGTACGGGAACACCCTGGTCACCGGGTTCGCCCGGATCCACGGGCACCCGGTGGGCATCGTCGCCAACAACGGCGTGCTGTTCGCCGAGTCGGCGCTGAAGGGCGCGCACTTCATCGAGCTGTGCGACCAGCGCGGCATCCCGCTGCTCTTCCTGCAGAACATCACCGGCTTCATGGTCGGCCGGCAGTACGAGGCGGGCGGCATCGCCAAGCACGGCGCCAAGATGGTCACCGCGGTGGCCTGCACCCGCGTGCCCAAGCTGACCGTGGTGATCGGCGGCTCCTACGGCGCGGGCAACTACTCGATGTGCGGCCGGGCCTACTCGCCGCGCTTCCTGTGGATGTGGCCCGGCGCGAAGATCTCCGTGATGGGCGGCGAGCAGGCCGCCTCGGTGCTCGCCACCGTCCGCCGGGACCAGCTGGAGGGCCAGGGCGAGCAGTGGTCGGCCGAGGCCGAGGACGAGTTCAAGCGGCCGGTCCGCGAGCAGTACGAGCGGCAGGGCAGCGCGTACTACGCCACCGCCCGGCTGTGGGACGACGGCGTGATCGACCCGATGGAGACCCGCACCGTGCTGGGTCTGGCGCTCACCGCGTGCGCCAACGCCCCGCTGGCCGAACCCCGGCCGTACGGCGTCTTCCGGATGTGACCCGGGGTCACCCCCCGCGCTTCCTGACCCCCGACACCCTCGACCCGGAGGAACACCTCCCATGTTCGACACCGTTCTGGTCGCCAACCGGGGCGAGATCGCCCTTCGGGTGATCCGCACCCTGCGCCGGCTCGGCGTCCGGTCGGTCGCCGTGTACAGCGACGCGGACGCCGACGCGCCGCACGTCCGCGCGGCCGACCTGGCCGTCCGGCTCGGGCCGGCCGACCGCAGCGACTCCACCGCCGCCGAGACCTACCTGCGCGGCGAGCTGATCCTGGCCGCCGCCCGCCGCACCGGCGCGCAGGCGATCCACCCCGGCTACGGCTTCCTGGCCGAGAACCCGGGCTTCGCCCGGGCCTGCACCGAGGCCGGGATCGCCTTCATCGGCCCGCCGCCGGCCGCGGTCGAACTGATGGGCGACAAGATCAACGCCAAGGAGGCCGTCCGGGTCGCCGGGGTGCCCGTCGTCCCCGGCAGCCAGGACGGCTCGCCCACCGACGAGCAGCTGATCGCCGCCGCGGCGCAGATCGGCTACCCCGTGCTGCTCAAGCCCTCCGCGGGCGGCGGCGGCAAGGGCATGCGGCTGGTCCGCGACCCGGCCGAGCTGCCGGCCGAGCTGGCCGCCGCCCGCCGGGTGGCCCGGACCGCGTTCGGCGACGACACCCTGCTGGTCGAGCGCTGGGTCGACCGCCCGCGCCACATCGAGGTGCAGGTCCTGGCCGACACCCTCGGCACGACCGTGCACCTCGGCGAGCGCGAGTGCAGCCTGCAGCGCCGCCACCAGAAGCTGATCGAAGAGGCTCCCTCCGTCCTGCTGAACCCGGAGACCCGGGCCGCGATGGGTGCGGCCGCCGTCCGCGCCGCCGAGGCCTGCGGCTACACCGGCGCGGGGACGGTCGAGTTCATCGTCCCGGGGATCGACCCGGACGGGCCGGCCCCCGAGGGCGTCCTGGACTTCTTCTTCATGGAGATGAACACCCGCCTCCAGGTGGAGCACCCCGTCACCGAACTGGCCGTCGCCGTCGCCGGCCCGGACGGCCCGCAGCGGCTCGACCTGGTCGAGTGGCAGCTGCGCGTCGCCGCCGGCGAGGCACTGCCGTTCACCCAGCCGGACGTCTCCTTCCAGGGCCACGCGATCGAGGCCCGGATCTGCGCCGAGGACCCCGACCGGGACTTCCTCCCGACCGGCGGCCGGATCCTGCGGCTGGACGAGCCCTCCGGCGAGGGCGTGCGGGTGGACTCCGGCGTCACGGCCGGCAGCGAGGTCGGCAGCCTGTACGACCCGATGCTGGCCAAGGTGATCGCGTACGGGCCCGACCGCCCGACCGCGCTCCGCCGGCTGCGGGCCGCGCTGGCCGAGACCCGCGTGCTCGGGGTGACCACCAACACCGGCTTCCTGCGCCGACTGCTCGCGCAGGAGGACGTGACGGCGGGCCGCCTCGACACCGGCCTGGTGGAGCGGACCGTCCAGCAGGACCCGGGCCTGCTGGCCTCCCCGTACACCAGGGACGGCGGCGAGGCCCCCGATGCGCTGGAGACCACCGACACCCTCCACCTGGCCGCGGCACTCGCGCGGCACCTGGAACTGAACCCCGCCGCCGCCCCCGGCGGCTGGGCCGACCCCTTCTCGCTCCCCTCCGGGTGGCGCCTCGGCGGCGAGGCCGCCTGGACCACCCATCGACTCCGGCTGGCAGGCCACGATCCGGTCACCATCCGGATCCGAACCGCCACGGACGGCAACGTAGCCGAGGCCACTGACAACGGCTCCGCGCTGGAGGTCCGGGTGGACGACGGCCCGGTCCGCCGGGCCCGGGCGAGCCTCGCGAACGGGCGGCTGGAGCTGGCCCTGGACGGGATCCGGACCACCTTCGCCCACACCGTCGACCGCTCCCCCGCCGGACCGGTCGACTGGCTGGCCCTGGACGGCGACGCCTGGGCCGTCCACCCCTGGGACCCGGAGGCCGAGCGGGCCGCCGCCGGAGCGGCGCACCACGGCGCGCTCACCGCCCCGATGCCCGGCACCGTCACGGTGGTCAAGGCCACCCCCGGCGAGCAGGTCCGGCGTGGCCAGGCGCTGCTGGTGCTGGAGGCCATGAAGATGGAACACGTGATCGCGGCGCCGCACGACGGCACCGTGAGCGAGCTGCGCGCCACCGCCGGCGCGACGGTCGCGATGGACGAGCTGCTGGCCGTGGTCACGCCCGCCGAGGAGACCGCGGTCACGGAGGTGGCGTCATGACGAACGGCGAACCCGGAGTGCTGGAGCTGGGGCTGCCCGACCCGGTCCGCGACCCGGAGCTGCCCGCCCGGGTCCGGATCCACGAGGTCGGCCCGCGCGACGGGCTGCAGAACGAGGCCGCCCTGGTCCCGGTCGAGGTGAAGGCCGAGTTCATCGCCCGGCTCGCCGCGGCGGGCCTGGACACCGTCGAGGCCACCAGCTTCGTCCACCCCAAGTGGGTGCCGCAGCTGGCCGACGCCGAGGAACTGATGCCCCGGCTCGCCGGGCTGACGGAGCGCCACCCCGGCCTGCGGCTGCCCGTCCTGGTGCCCAACGAGCGCGGCCTGGACCGGGCGCTCGCCCACCACGCCGGCGAGGTCGCGGTCTTCGCCAGCGCCACCGAGACCTTCGCCCGGCGCAACCTCAACCGCTCGGCGGACGAGGCGATGGAGATGTTCCGCCCCGTGGTGGAGCGGGCCGGCGAGGCCGGCCTGCCGGTCCGCGGCTACCTGTCGATGTGCTTCGGCGACCCCTGGGAGGGCCGCGTCCCGGCCGAGCAGGTGGTCCGGCACGGCGTGCGGCTGCTGGAGATGGGCTGCGCCGAGCTCAGCCTCGGCGACACCATCGGCGTCGCCACCCCCGGCCAGGTCACCGCGCTGCTGGCCGCCTTCACCGCGGCCGGGGTGCCGGTCGGGCAGCTGGCCGTGCACTTCCACGACACCTACGGCCAGGCGCTGGCCAACACCCTGGCCGCGCTGCGCGCCGGGGTCACCGTGGTGGACGCCTCGGCCGGCGGCCTGGGCGGCTGCCCGTACGCCAAGAGCGCCACCGGCAACCTCGCCACCGAGGACCTGGTCTGGATGCTGCACGGCCTCGGCATCGAGACCGGCGTGGACCTCCCGGCCCTGGCCGCCACCAGCGGCTGGATGGCCGGGCAGCTCGGCCGCCCGAGCCCCTCGCGGACCCTCCGCGCCCTGCTGGGGACCTCCGGGCCGTCGGCCTGAGTCGGCCGGGGCTCGCGCCACCCGCACGGGCTCCCGGCCCCCCGTGAACCACCCACTCACCCTCACCCCGGCCCACCGGCCGCGATCCAGGAGGACCACCATGTTCGACCACCGGCTGAGCTCCGAGTACGAGGAACTGCGGCGCACCGTGGCCGAATTCGCCAACGACGTGATCGCGCCCAAGATCGCCGAGTTCTACGAGCAGAACGAGTTCCCGTACGAGATCGTCCGCGAGATGGGGCGGATGGGCCTGTTCGGCCTGCCCTTCTCCGAGGAGTACGGCGGCATGGGCGGCGACTACTTCGCGCTCGGCCTGGTGCTGGAGGAGCTGGCCCGGGTCGACTCCTCGGTGGCGATCACCCTGGAGGCCGCGGTCTCGCTGGGCGCCATGCCCATCTACCGGTTCGGCACCGAGGAGCAGAAGCGCGAGTGGCTGCCGAAGCTGACGAGCGGTGAGATGCTCGGCGCCTTCGGCCTGACCGAGCCCGAGGGCGGCTCGGACGCCGGCGCCACCCGCACCACCGCCCGGTACGACGAGGCCACCGACGAGTGGGTGATCAACGGCACCAAGTGCTTCATCACCAACTCCGGCACCGAGATCACCGGCCTGGTCACCGTCACCGCGCTCACCGAGCCGCTCACTCGTTCGAATGAAAGCGGCGCGGAACTCTCGCCCACCCGCGAGATCTCGTCCATCATCGTGCCCACTGGAACTCCGGGGTTCCAGGTGTCCAAGAAGTACTCCAAGGTCGGGTGGAACGCCTCCGACACCCGCGAACTCTCCTTCACCGACTGCCGGGTCCCCGCCGCCAACCTGCTCGGGCAGCGCGGCCGCGGCTACGCCCAGTTCCTGCGGATCCTCGACGAGGGCCGCATCGCCATCGCAGCCCTGTCCACCGGCCTGGCCCAGGGATGCGTCGACCAGTCCGTCTCCTACGCCGGTACCCGCCGCGCCTTCGGCCGGCCGATCGGCGCCAACCAGGTCATCCAGTTCAAGCTCGCCGACATGGAGATGCGCGCCCACACCGCCCGCCTGGCCTGGCGGGACGCCGCCTCCCGGCTGCTGCAGAACGAACCGTTCAAGAAGGAGGCCGCCATCGCGAAGCTGTACGCCTCCGAGGCCGCGGTCGACAACGCCCGGGAAGCGACCCAGATCCACGGCGGGTACGGCTTCATGAACGAGTACCCGGTCGCCCGCATGTGGCGCGACTGCAAGATCCTGGAGATCGGAGAGGGCACGTCCGAGGTGCAGCGGATGCTCATCGCGCGAGAGCTCGGCATCACCTCGGCCTGACCTCTGCGTGACCCCTGGCAGGATCCCGCGTGGTCCCCGAGCGACCCCCGCGGGATCCCTAAGGAATGACGATCACGGGGCGGTTGGCCCGGCGGGCGAGGCGGCCGGACACCGAACCGAAGAGCTTGCCGAGGAGGCCGTGGGTACTGCCGACGACGATCGCGTCGGCCGCGTACTCACGGCCCACCTCCTCGATCTCGTGACAGATGTCGCCGCCGCGCTCGACCAGGATCCACGGGACGTCGGCGAGGAAGTCCGCACACGCCAGCTCCAGACCCAGGATCTCGGTGCGGTGGTCCGGCAGGTCCACGAAGACCGGCGGCTCGCAGCCCGCCCACACGGTGGCGGGAAGCCGGTTGGCCACGTGGACGATCACCAGTCCGCACCGGGAGCGCTTCGCCATGCCCACCGCGTAGGCCAGCGCGCGCTCGCTGGAGAGCGAGCCGTCGAAGCCCACCACCACACCGTGCTGGAACGCCGGATCGCAGGCCCGGGAGGTCTGCTCCTTCAGCACGCGCTCACCGCCGCCCTCGCCGTCCCGGCGGTCGGTCGTCGGCCGGATGCCGTCCGTCATCGCGCCGTCCCCTCGACTGTCCGGCAGTCGACGATGACGCGGTCGCGGCCAGCCCCGACGCGCGGGGCGGTCCTCGTCGACGGATCCGGAAGGCTCAAAACCAGCCATGGCTCAATGCTCTTCACCTGGGACGGGCCTGTTCCTCTCAGAGTACGACCAGGGGTGGGCTCAGCCCAGCAGCACGACGCTTGCGCGGCAAGGATCCCGCCTACGGGGTACGTGCGTTCCCAGGAGCTTGACCGACCGCCCCCGCGTACGCAACAGGGCGTCCCCACAACGTGACCCGACTGTCACCGCCGACAGAACCGTTCGATCACGGCCCGAACCATCCGGATTCGGCCAATTCGCGGGATTTTTCCCCGCCATTGGCAATTGCCACGTGCATACCGGCAGGACGCTGGCAGCATGCTCGGCATGCCGCTGCTCCTGTTCGACCTCGACAACACGCTGCTGCCCCGCGACGCCGCGTTCCGGGCCTGGGCACAGGACTTCCTCGCCGACCACCGGCTGCCCGCCGGCGACCTCGACTGGCTCACCACCCTCGACGGCGGCGGCTACGTACCCCGGAGCACCGTACTGGGCGCCGCGAAGCGCCGCTACGGACTCGACCACTCCATGGAGTTGCTCCTCGCCCACTACCGGCGCGGCATCAACTCCCACATCCGGTGCCCCGATTCGCACATCGCCGCCCTGCGGGTCGCCCGCGACGCGGGCTGGACGCTCGGCATCGTCAGCAACGGCGGCACCCGGCCACAACTCGAGAAGATCCGCCGGACCGGACTCGCCCCGCTGGTCGACGGCTGGGTGATCTCCGAGGAGGCCGCCTGCCTCAAGCCCGACCCGCTGATCTTCGAGATCGCCGCCCGGCGGTGCGGATTCCCCGTCGCCGACGGCCGGTGGACCGCACACACCTGGATGGTCGGCGACTACGGCCCCGCGGACGTCGCCGGCGCGGAAGCGACCGGACTGCGCAGCGTCTGGCTGCACCACGGCCGCCCCTGGGCCGAACTCGGCTACCGGCCGACCCTCAGCGCCCCCGGACTGCCGGAAGCCGTCGGCATGGTCCTCGGCGCCCGGGAGGCACCCACGGTCGCCGACGTCCTCGCCACTCGCGGCCGCCCGGCGACCACCGGGCCGGTCGCCGCCCGCCAGCGCACCCGGTTCGCACCGTCCACACCGGCTGCGGCCCTGGCCGCCGCCGGAGCGGTGGCGGCATCGCTCAAGGCCGTCGCCGAGAGCCAGGCCCGCAAGCCGCAAGCCGCCGTAGCGGGCGGCGAGGGCGAGTAGTACGAGTAATAGAGGAGCGAACGCGGCCACCGGCAGCGAGCTGCGGGCGCAGAGAGCGGAACCGGCACGCCGGCAGCCGGGACGCTGCGGGACGCATCCCGCGCCGGGACAGCCGCCGGCGGCGGGAGGCCGGGGAAGCAGCGCCTGCGGCGGGCCGCGTGAGCCCGCTCCGTGGCCCCGGGCCCAGACGGTGACCGGGCGGGTGGCCGTCTGCGGCGGTGCGGCGCGGGTGGGGGGCTGTGGGCGGGTCGGCCGGGGATGGGGGTCAGTGGGGTTGGTGGCGCCACCAGTGGGTGAGGGCGTGGGGGGTGAAGCCGAGGTGGCGGTAGAGGGGTTCGCCGAGGAGGGTGGCGACGAGGGTGGCGGTGCGGTCCGGGTGGGCGGCGAGGGCGTGGGTGACGACGGCGCGGGCGATGCCGCGGGAGCGGTGGTCGGCGAGGGTGGCGACCCAGTAGACGCCGACGGTGCCCGTCCGCAGGTCCTCGTAGGTGATGCAGGCGCCGGCCGGGCGGCCGTCCAGCAGGCCCAGCCAGGCGCGCACGCCCGGCTGGGCGAGCAGGGCGTGCGGCAGTAGCTCGCCTCGGTGCCAGGGCTGCCGGTCGCGGATCGGGAACCCGTCGACGACGACGCGTTCGACGTCGGCGAGGCCGTCCGCGTCCACGACTTCGCGGACGTCGCGGCGTTCCCGGCCCTCCCGGGCGGCCGGTGCCGGCTCGGTGGGCCGGGGCGGGCGGCGGGTGGTGAGGGCGGCCGCGGGCAGCGGACCGGGTTCGCGGACCATGACGGCCTGTCCGAGCCCGGCCTCGCAGCCGAGCGCGGCGAGGTCGAGGCGGCCGTACGGGTCCTCCAGACAGAACGGCCCGCCGCCCCAGGTGCCGATCAGCAGGTCGGCCAACTCGTCGCGGAGGCGGTCCGGTTCGGCGTACGGGCGGGTGATCACGACGCGGTGGCCGACGCCGTCGCGGCGGACCGCCGTGTAGTGGGGTCGGCGCAGGTGGTCCCACCCGTTGGCGGCGGCCTGGGCGAGCCAGAAGGCGGCGGCGTTGTCGTTGGCCAGTTCGAGTCGGCCGGGGGCGCCGTCCGAGCGGTCCGCGGGGTGGCCTGCGGCGGGTCCGGAGGGGTGGTCCGCGGGCGGGTGGGCGCGCAGGTCCGCAGGGGTGTCCATGGGGCGACCCTAGCCGGGCGGGACGGCGGGGAGCTGCGCATTTCGGCGGGTGGAACCGCGGGTCGGGCGGCGGCCGGGCGAGTGTCCGTACGCCGGTCGCGGGCCGGTCGCGGGTCGGGTGGGAGCGGTCCCGCCGGGCGCACGGCAGGGGTGGGGCCGGCCTCCGGGGGTGCGGAAGGGTGTGCGCGGGCGCGCGGACCCTACTCGCGCGCCCCCGATGGGGACCGCCTGTTTTCGGTCATTCTGCGTCCACCCCCTTCCCGTCGGACAAAGCCGCAGCCCACACCGGCCGGCGAGTGGCGTCAGTGCGTGGGGTCCGGGGATGGGTCGTGCGACAACCAGCCACGCTTGTCCGCGCCCCCTTCACAGGGGGGTCGACGGCTGCCACGCTTCGTGATCGAATGCATCACGCCAAATTGCCATGTCGACATAGCGTCGGATGGTGAACTTGTCACAACAGCAACGGTCCACCAAGTAGATTCGATCTTGGCGAGCAGAGCCGCACCACGACACCACACCACCGAGGGGGCTGGAGCGCCTTGAGCAGGGTGAGCAGGAGCGACGCGGGTGCTGAGGGCGGCCAGCCGCCGGCCGGCCTCCCCGGGCGTGGCTCGAGAGTCGGCACGGCCAAGCCCGGGACGACCGCTTCCCCGACAGGCGGTCACGGCTTCGGTTCCGGTGGTCAGTTGACCAACGGTCACCACATCCCCTCCGGACACCACCTGACTCACGCTCAGCCGCACTCCTCCGCACATCCCGCAGCCCACCTGCCCGGCTCGTCCGCCGCCCCCGTCCAGCAGTCCGCCGTGGCCTCCGCGGCCGCGGCCGCCGGTTCGGCCGCCGCGGCGGCCGCGGTCACGGCCGTCTCCGCGCTGCAGGCTCCCGCGCCGCGCAAGCTCTCCGGCCGGCGCCGGCGCGAGACCGTCGCGGTCCTGCTGTTCAGTGGTGCGCCGAT
This sequence comes from Kitasatospora sp. NPDC048365, assembly GCF_043200835.1. Taxonomy (NCBI): domain Bacteria; kingdom Bacillati; phylum Actinomycetota; class Actinomycetes; order Kitasatosporales; family Streptomycetaceae; genus Kitasatospora; species Kitasatospora sp. NPDC048365. Next base: position 23,028 of record NZ_JBICYJ010000062.1, read on the forward strand.
CTTCGAGAGCTCGATCCCGCTCTCCGTCTTCGGCGTCGACCGGCAGGACGCGGGCGTGCCCCGCTACCGGCTGCTGGTGTGCGGCGGCGAGGACGGTCCGCTGACCACCACCGGCGGTCTCACCCTCACCGCCCCGTACGGCCTGGAGGCGCTCGCCCGGGCCGGCACCATCGTGGTCCCCGCCTGGCGTTCCATCTCGCAGCCCCCGCCCGTGGAGGCGATCGCCGCGCTGCGCAAGGCCCACCACGAGGGCGCCCGGATCATCGGCCTGTGCACCGGCGCGTTCGTCCTCGCCGCCGCCGGCCTGCTGGACGGCCGGCCCGCCACCACCCACTGGATGTACGCGCCGACCCTCGCCAAGCGCTACCCGCGGGTCCACGTCGACCCGCGCGAGCTCTTCGTGGACGACGGCGACGTGCTCACCTCGGCCGGCACCGCCGCCGGGATCGACCTCTGCCTGCACGTCGTCCGCAGCGACCACGGCGCCGAGGCCGCGAACGCGCTGGCCCGCCGCCTGGTCGTGCCCAACCGCCGCAGCGGCGGCGGACAGGCCCAGTACATCGACCAGTCTTTACCGGAGGAGATCGGGAACGACCCGCTCGCCGAGGTCGTCACCTGGGCCCTGGAGAACCTCAACCAGCAGTTCGACGTGGAGGTGCTGGCGGCCCGCGCGTACATGAGCCGGCGAACCTTCGACCGGCGCTTCCGCACGCTCACCGGCAGTGCGCCGCTGCAGTGGCTGATCACCCAGCGGGTGCTGCAGGCGCAGCGACTGCTGGAGACCTCCGACCTGTCGGTGGACGACGTGGCCCGGCGCTGCGGCTTCCGTTCCCCGGTGGCGCTGCGCGGGCACTTCCGCCGGCAGCTGGGGGTCTCCCCCGCCGCGTACCGGACCGGGTACCGGGCCCGGCGGCCCGCGACGGTGGTGTCGGCGCAGGCCGGGGCCGGCGTCGGAATGGCGGGCGGACTGACGGGCGGAATGTCCGGTGGGATGCCGCAGGGCGCCGGCCAGTCGCCGACGGGGGGCCAGCACGGGGCGATGCCGCACCCGGCGGGTCCGTACGGTGGCGGCCAGCACGGCGGCAACCAGCACGGGATGGTGGCGCAGGGCGGGATGCATGCGGGTCCGGGGCAGTACGGCGGGCCGGCGGCCGGTCCGTACGGCGCGGTGCCCGGCGGCCAGCAGGGCGGCGGGGCGCACGCGGCGGGTCCGTACGGCGGCCCCGGGGCGGGCGGTCCGGGCACGGGCGCCGGACCGGCGGGCGGTGGGGGGCGGCAGCGGGTCCGTCCGCTGGTGCCTCCGCAGGGCGGGCCGGCACCGGTCGGCGGTCCGGCGGGCGGTCGGCCGGTCCGGGCGGCCGGGCGGGCGGGCCAACCCGTGGAGCGGGCGCCGGAGCACGCCGCGGTCGCGGACGAGTACGGCTCGGACCAGCCGAGTGCGCGCGGCCAGCGGCTGGGGCACCGGGCGGACCGGCCCGACCACGACCCGTCCGCCGGGACGGTCCCGGCACAGTCGGGTGCGGCCGACGTCGAGAACGTCGAGGCCGCGGCCGACGGACGACGGGAGCGCGCCCGGTAGAACGCCGCGCCCGGGCCCCCGTCGCGTGCTGCCCAGGGGTGCCCGCGGCGCGCCCCTGGGCAGCACGCCGGCCGGGAGGACCTTCCGGCCGGCGGCCGGGCGCGGCGTGCCCGCGACCGGCGGCTGCCGGTGCCTCGCCGACCGCCGGGCACCGGCCGCAGAGCGCCGAGCACTGAGCACCGACCGCCGAGCACCGAGCACCGAGCACCGACCGCGCGCCGGACGAGGATGCCCGGGCACGGTTCCCACCGGCGGCGCGGTCCGCCGGGGGCGGATCCGGGAGGTCGGTGGGGGTGGTGCGGCCCGGATGGTGTCCGGGCGGCGGGGTCGCGCCGTAGGGTGAGGTGCGTGAATGACCGTCTGGTATGGATCGACTGTGAAATGACCGGCCTGGACCTCGACCGGGACGCCCTGGTCGAGGTTGCCGCGCTGGTGACCGACTCCGAGCTGAACATCCTCGGCGAGGGCGTGGACGTGATCATCCGTCCGCCCGCCGAGGCGGTGGCGAACATGCCCGAGGTGGTGCGCGCGATGCACACCTCGTCCGGCCTGCTCGACGAGCTGGAGCACGGGGTGACGCTGGCCGAGGCCGAGGCGAAGGTGCTGGCGTACATCCGCGAGCACGTGCCGGAGGCGGGGAAGACCCCGCTGTGCGGCAACTCCGTCGCGACCGACCGGGGCTTCCTCTCCCGGGACATGCCCGCGCTGGAGTCGCACCTGCACTACCGGATCGTGGACGTCTCCTCGATCAAGGAGCTGTCACGCCGCTGGTTCCCGCGCGCCTACTACAACGCCCCGCAGAAGGGCGGCAACCACCGCGCGCTGGCGGACATCCGCGAGTCGATCGCCGAACTCCGCTACTACCGCGAGGCGGTGTTCGTCGCGCAGCCCGGTCCGGAGACGGACGAGGCGCGGGCGATCGCCGCGAAGTACCAGCTGTCGGCGGAGTAGCGCGGTCCCGGGAGGGCCCGGCGGCGGTGCCGGGGCGGTGATCAAGGCCCCGATCAGGGCCGTTCCGGGCAGGAGCGGAAACCCTGGCGCGAGCACCCTCTCGGATCCTGTAGAGTTCTTCCTGTCGGAGCGGGGAACGCGAAAGCGGAGAGCGCACCGGACAGATGGTGGGTGTAGCTCAGTTGGTAGAGCACCTGGTTGTGGTCCAGGTGGCCGCGGGTTCGAGTCCCGTCACTCACCCCATCAGGAATCAGCCCCTGACCTCGATCGAGGTCAGGGGCTGATTCGCGTTCAGAAACGCATCATGGACGACTAAGCTACCGGGCAGTAACATGCTCGGCATGACCTCGACTCCCCTCGGCGAGCTGCTCGCCAACACCGTCCCGATGGTGAAGACCCTCAAGCTGGAGTACCTGGAGACCTCCGCCGAGCGGGCCGTGCTCGTGCTGCGGGACCAGCCCGAGTACCAGAACCACGTCGGCGGGCCGCACGCCGGTGCGATGTTCACGCTGGCGGAGTCGGCGAGCGGCGCGATCGTGCTCGCCGCGTTCGGCGACCAGCTCGGCCGCGCGGTGCCGCTGCCGACCAACGCCCAGATCGCGTTCAAGAAGATCGCCCGCGGCGACGTGACCGCCACCGCCACGCTGGGCCGCCCGATCGCCGACGTGGTCGCCGAGCTGGACAAGGGCGAGCGCCCCGAGTTCGACGTCACCGTGGACATCACCCGCGAGGACGGCGCGGTGACCGGCGTCATGACCATCACCTGGACGCTGCGCCCCAACGACTGACCCGCACGCTCCACCCGGGCATCGGCCCGGCCCCAGGCCCCGGCCCAGGCCGATGCCCAGGCCCAGGCCGATGCCCGGGGCCCGCGGGCCGGTGGTTAGCGTGGGAGCCGTGAGCACCTGGAGCGACCTGACCGACCTGCCCGACCGGCCCGGCCCCGCGGTCACCGAGGCGTGGCTGACCGGCCTGGGGTTCAACCGCGCGGCTCCGGCGGAGGTGCTGATCGCCCTGCTGGACGCCGGGCACGCGGGCTTCCTGCACCGCACCGACCTGCCGGACGGTGTCCTGGACGCGGCGGCGGTCCACCCGCTGAGAGCGGTGTGGGGCCGGGCCGCCGAGAGCGGGCGGCTGTCCGCCGCGCAGTGGGAGCGGCTGCTGGCCGTCCGGGCGGGCAGTGCCCTGCGCGAACTGCTGGCGGAGATGGCGGCGGAGCAACTGGCGGCACGGGCGTCCGGCGGCGGGGTCGGCGTCGCCCGCCGGCCGCACCCCGACGACCGTCCGCCCGCGACCGCGGCGGAGATCGCCGCGTGGGCCGACGAGGTGCCGGAGATCCCGGTCGAGGACCGCACGTACGCCCTGTGGTGGGTGGCCGCGCTGCACGACGACCCGGTGGCGATGCGGCAGTTGGCGTCCTCGCCGAAGCTGTGGATCCGGCGCAGCGTGGCCCGCGCCCCGCACCTCCCGCCGGACGTCGCCGCGCTGCTGGCCCGCGACCCGGACCGGGCGGTGCGGCTGTTCCTCAGCGAGTCCTGCGAGGACGCGCCGCCGGAGCTGCTGCTGGACGTCTGGTCGTGGTGGCCGGGCAGCCTCTCCTTCCCCGGGCGTCCGCGCAACCACCCCGGCTTCCCGCGGGCCGGGCTGCTGCGCTTCGCGGACGACCCGCGCCCGCGGATGCGCGTCCTGGCCCTGGACGATCCGGCTTCGACGCCCGCGCTGGTGGAGCGCTTCGCCGGTGACCCGGATCCCGGGGTGCGCTCCCGCGCGGCCGAGGACCTGCGGCTGACCCCTGCCTCGGCCGTCCGGCTGACGGCCGACGGGAGCGCCACCGTCCGCGCCTTCGCAGGCCGGAACCCGGTGTTGCCGCAGGCCGAACTGGCCCGGCTGCTGCGGGACGCCGAGGCGGCCGCGGACGCGGCCCGGAACCCGGCGCTGCCGGTGGCGGTGATGCGCCGGATGGTCGCCCTGGCTGCCCTCCACAACAGCCACCGCGACGGCCACCGCACCACTCGCTGACCTGCACCTCCACCGCACCACTCGCCGACCCGGCCCTCCACCGCACCACCCGCGGCCGGCCCGGCTGGCCCTGTCGGCACCGCGACGCACGGCGACGCGAACCCGCACCGCGGCGTCCGCCGATGCGAGGGTCAGGCCGAGTCGCGGACCACCAGCTCGGTGGCGAGCACGACCTGCCGGCGGGCCCGGCCGCGTTCGGCGATCTCGTCGAGCAGCAGGCGCGCCATGGTGCGGCCCATCTCCTCGATCGGCTGGCGGATGCTGGTCATCGGCGGGTCGGTGTGCCGGGCGACGATCGAGTCGTCGAAGCCGATCACCGCGACGTCGTCGGGGATCCGGCGGCCGGCGGCGCGCAGCACCTGCATGGCTCCGGCGGCCATCACGTCGGAGGCGCAGAAGACGCCGTCCAGGTCGGGGCGGCGGTCGAGGAGTTCGCGCATGGCGAGCTTGCCGCCCTCCTCGGTGAAGTCGGCGAGGCCGACCAGGGCCTCGTCGTAGGTCTGCCCGGCCTCCTCCAGGGCGCGGCGGTAGCCGCCGAGGCGGGCCGTGGCGACCTCCATGTCGAGCGGGCCGGTCAGGGTGGCGACCTTGGTGCAGCCGCGCCGGAGCAGGTGGCGGACGGCCATCCGGGCGCCGCCGGCGTTGTCGGCGTGGACGTAGCTGAGCGGTTCCAGGTCGCCGCGCCGGCCGGCCAGCACGGAGGGGATCTCCAGGCTCTCCAGCAGGCTGGGCAGCGGGTCGTCCTGGTGCACGGAGACCAGCAGCACGCCGTCCACGCGCTGCGCGGTGAGATAGGCCGAAAGTCGCTCCCGCTCGCGCTGGTTGCGGACCAGGATCAGCAGCAGCTGCATGTCGGTCTCGGCGAGTTCGGCGGAGACGCCGCTGATGATGTCGGAGAAGTACGGCTCGGAGAAGAGCCGGGTCTCGGCCTCGGGGACGACCAGGGCGATCGAGTCGGTGCGCGAGGTGACCAGGGTGCGCGCCGCCCGGTTGGGCACGTAGCCGAGCTCGGCGATGGCGGTCTGGACCGCCTCGCGGGCCTTGTCGCTGACCCGGGGCGAGCCGTTGATCACCCGGGAGACGGTGCCCCGGCCGACGCCGGCGAGTGCCGCGACCTCCTCCAGGGTTGGGCGTGCGGAGGAGCGTCCCACGGCCCCGGCGGTGGCCGGGGGCCCATCGGAACGCTGTGCGGTCTGGCTCATCGCTCACCTCTCGTGGAGTCGGCGGGGTCGGGCTTGCCTGCCCATTGTGGCCGGTAAGGGCATGTGGGGAGAGGTCCGGGTGGCCTTCCGTCAGGACACAGCGCCGCAACGTTTGCGTCACCACGTCTTGACACTCACCCCCGGGACCAAGCAACCTTCCGGCATGCCCGGTGTGGGAGCGCTCCCACAACGTGCCCCACACTGTAGTGGAAAACAAGGAGATCGCCATGCGCACCACCTCCCGCCCCCGCAGAGCGGCCGTCCTGGCCACCGCGGCCCTCGCCACCTCCGCTCTGCTGCTCACCGCCTGCAGCAGCGGCACCAAGTCCGGCTCGGACAGCAACTCCTCCGCGGCCGGGGGCGAGAAGATCACGCTGACCGTGGGCGACTTCGGCACCTTCGGGTACAAGGAGGCGGGTCTGTACGACGAGTACATGGCCGCCCACCCGAACATCACCATCAAGTACGAGACCACGCAGGACGGTCAGAAGTACTGGGACGCGCTCACCACCCACCTGGCCTCCAACAGCGGCCTGGCCGACATCCAGGCGGTCGAGGTCGGCTACATCGCGCAGGCCACCAACACCCTGGGCGACAAGTTCACCGACCTGAGCAAGGTCGAGGGCGTCAACGCCGGCAACTGGCTGCCGTGGAAGTCGAAGCAGGCCACCACCGCGAAGGGTTCGCTGATCGGCCTGGGCACCGACATCGGCCCGATGGCGATCTGCTACCGCACCGACCTCTTCCAGCAGGCCGGTCTGCCGACCGACCGCGCCGAGGTCGCCAAGCTCTGGCAGGGCGACTGGAGCAAGTTCGTCGAGGCGGGCAAGACCTACCAGGCCAAGGCCCCGGCCGGCACCTTCTTCACCGACTCCGCCAGCGGCCTGTTCAACGCGGCCCTGTCGGCCCAGGCCGAGCAGTACTCGGACGCCTCCGGCAAGCTGGTCTACAAGGACAGCCCGGGCGTCAAGAAGGCCTGGGACCTTGCGGTTTCGGCCTCCCAGGCGAAGATCAGCGCCGGCCTGCGGCAGTTCCAGGACCCGTGGAACGCGGCGTTCGCCAACGCCAAGTTCGCCACCGTGGTCTGCCCGTCCTGGATGACCGGCATCATCAGCAAGTACTCCGGCGACTCCGGCAAGGGCAAGTGGGACGTGGCCGCTCCGCCGGTCGCCTCCAACTGGGGCGGCGCCTTCCTGACCGTCCCGAAGGCCGGCAAGCACCAGAAGGAGGCCGCCGCGCTGGCCGCCTGGCTGACCGCGCCGGAGCAGCAGGCCAAGGTCTTCACCAAGGTCGGCAACCTGCCCTCCACCGTGGGCGGCCTGCAGCAGCCCGCCGTCCAGTCGGCCAAGCAGGAGTACTTCAACAACGCCCCGACCGGCCAGATCTTCGCGGCCGCCGCGCAGTCCATCACCCCCTCGCCGATCGGTGAGCAGGACGGCAACGTGAAGACCATCCTGACCGACAACGGCATCCTCGACATCGAGGAGCACGGCACCGACCCGGCGAAGGCCTGGGCCAACGTGGTCAAGCTGGTCGACGACAAGACCGGCCACTGACACCGAGTCAGCCCATCCGTCCGGCCGGGCCGTCGAGGCCCGGCCGGGCGCCTGCTCCACCGACCGCCGCCACCTCCGGGAGGGAAACCCCAGTGGCCACCACCATCCGCGCCGCGGCGAAGGACGAGGGCACCGCCCCCGTTCCGAGCGCTCCCCGGCCGCGCCCCGCCTGGCGCTCCCGCCTCTACCGGCTGGACCTGAAGGGCTCCCCGTACGCCTTCATCGCCCCGTTCTTCATCTGCTTCGCCGCCTTCGGCCTCTTCCCGCTGCTGTGGACGGGCTGGCTGTCGCTGCACTACGTCGACCTGCTGAAGCCCGACGTGATGGAGTGGAAGGGGTTCGACAACTACACCAGGCTGTGGAGCAACGACCAGTTCTGGACCGCGCTGCGGAACACCTTCACCATCGGGGTGATCTCCACCGTCCCGCAGCTGCTGATGGCCCTCGGCCTGGCCCACCTGCTCAACTACCGGCTGCGGGGCCGGAGTTTCTTCCGAGTGGCGGTGCTCGCCCCGTACGCGACCTCGATCGCGGCGGCCACCCTGGTCTTCGTCCAGCTGTTCAACCCGGACTACGGGATGATCAACTGGTTCCTCTCGATGTTCGGCATCCACGGCACCGACTGGTACGCCGACACCTGGCCCTCGCAGATCGCCATCTCCACCATCGTCACCTGGCGGTGGACCGGCTACAACGCGCTGATCTACCTGGCCGCGATGCAGGCCGTGCCGAAGGACCTCTACGAGGCGGCCAGCCTGGACGGTGCCAACCGGTGGCAGCAGTTCACCCGGATCACCATCCCGTCGATCCGGCCGACCATCCTGTTCACCATCATCGTCTCGACCATCGGCGCCACCCAGCTGTTCGGTGAGCCGATGCTGTTCGGCGGCGGCGTCGGCGTCAGCGGCGGCTCCGCCCACCAGTTCCAGACGCTCAGCCTCTACATGTACGAACTGGGCTGGCCGAGCCGGCAGTTGGGCCGCGCCTCGGCGGTGGCCTGGACGATGCTGCTGATCCTGCTGCTGATCGGCCTCGTGCAGTACCTGTTCGCCCGCCGCAACCGCACCAAGCAGCTGGGAGGCTGAACCGTGGCCACCGACGCCCTTCCCACCACCGGCGGCAAGCGCCGCCTCTTCCGCGCCGGCGCCGGCGACCACGACAAGGCCGGCCCGGTCACCTACCTGGTCCTCGGCCTGGCCGCCGTGGTCTCGCTCTTCCCGCTCTACTGGACCTTCGTGGCCGCCAGTTCGACCGGCGAGCGGGTCGCCCAGTCGCCGCCGCCGCTGTTCCCGAGCGGCGAGCTGTGGAACAACATCTCGACCGCCTGGGACCAGGCCGCGATGGGCACCGCGCTGCTCAACTCGACGATCGTGGCGGGCTGCGTGGCGCTGTCCACGGTGCTGTTCTCCACGCTGGCCGGCTTCGCCTTCGCCAAGCTGACCTTCCGGGGGCGCAACGCGCTGCTCACCCTGGTGGTCGCCACCATGACCGTCCCGCCGCAGCTGAGCGTGATCCCGCTCTACCGGATCATCACCGGGCTGGACTGGGGCAACCACCTGCAGGCGGTCATCCTGCCCTCGCTGGTCGCCGCGTTCGGCGTCTTCTTCATGCGCCAGTTCCTCTCCGAGGCACTGCCGTTCGAGCTGATCGAGGCCGCCCGGGTGGACGGTGCGAACAGCCTGCGGATCATCTGGCACGTGGTGTTCCCGGTCGCCCGGCCGGCCATGGCGGTGCTCGGCATGCTGGTCTTCGTGCAGTCCTGGAACGACTTCTTCTGGCCGTTCGTGGTGCTCACCCAGCAGAACCCGACCGTGCAGGTCGCGCTCTCCGCGATCGGCGGCGGCAGCGGCCACGACATCAACCAGGCCGTGATCATGACCGGCGCGCTGGTCGGCACCCTGCCGCTGCTGCTGATCTTCGCCCTGCTGGGGAAGTACATCGTGGGCGGCATCACCGCCGGCGCCGTGAAGAGCTGAGCCGTCCAGATGACCCGTTCCACTACGATCCATGGGAGCGCTCCCGCAATGACCGTGACAGAGACCCCCGCCGCGGCCGGTTCCGTACCGGCCCCCACCCCCTCCCCCGAGGTCGCCCGACGGGCCTTCCCGCCCGGCTTCGCCTACGGCGCGGCCACCGCCGCCTACCAGATCGAGGGGGCCAGCGCGGAGGACGGCCGGACCCCGTCCATCTGGGACACCTTCAGCCACACCCCCGGCAAGGTGGTCGGCGGCGACACCGGCGACATCGCCGTCGACCACTACCACCGGTTCCGCGAGGACGTCCGGATGATGGCCGACCTCGGCCTCACCTCCTACCGCTTCTCGCTCGCCTGGCCGCGGATCCAGCCCACCGGCCGCGGCCCCGCCGTCGAGCGCGGCCTGGACTTCTACCGCGCCCTGTGCGACGAACTGCTCGCGCACGGCATCACCCCCGTCGCCACTCTCTACCACTGGGACCTCCCGCAGGAGCTGGAGTCCGCCGGTGGCTGGCCCAGCCGCGAGACCGCGTTCCGCTTCGCCGAGTACGCCGGCCTCGCCGCCGAGGCGCTCGGCGACCGGGTCTCCACCTGGACCACCCTCAACGAGCCCTGGTGCAGCGCCTTCCTCGGCTACGGCTCCGGCGTGCACGCCCCCGGCCGGACCAACCCCGCCGACGCCCTCAAGGCCGCCCACCACCTCAACCTCGGCCACGGCCTCGCCGTCGGCGCCCTGCGCTCCGCCCTCCCGGCGGGCTCCCGGATCGCCGTCTCGCTCAACCTGCACGCCGTCCGGCCGCTCAGCCGGCACCCGGACGACCTGGAGGCCGCCCGCCGGATCGAGGCCGTCGGCAACCGGATCTTCACCGGCCCGATGTTCGAGGGCGAGTACCCGGCCGACCTGATCGCCGACACCTCGCACCTCGTCGACTGGTCCGAACTGGTCCACGACGGCGACCTCGCCGAGATCGGCCGGCCGATCGACCTGCTCGGGCTCAACTACTACAACCCGACCGTGGTCTCCTCCGCCGACAACGCCAAGGACCTCCCCCGGCACGACGGCCACGGCGACAGCTCGCACAGTCCCTGGCCGGGCGCCGAGGACGTGGCCTTCCACCTCGCCAACGAGGACGTCACCGCCATGGGGTGGCCGATCGACCCGACCGGCCTGTCCGACTCGCTGACCTCGCTGTACCGCAAGCACGGACTGCCGCTGCTGGTCACCGAGAACGGCGCCGCGTTCGAGGACGTCGTCTCCGCCGACGGCAGCGTCCACGACCCGGAGCGGATCCGCTACATCGAGGGGCACCTCGGCGCGATCGCCGACGCGATCGAGGCCGGCGCCGATGTCCGCGGCTACTACCTGTGGTCGCTGATGGACAACTTCGAGTGGGCCTACGGCTACGAGAAGCGCTTCGGCATGGTGCACGTGGACTACGACACGCTGGTCCGCACCCCGAAGTCCAGCGCCCACTGGTACTCGCAGGTGATCCGTCGGGGCGGGCTGGCCTGACAACCCCCGCCCCGACGGATCACTCTGCGTAAGGGTGAAGCGTGACGTCGGAGGGGCTCGCTCGTTCTCCTCTCACGTGCGAGCCAATCACGCGAACCAGACGCCGCAGCCGTCCGAGGAGCGGGGACGGACCTGGCGACTGCCGTGGCCCGGACGGCGCGAGCGGGACGGGCGCGGCGGACGGCGCGGGACCGCCGGAACCATCGGCATCGGCGGGGCCGATGGCGTCGGCGGGCCCCACGGCGTGCGGGACCGCAGCGGAGCACCGGTCGGGGTTCCCGGACGGTGGGCCCTGCGGCTGCCCCGACCCGGCACCCTGGCCGCCGGTGGCGCGGTCCTCGCCGCGCAGGTGTGCGGCCTGGGGCTCGGCGTGAGCGAGGCGTGCGCGGCGGCCGGTGCGCCCTCCGTGGCGCAGGCCGACACCTCCGCCGTGCAACGACCCGGTGGCCGGACCACCCTCCGGTCCGGCGGCACCGGCACCGGCACCGGCAAACGGACCGGCGTCAGGGGCGGCGTCGACGCGGTGGAGTCCACCGGAGATGCCCTGGTCGGCCACCTCACCGGCACCGCCGGACCACTGCTCGGCGGCTCCACCGCACCGGTGGAACACGTGCTCCAGGAGCAGATCCGGGCCGGCGGACTGCCCCTGCCCGGCCAGGTCGCCACCCTGCCCGACGCCTTCGCCATCGCGTCGGGACTGCTCCCCGCCGTCCCCGCCCAGGGCGGCCGCGGCAGCACCGACGGCACCGGTGACACCGACGACGTCATCCAGCGCGCCTCGCGCTCCACGAACGGCGCCGCGGGCGGCCCGGCCCGCGGCGCCACCGACCTCGTCTCCGTCGCCGTACCCGCACAGCGCGGCACCGCCTCCGCCGTGCCCGCCCCGATCGCCCCGGCGGCCGACGGCCGGGCGGCCGGCCCCCGGCAGGCGCTCCCCGCAGGCGACGGCGCCGCACCGGCGGCCGACGCCGCCGAGCGCGACGAACTCGCCCTCGCCGCCGCCACCCCGGCCCGCCCCGACGGCGGCGACACCGGCACCGCCGTGCTCGTCCCGATCGCGGCGGGCCTGCTGCTCACCGGCGCCGCCATGTACAAGCACCGCGGCCTGCCCCGCGGCCACTGACCCCGGGCCGGCCGGGCCCTGCCGATAACCGCTGGGCGGCCGGGGCCGGCCGTGCCAGGCTGGCGCGCGTGAGTGCGGAGCGCGCGGTCGGGAGTGCGGTGGGCAGGGAGCGGTTCGAGGAGCTGCGGTGGCAATGGGAGCGTCCGGTACCCCTGCGGTACCTGCTGGTCGGTGAGGAGCGCGACGGCGGGCAGCTGCTCTTGGCCCGGTGCTCCGACGTGGACGGCCTGTTCGTCGAAGGTCCGGCGCCGGAGGAGCTCGTCCTGGAGGCGTGCAGCCCGACCGGACGGCTCCTGAAGGCGATCCGACGAGCCGAGCGGGAGCCGGTGCGCCTGGGGACGCTCAACCTGACCGCGGAGTTCCCCTGCGACCACCCGAACTCGTACGACGGTTGGGCGATCCAGTACTGGGACCTGCACGAGGTCGTGGTCCACGGCAGCGAGCCGAACGGCTCGGATCCGGACCTGCTCGACGTACGGATCACCGGGCTCGTGGCCGGCCCGTTCGGCGGGAGCCTCACCCCGGACCCGGACGGTGAACCCGAAGGACTCGAGCTGTCCATCGACGACGACGGCACCGGCCGGACCGGCGTCTGCCGTCGGATCCCCGGCCTGTACCTGGAACGCCCGCGGCGGGCCGGTCCACCGCTGCGGCTGGTCGGCTGCGAACCCGCCGAGCAGTTGGCGCTGCAGCTCGCCCGGCCCAGGGCCGGCAGCGACCCGGCGGGGCCGATGACCGTGGAGCTGTGGCCGGTGGACCGCGACGGCACGGTGGTCCGGACCCGCGATCGGCTGGACCTGGAGATCGTCGAGGCGCGGCCGTCGGTACTCGGCGGAGGACTGCTCGACGTCCAGCTGCGGGAAGGGCCGGCATCGCCGCCGCGGCCGGCCGTCGAACCGGTCTGGCGGGCCTGGCGACGCGGAGCCGGACGGGAGCGGAACGGCTGGGCCGCCTTCGACACCGAAGGGCGCGAGGAATGGCTACAGTTCGTCCGGGTCGTCGAACCGGCGGCGGCGGGCGGGGTCGGGCACCTGGACGGCCGGTACGTCACCGACCTGCCCGGACTGCGGTGCGCGGTCGGCGAGGCGCTCGCCGGACCGGGACAACAGGTGAGTCTCTGCTGGAACCTGCCGCACGGCTGCTCCTGCACGTCCCTGCTGTTCCCGGAACCGTTCACGCTGGTCTGGCACGACGCGGACGTCGCCCGTCGAGCGCTGGCCGAAGGGCGCCTGGACGCGGTGCCCGAGGGGGACTACTTCACCTCGGCGGTCAGGATGCTGGAGCGGGCCGGAATGACCGTCGAGCTGCGGTGAGCCGGGCCGGGGGTGGTGGTCGGTTCGGGTTCCGGCTCGGGTTCGGGTTCCGACTCAGTGGAACGCCTTCGGGGGCGGGGCCGGGGACGGGGCGGCGGTGGCGTCCGTCGCCGGGGCGGCGCCGGCCGTGAAGTCGGCCAGGGCGCGGCCGTGTTCGAGCCGGCCGAGGTAGGAGTCGGTGGCCACCCGGCGGCTCAGCTCGGCGAGCGGGAGCGGCTGGTGCGAGGCCGCGAGGATCAGGTTGCCGAAGCGCTTGCCGCGCAGCACCGCCGGGTCGGCGACCAGGCACACCTCCGGGAACACCGCCAGCAGCGTGGCCACTTGGGCCCGGGCGAAGGCAAGGGAGGAGCCGTCGGTGATGTTCGCCGCGAAGCGGCCCTCCGGGGTGAGGGCGCGGGCCGCGAGGGTCGCGAACTCCACGGTGGCGCAGTGCGCCGGGACGCGGGCGCCCGAGAAGACGTCCGCGATGACCAGATCGACCGAGGTCTCCGGGGTGCGTTCCAGGACGGCGCGGGCGTCGGCGCCGCGCACCCGGATCTGCCAGGTGCGGTCCAACGGGAGTTCGGTGCGCACCAGTTCGGTGAGGGCGGTGTCGATCTCGGCGACCTGCTGGCGGGAGCGCGGGCGGGTCGCGGCGGTGTAGCGGGCCAGGGTGAGGGCGCCACCGCCCAGGTGCAGGACGGTGATCGGACGGCCCGGCGGGGCCGCGAGGTCGATCAGGTGGCCGAGCCGGCGCTGGTACTCGAAGCCCAGGTGGGTGGGGTCGGCGAGGTCGACCAGGGACTGCGGGGCGCCGTCGATCAGCAACTGCCAGGCGTTCGGGCGGTCGCGGTCGGGGCGCAGCTCGGCGGTGCCGGAGCCGACGGGGACGACGAGCGGGCCCTGTGCGTGGGTACGGCCGTCGGTGCCGGTGGTGGCGGCGGAGTCCTCGTCGCGGGCTCGACCGGCCCTGTTGCGTCCCATCCGGCCATTGTCCCCGGTGGGAGCGGGCGGGCGCAGGCGGGCAGGGCGCAGCGGCGCGGGGCGCCGGGTCAGAAGGGGCCGAGGCCGCCGGCGGTGAGGGTGGAGGCGGCTTCGCAGAGGGCGGAGCGGAGGACCCAGGAGTCGGTGGGGCGGGCGAGGGGGCCGGGGCCGGACGGGGGCATGATCCAGCGGGGGTCGGTGGGGGGCGGAAGGGTGGCGCCGGGGGTGCAGGTGGTGCCGGGAAGGTGCCAGCCGAGGGCGGTGCCGGCGGGGACGAGGAAGGCGATCGAGGCGCCGTCGGCGGACTGCCGGACGGAGCCGCAGGCGCGGCGGAGGCGGAGGATGTCGACGGTCTCCAGGCCGTGCCGGGTGGCGGCGGTGACGGTGTCGTAGGTGGTGACGGGGGTGGCATCGGGCGCTGCCGGCGGGGCCGCGGGCGCGTCCGGGCGTCGGTACTGCGGCACTTCGGTGGTCATCGGACCTCCTGGTCACTCCGTCGCTCGGAAACCCGCCGGGCCCGCGTCACCCGGTCGGGTGTCGACGACCGGGTGCGGGTGGGGAGGCTCGGCGGCTCTCCACGTATCAGGACAACGCCCGAGGGGGCGGCGAGGCCACGGGGTGGCGTACAGCAAGCCATGGCATTTCATGGCGGAACCGGGCAATGGCGTCCGTATTGTCAGCTTTTGACCGGCGCTCCGTCGGCGACCCCGCGTAGCCGGAGCGTCACGGCCGGTACTGTCGTGGCGACGCGGCGGCCCTCCGGGGCCCGCCCGGCACCCCCTGGCACGACCTTGGAGCCCGCAGCATGGCAGCCATCAGAGCAGGCGTCCCGCGGCCGGCGCCGGCCGCTCCCAACGCGGCGATGCGCGACCTTCGCGGCGACCTCTCCCCCGGCGAGTTCGCGCTGGCGGTCCGCCGCGCGGCACGGGAGATCGGCGAGCACGTGTCCTGCGACGCGCGGTACGTCGGCCGGGTGGAGTCGGGCGAGATCCGCTGCCCCAACTACGCCTACGAGCGGGTGTTCCGGCACATGTGGCCGGACCGGACGCTGGAGGACCTCGGCTTCGCGCCGCGGACGGCGGTGCGCCGCCGTCCGCCGGGCGCCGGGCCGCTGCCTCCGCTCCCGGGTGCGCCCGACTCGCACCTGTCCGATGAGGAGAACGACGACGTGCGTCGCCGTACGTTCCTGAGCGGCGGCCCGTCCGCCCTGGCGGCAGCGCTGGGCCTGGACCGCCCCGCGCACGCCGCGGTCCCTGCCCAGCAGCCGCCCGCGCCCCGGAAGGTGGGCGCCGCCGAGGTCCGGGGGGTCGAACAGGCCATCCGCGACATCCGGCTGCTGGACGACGCGCACGGCGCGGACGCCCTGCTCGAAATGGCCGGGCAGTCGTTGCGCAACGCGTACGTCCTGCTGAACGACGGCGACTACAGCGCCGACACGGAGCGCCGGCTGCAGGCCGGCGCCGGTGAACTCGCGATCTCCGTCGGCTGGTTGGCGCACGACTCGAACCGGCTGGCGGACGCCCGGTCGTTCTACGCGGAGGCGCTGGCCACCGCGCGGATGGCCGGCGACGCAGCGCTGGAGGCGCACGTGTTCAGCAACAGCGCCTTCCTGGCGCGGGACGCCGGACGGCCGCGGGAGGCACTGCGGGCCGCGCAGGCCGGGCAGGCGGCGGCGAAGGGCCTCGGCTCGGACCGGCTGCTGTCGCTGCTCGCGATGCGCGAGGCCGGCGGCTGGGCGCTGCTGCAGGACCGGGCCGGGTGCGGGCGCGCGCTGGCCCGGGCGTACCGGCTGTACGACCGCGGGACGGGCCCGGCCGACCCGGAGTGGATGAGCTTCTACGGGGACGCCGAGCTCGCCGGGCTGGAGGCCCAGTGCTGGTCCGCACTGGGCGAGTGGGACCTGGCGAGCGAGCGGGCCGGGCGGGCGATACTGCTCCAGGACCCGCACTTCGTCCGCAACAGGGCGCTGTACACCGCCGAGTTGGCGCACGACCGGCTGGGCCGCGGCGATCTCGCCGGGGCCGGCGAGCACGGCACGGCGGCCGTCGCCCTGCTCGGGCAGGTGCGGTCGGCGCGGATCCGGCACATGCTCGCCGACACCGCCGGGCGGCTGCGGGAGCACCGCGGCGTCCCGGAGGTGCGGACGTTCCTGGAGTCGTACGGCAGCGCGGTGGCCGCCTGAGGCGGCCTAGTGGGCGGACAGCCGCTCGAGGTGGCTGTGGTCGTTCCAGATCTCGACGGCGGGCAGGCCGTACTCCCAGGACAGGACGGAGAGCGCGGCGGTGCCGAGCTTGAAGCGCTGGGCGGTCTCGGGGGGCAGGCCGAGCCAGCGGGCGGTGAGGATCCGCAGCAGGTGGCCGTGGGCGAACAGCACCACGTCGCAGTCTGCGGCGTGCATGGTGGTGGTCTCGGGGTGCGGGGTGCCGTGGGTGTCGTTCAGCTCGTCGAGGAAGGCGTCGACGCGGGCGGCGACCTCGGCCAGCTTCTCGCCGCCGGGGACGCCGTCGCGCCAGATCAGCCAGCCGGGCTGGTCGGTGGCCCGGATGTCGTGGCCGGTCCGGCCCTCGTACTGGCCGTAGTCCCACTCCAGCAGTTCGGGGCGGTCGACGGCGCGGGCGCCGAAGCCGGCCAGCTCGGCGGTCTCCCGGGCGCGGGAGAGCGGGCTGGTGTAGACGACGGCGTCGGGGAGGCTGTCCCACGGGGACTTCGCGAGGCGGGCGCCGAGCGCGCGGGCCATCGCCCGGCCCTCGTCGGTGAGCGGCACGTCGGTCCGGCCGGTGTGCTGGCCGGTGACCGACCAGGCGGTCTCGCCGTGGCGGACGAGCACGATACGGGCGGGCATGGGTATCTCCTCGCGGTGGTTGCGCTGGCCGGGCTCGCCGTTGAGGGCCGTCCCTATGATCCCGCACCCGGCCCCGCGCCCGGGCACCGCGGCCGCCGGCACCGCCCACTGCGCGGAGTGGGAGCACCGGCTGCACGATGTCCGGGGCGGTCCGCTCGCGGACCGGGGCCGCCGGTGGGCGGTCAGGCCGGCGAGAGGACGGCCAGCAGGGCGTCGAGGTCCTGCGGCAGGACGGCGACGGAGACCGCCGGGCTGTCGCACTCGACGATCCGGCAGGACGGGTTGAGCGCCATCCATTCACGGGCCGAGGCGGACCGGACCACCGGCGGGGTGGTCTGCGCCGGCAGCTGTACCGGCTGGACCCGGCCGGAGGCGGGCTGCCAGGTGGCGACCGGCCCGCCTGCGGTCAGCCGGCCGCGCCGCCAGGACCCGCCGTCGCGCGGCCGCACCGCGCAGCTGATGTCGACCCGCAGCCCGGCGGCCCGGGCCGCCGCGGTGCGGCGGGCGCGCCGGGTGGCGAGCCACCATCCGGTGAGCGCACAGGCCAGGACCCCCGCCAGAATTTCGATCATGGTCCGATGATGCCCGAACGCCCCGCCGCTGCCCAGCCCCGCCGCTGCCCAGCCCCACCGGCCGGTTCCTGCCGCTCGCCCGGCGGAGGGTCGGGGTGTTCGGGGAATTGTCGGTCGGGGGTGCGAGACTGGGCCGCACCATGAATGTCTTGTACCTGGAGCGGCTGGCCGAGCTGCGGGGGGCGGCTCCGCAGCGGAGTCTGGACGCCCGAGCACTGGCCGCGTTGGCGGCGAATCCCGGTTGTCGGCGGCGGGCGTTGTTGGATGCGGCGGGGGTGGACAAGGCGGCGGTGGCGTCGCGGCTGGGGCGGCCCGCGCCGTTCGGCCAGTCGCCGTTCGCGATCAGTCGCGGCAACCTCTTCGAGGCCCGGCTGAAAGAGGACGGCTTCGCCGCGCTGCTCGGCCCGTTGCGGGCCCGGTTCGGCCTGCCGCCGGAGGGCGGGCCGGCCCCGGTGGTGCCCGATCTGCTGCGCCGGGCGACCCCGGCCGTGCGGGTGGAGCGGACGCGCGAGGTGCTGGCCCGGGCGGCGGCCGAGGAGCAGGCGTGGACGCTGCTCGACCACCCGATGCTGCGGCTGACGGTGGCCGGCGGCCCGGCGTACCTGGAGCCGGACCTGCTGGTGGTGCACGGCGGCCGCTGCACGGTGGTGGAGATCAAGTCCTTCCCGGTGCTGGACGGTACGGCGGATCCGGCGAAGGTCGGGGCGGCGGCGCGGCAGGCGGCGGTGTACGTGCTGGCGCTGCAGGAGACGGCGGCGGAGCTGGCGGGGGTGCCGGCGAGCGCCGATCCGTACACGGTGCAGGAGCTGCCGGGCAGCCCGGAGTCGAGCGTGCTGCTGGCGTGCCCGAAGGACTTCTCGAACCGGCCGACGGTGTCGGTGGTGGACGTGCGGCGCGAGCTGGCGACGACCCGGCGGCAGCTGGCGCGGCTGACCCGGGTCGAGGAGCTGCTGGCGGCGCTGCCGCCGGGCACCACCTTCGACCTGGCGGTGGACGACAGCGGTGCGCCGACCCGGCCGACCGAGGAGCTGGCGGCGGCGGTGGAGACGGTCGAGGCGGCGTACAGCCCGGACTGCATCTCGGCCTGCGAGCTGGGCTTCCACTGCCGGGAGCAGGCGCGCTGCGCCGGGGCGGTGGAGCAGCTGGGCCGCGGGGTGCGCGGCGAGCTCGGGGCGATCGGCACGGTGGACGAGGCGCTGGCGGCGGCCGCGGGTGCGGCCGGCGAGGACGTGGAGGCGGATGCGGCGCGCCGCCTGGAGTACGCGGCGGCGCTGCGTGCCGAGGCGCTGACGGGGGCGGCGGAGTGAGCCTGCTGTCGACCCTGGCCCGCCTGGAGGCGGTGCGCAGCGGCCGGGCGGAGCCGCTGGCGACGGTGTGCCACCGGCACCTGTCGGAGCGTCCGCTGGTGCTGGTGCCGCTGGCGACGGCGGGTGAGTCGGGGGCGCCGCTGGCGGCGCTGGTGGGGACGGAACGGGCGGCGCCGCGGCTGCTGCTGGTGCCGCAGCCGCTGAACCGGACGCAGCGCTTCGAGTACCTGGCGGAGCTGGCGGCGGAGCTGCTGCCGTACCTGGAGTCGTTCGGCGCCGGGGTGGAGCTGCTGGAGGGTTCGGAGAAGGATCCGGAGACCGGGGAGAAGGTGCCGGTGGTCCGGGAGCTGTGCACGGACGCGCCGCAGCTGGTGGTGCCGAACACGGGGGCGGTGCACCACCTGGCGCTGCTGGGCCGGTCGACCCGGTTCCGGCGGACGGCGGAGGACCCGGATCCGGGGGACTTCCCGGCGCCGACCCGGGTGCCGCTGATGGGCCGGTGGCTGACGCACCTGACGGAGCGGGCGCAGGTGCCGGGTTCCAGCATGGTGCTGCCGATGACCGGGCTGCTGGCCCGGCACTGGGCGACCGGGCAGAGCCGGATGGAGGACCAGCACCTGGCGGCTCAGCTGGCGTGGCACTTCCCGCCGCCGGGCCTGTCCGGCGCGCGGGCGGCGGAGCTGGCGGAGTCGGAGCGGGACGCGGCGGGGCAGCTGCTGCACCCGCCGGCCGGTCCGGCGACCGATCCGCGCTTCGACGAGCTGGTGCTGGCACCGGCGATCGCCCGGCACGACGCGGCGCTGGCGGCGCAGCGGTCCGCGCCGGAGGCGGAGGCGGAGCGGGCCGCGGTGGTGCTGAAGGAGGCCCGGTCGGCGCTGGAGACGGCGTTGCTGGGGGTGCTCCGGCCGACCTGGGAGGACGTCTGGCGCGGGCTCGGCCTGCTGCGGGCGCTGCCGCCCGCCGCCCACCTGGCGGACCGCTGGGAGGGCGACCGCTGGTCGTACACCGGGCACCGGGACCGGCTGGCGGCGGGTGAGCCGCCGCAGCCGAAGCGGGACGACGCGGTGACGGCGGCGCGGAAGCTGGCGCAGCGGGAGCGGGAGCAGGCCCGGCTGGACATCCAGGAGGCGCTGGACGATCCGCTGGCGATGGCGGAGCACCGGCTGGCGGGCGAGGCGTTCGCCGGGGTGGTGGCCGAGGTGGCGGTGGAGTTCTCGGAGGGTCCGCGGCCCAAGCCGCGGCCGGTGCTGACGGTGCGTACGCCGGACCGGCCGCACGCGGATCCGGGGCGCGAGGTGTTCCGGGCGCACGCCGAGCCGGCGCAGAAGGCGGAGGTGGTGGGCTCGGCGCCGGGCGAGGTGACGGTCCGTCTGCTGTCCGGGATGGGGCGGAAGAAGGAGCCGGAGCCGGGCAGTGTGCCCGCGGTCGGCGACCGGGTGGTGTTCACGCTGTTCGAGCTGGCGCCGCGCCAGTCGGCGCCGCTGCCGGAGCCGGAGGACACGCCGTGGACGCACGGCGGCCCGCCGGGGGCGTTCGGGGCGGTCGGCCAGGAGGAGTGGGAGTGAGCGTCGGCATGACCGATCGGTGGTCGCCGGGCGAGGCGGCCGATGCGGCGGTGGCGGGGATCCTGGCGGCCGTGGTGTCGCCGGAGCCGGGGGCGCCGCGCGGGGTGGTGGTGGATTCGCCGCCGGGCGCGGGCAAGTCGACGCTGGTGGTCCGGGCGGCCCGGGAGCTGGTCGGCGCCGGCGAGAAGATCATGATCGTGGCGCAGACCAACAGCCAGGTCGACGACCTGGTGGACCGGCTGGCCGAGAAGGCCCCGGAGTTGACGGTGGGCCGGCTGCACGCGAGCGACGGCCGGCCGGCGCCGGAGGCGCTGCGGCACGCCAATGTGACCGCCTCGGAGAAGGTGGCGGACCTGCTGGGGCTGGACGTGGTGATCTCCACGGCCGCCAAGTGGCAGTGGGTGCGGGTCGAGGCGCCGTGGCGGCACGCGATCGTCGACGAGGCGTACCAGATGCGCTCGGACGCGCTGCTGGCGGTGGCCCGGCTGTTCGAGCGGGCGCTGTTCGTCGGCGACCCGGGCCAGCTGGACCCGTTCACGGTGGTCGGCACCGAGCAGTGGGCGGGGCTGTCGTACGACCCGTCGGGGTCGGCGGTGGTGACGCTGCTGGCGCACAATCCGGCGATCGTGCCGCACCGGCTGCCGGTGTCCTGGCGGCTGCCGGCCTCGGCGGCGCCGCTGATCTCCTCGGCGTTCTACCCGTACACGCCGTTCCGCTCCGGCACCGGCCCGGGCGAGCGGCGGCTGGAGGCGGCGGTCCCGGCGGACGGTTCGGCGGTGGACGCGGCGATCGACGAGGCGGCCGGGCACGGCTGGGCGCTGCTGGAGCTGCCCGCCCGGCGGACGGTGCGGACCGATCCGGAGGCGGTGCGGGCGGTGGCCGGCACCGTGCGGCGGCTGCTGGAGCGCGGGCTGACCGCGCACTCGGAACAGGGTTCGGCGCCGCTGACGCCGGGGCGGGTCGCGGTCGGCACGGCGCACCGGGACCAGGCGGCGGCGGTCCGCGCGGCGCTGGCGGAGCTGGGCGTGCCGGTGGACGCGGCCCAGGGGCCGGCGGTCACCGTGGACACCGCGAACCGGCTGCAGGGCCGGGAGTACGACGTGACGGTGGTGCTGCACCCGCTGTCCGGCCGGCCGGACGCGACCGCGTTCCACCTGGAGACGGGCCGGCTGTGCGTGCTCGCCTCGCGGCACCGGCACGCGTGCATCGTGGTGGCCCGGGAGGGGATCGCCGAGCTGCTGGACCGGCATCCGTCGACCGAGCCGGTGCAGCTGGGCGTCTCGGTGAAGTTCCCGGACGGCTGGGAGGCCAACCACGCGGTGCTGGCGCACCTGGCCGGGCACCGGGTGCGGCTGGGCTGAGCGGGGCGCCCTCGGGGGCGCGCGGGGAACGGTGCGCGCGGGTCGGCGGGGAATAGCGACCGGACGCGCACCGTTCCGCTACGGGCGGCCGGCGAGCGACAATGGACGACGGCCGATCCGCCCAGGCGAACCACCACCCAGACTCCGGAGGTGCCCCACCATGCCCGATCCCCACGCGCAGGCGTCCGACCCGAGTGGTCCGACCACGGCGGCCGCGACGGGCCCGGGCGCGCAGGGCCGGCGGCTTCGCCCGGCGCAGCTGATCTTCGAGCCGCAGGCGGGCGAGCCGGAGCCGGAGCGCTTCTTCGACCTGGAGTCGATCGCCGACCCGGCCGAACTGCTGAGCCGTTCCACCGAGTTGGCGCTGGCCTTCCGCGCCGCCGCGGAGCGCGCCACCGACTTCCAGGCGATCGCCGCCGCGCAGCTGGCCGACCCCCGGCGGTTCGACGCGCTCACCCCCGCCGAGATCGCCGACCGGGTCGACTGGACGCCGGACTACGCGGCGCGCATGGTCGACTACGGCCGGACGCTGCAGAAGCAGCGCAGCGCCGAGGGCGACCTGCACTGAGCGGACCCCGCCGGGGCGGGCGCCGGACGGGCGTCAGACGGCGGCGGTGACCACGATCTCGACCAGGGCCTCGGGGCGGTAGAGCGCGGCCTGCACGGTGGCGCGGGCCGGGGTGGCACCGGCCGGGACCCAGGCGTCCCAGGCGGCGTTCATCTCGGCGAAGGTCGCGATGTCGGCGAGGAAGATCTCGGCGCGCAGGATCTTCGCCTTGTCGCTGCCGGCCTCGGCGAGCAGGCGGTCGATCGAGTCCAGGACCTGCTTGGTCTGGCCCTCGACGCCCTCGTCGAGGTTCCCGGCGACCTGGCCGGCCAGGTAGACGGTGCCGTTGTGCACCACGGCCTCGCTCATGCGGGCGCCACTGGCGATGCGCTGGATCATGGATGGACCTCCGGTTGATCGTTCAGAGGCGGCCGATGGTAGCGGCGGCGACCGGGGGCCGTCGGGGCTGTCCACGGAGCGGTTCGGCGGCCGTTCGATCGCCAGTGGCATATGCGCCGGGCGAGGGTACGCCCACGACCGGCCCGCTGTCCGGCGAATCGGCCTTTCGGCCCGTGCGGCTGCATGTCCGCGCCACGCTGAAGCCGTGGACATCTGGACGTATCAAACCGTGGAGTACGTCACCGCGGCCGGCGAGGCGTGGCTCGCCTCGGCCAGCGACTACCCGCGCTCCATGCGCGCCCTGTGGGAGTCCCGGCCGTGGGCGCCGGCCGTCCTGCCGTGCGGGAAGACCTTCGACGTGATCAGCCTGCCGGCCGTCTTCGGCCGCCGGGTGCTGGACGAGCTGTGGGCCTCCGGCCCCGGCTGCGGCCCGGTGGCGAGCTACCGGGGCCGCACCCTGCTGTTCGTCCAGCCCGGGGCGGCGCCCCGGCTGCGCACCCTGCTCGCCTGGGAGGAGTGGGCCCGGGACGTGCCGCCGCTGCTCTGCCACGGCCTCGGCGACGCGGTGACCGTCCCGCCGGTGCAGCGGATGCTGGACGCCCCGGACTCCCCCGGCGCCGGCCGCTGGATCGTCGCGCCGGACAGCAGCGAGCCCTGGCTGCCCGGCGCGGCCGTGGTGCTCTGGGCCTGCGTACGCGCCGCGCGGGGCCAGAACAGCGGCCGTGACCGGGTGTCGAACGGGGACTGAACGGGGCGCGACCGGTCGGCGGTATTCGATTTTGGTTCCCGACCGGGCCGCTGCTAGAGTCGTCCCCGTCAGCAGGCGCCGCTAGCTCAGTTGGTTAGAGCAGCTGACTCTTAATCAGCGGGTCCGGGGTTCGAGTCCCTGGCGGCGCACAGACGGTCGAAGGCCCCCTCGTTCGCGAGGGGGCCTTCGGCGTTCTCAGGCGGCCCAGGAGCCGGGCGGGCCGTAGTCGGGGTCGGGGTGCCAGCCCGTCCCGGTCGGACGGGTCCGGCCCGGCCCGTCGGCGGGGTGCCCGGCGGCGGCGCGGATCCGGGCCAGGGCCAGCAGCGCCGCCGTGGCGATCGCGATCTCCTCGGGGTGCGGGTTGCCCCGCACCACCTTCAGCACCAGTTCCTCGGGGGTGGCGGTGGTCATCGCGGATCACACCGGCTGGTTGGCGTGCTTGCGGGCCGGCAGGCTGGCGTGCTTGCCGCGCAGCATGGCGAGCGCCCGGGCGAGCACGGTCCGGGTGTCGGCGGGGTCGATCACGTCGTCGACCAGGCCGCGCTCGGCCGCGTAGTACGGGTGCATGAGCTCGCTCTTGTACTCCTTGATCCGCATCGCCCGGGTGGCCTCCGGGTCGGGCGAGGCGGCGATCTCCCGGCGGAAGACCACGTTCGCCGCGCCTTCGGCGCCCATGACGGCGATCTCGTTGGTGGGCCAGGCGAAGGACAGGTCCGCGCCGATGGAGCGGGAGTCCATCACGATGTACGCGCCGCCGTAGGCCTTGCGCAGGATCAGCTGGATCCGCGGGACGGTGGCGTTGCAGTACGCGTAGAGCAGCTTGGCGCCGTGCCGGATGATGCCGCCGTGCTCCTGGTCGCTGCCCGGCAGGAAGCCGGGGACGTCGACCAGGGTGACCAGCGGGATCGAGAAGGCGTCGCAGAGCTGGACGAACCGGGCCGCCTTCTCCGAGGAGTGGATGTCGAGCACGCCGGCCAGGGTCTGCGGCTGGTTGGCGATGATGCCGGTCACGTGGCCGTCGATCCGGGCGAGGGTGCAGATCACGCTCTGCGCCCAGCGCTCGTGGACCTCCAGGTGCTCGCCGTGGTCGACGATCTCCTCGATGACCTTGCGCATGTCGTACGGGCGGTTGCCGTCGGCCGGGACGAGGTCGAGCAGCGACTCGCAGCGGCGGTCGACCGGGTCGTCGGCGGGGGCCGCGGGCGGCATCTCGCGGTTGTTCTGCGGCAGCAGCGAGAGCAGGTAGCGGACCTCCTCCAGGCAGGACTGCTCGTCGTCGTAGACGAAGTGGGCCACGCCGGAGAGCGAGGAGTGGACGTCGGCGCCGCCGAGGCCGTTCTGGGTGATCTTCTCGCCGGTGACGGCCTGGACGACGTCGGGGCCGGTGATGAACATCTGCGAGGTCTCGCGGACCATGAAGACGAAGTCGGTCAGCGCGGGGCTGTAGGCGGCGCCGCCGGCGCAGGGGCCGAG
>NZ_JBICYJ010000063.1:0-47472 GCF_043200835.1 Kitasatospora sp. NPDC048365
GCCGATGGCCGTCTTACGTTTTCAGGTGACACCCGCTACCGGGACGAAACCCCCGGAATGGGTGGAACCCGTACACCACTTCCCTGGACGCAACCCACGGCCGGGGCGCTGGTTCGCGAAGCGATGACATGGTCGGATTCTCTCCTCCCTGGTGCGGGTGCGGTGACCTTCCGCAAATCCAGCTGCTGAAACGAGTCCGGCAGGCCCGGGGTGAGATCCGCACGCCCTCACCGGCGACCGGCAGATGCCCCCGAGCGGCTCTGCTCCGGCGCTCCCCCATCTCCCAGCGGACACATAGCATCGCCTGGGGCCAGGCTGCCGGCACACGAGGCGCGAACGCCGCTGGCACAGGACGCTATCCAGGTCGCGGAGAACCTTTCGTCGACGGGGGCTGGATCCGGTCATGTTCAAGCTGGCGAGGGTGAGACACGTTGGGACAGCCCAGGACCCACGCGGACAACCACGGACAACCATGAACCTCCACGGACAGCGAAGAGGCCTGGCCGAACCCGTGCGGGCCGGGAGCACCTGTCGTTTCGTCAGGGTCGGCTTGCGCCACACTTCCAGCATGCCGAGCTTTCACGACAGGAAGGCGATCGGTGACGCCCACGAGCGACGCGTCACCGAGGAACTCAACCACCGCGGCTGGGATGTCAGCCCCTGGGGCCAGGGAGTCATGGGCGAGCCCGTCCGCCTGGCCCTCCGCAACACCGACAGCTTCCTTCGTTGGACACCCGACCTCATCGCGGCCCGGGACAGGCAGGTCGTCATGATCGACTGCAAGAGCCGGATGACCAGCCGGACAAGCAGTCGGCACGCCATAGAGAACGCCGCCGTCACCGCCCATCTCCAGCTCGTCGCCTGGAGCAGACTGCCGCTGTACTACGCCTTCGACAACCTCGACCTCCTCACCCCTGGCGACGCCCTCGGCACGGGCATCCACGGACCGCGGACCACCGCCGGCTCCGGCGCGCCCTACCTCCTCGTCCCCACCGACCGCGCCCTCGCCTTCGACCACGTCTTCGGCCCTCGGCAGCCCAGCGCGCTTCCGGATGCGGCCTGAGCTCCGCCCGCCACACCCGTCTCCCCGAGTCCTGCCCTTTTCTACCTGCGTGGCAGCCGCAGCTCGAAGTAGACGACCTTGCCGACTGCCTTGCGGGCGGTGCCCCACTTGTCAGCCAGCGTCGCAACCAGGTTGAGGCCCCGGCCCCACTCGTCGAAAGGCTCGACAGGCTCCAGCGAGGGCATGTCGTGGTTGTCGTCGCTGACCTCGACCAGCAACTTGCCCGTGCAGATCAGCTGGAGCTGCACCTCGGTCCTGGCCACCCGGACCGCGTTGGTAACCAGTTCGGAGACCAACAGTTCGGCCCGCTCGGTGAACCCGGTCAGGCCCCAATTCACCAGCTGCTCCCGGACCAGCGTCCTTGCCAGACGGACCGAGCGGGGATGCACATCGAGCCGCCAGGTGGCGACCTCGGTCGGCGGGACGCCGTCGAAGCGGGCCACCAGCAGCGCGGCATCGTCCTGTCGGCCCTGCGAGTGCAGGGTGTTCAGGACGGTGTCGCAGGCCTCCTCCGGGGTCTGCTTGGGATTGATCAGGTTGCCGCAGAGCGCGGCCAGCCCCTCCCCTATGTCGCCGCCCCGCGACTCGACCAGGCCGTCGGTGCACAGCACCAGCATCGAGCCGTCCGTGACGTCGATCTTCTTCGCCACGAACGGCACCCCGCCGACGCCGATCGGCGCGCCGGTGGGGATCTCCAGCAGCTCGCCGCGCCCGTCCGGGTGGACCAGCACCGGCGGGACGTGCCCCCGTGGCCACCGCGCGCATCGCCGAACTCACCGGCCTGAACACCCGCCCGGGCTGGCCGTCCGGGATGCGGCTGCTCGTACGCCGTAGCCGCCCCTCGCCTGACAGGCCAAGAAGCTCACCGACCTCGAAAAGCGCACCGGCTGGCGGTACGCAATCACCGCCACCAACATCCGGCACATGCGGGGCATCGCTGGCTCGCACCAGCCGCAGTGGCTGGACGCCCTCGGCCGGGCCCGCGCACAGGTGGAGGACCGGGTGCGCTGCAACAAGGCCATGGGCCTGCACAACCTGCCCTCCAAGGACTGGACCGCCAACCGGGCCTCGCCGGGGCCGAACCGGCGACGATGCGCTACCGGCTCTACCACCTGCCGGCGAAGCTCACCCGACACGCCCGCTGCCGCTGGCTCACCCTCTCGCAGACCTGGCCCTGGGCAGGCGCCTTCACCACCTGCTGGCACCGCCTCGGCGCCCTGCCCGCACCGGCCTGACCCACCACCCCATCCCGACGAGGCCCAGGAAGGAGGACAACCGCACCCCCTCGGTGCCGTGGAACCCGAGCGCAGCCGCAGCGACACGCGACGGCCCCACCCCCGATCACGAGGGACGAAAGGGGCGAACCGACCCCGCGGTCAGCGGCTCACAAGCCCTGACGAATCGAGGCTGCCGCCGCCGCCACGAGCCGACCGACATCACGAGTTCAAGTTCAGTACCCGCAGCCGGCATCCTCGCTGCGCACCGACCCCGACTACCCTACGCGCACGATCAGTTACCAGTGACAGCACTGCGCGACCGAGCGTGTTGCGCCATCCGGGCGCGCCCGGAAGCGCTTGATCCGCGCACACATGCAGCGAACCGAACCGGCCCAGCCCCGCCAGCCGAGCGGCGAGTAACTTCAATCTATCCAATCACCGAATAAAGCCACTCAGAAAGCCCCGAGCCAGGAATTTCCAATTCGGAATAACTGCCCGCGACGATCCAATCCCCATCCCACGATACCCGCCACTTCTCGTTCCGATAGTTCCAGAGCTCCAGATATGCCTCGCGAACGCCCTCCAGCGAGCCGAGCTCGTGTAGCGCATATTCTCGCGACACAAAGACCGGCTCATCCCCAATTGTTCCCGCACCCGTCCGAGGATTATCAAACCTAATCAACACGTACGGGGACGGGCCACGCCCAAGGTTGGATGGGTTGAGCATCCGAGAAAATCGCTCCGCCGCCTGAGCGGCCGACTCGAAGCCGGAAATCTCCATGGAGTATGCAGGAAAAATTCCCAATACCGCACGATTAAGCTCCGGGTCTTTCGGAAATAGCCGATGCGCCTCGGGGCGAACCCGACCAATCACGTCGAACCCGAACCCTGGCCATGAAAAGCCCGCCACGGAAGCCAGCGGCCGGGAATCCCCGACGAAATCCGGCTCACGCTCCCGGACAAATCGAAGTACGGCCCGACACAGACCCGCATCATACGAATCCATTGTGTTGAGTCGAAACGCATACTTGCGATCCAGACTGACCATTGCCAGGAGTGTGAACCCTGGGGCAGGGCTCCACTCCCACGCCTCAGGAATTCCAGGAACCTCCCTGGCCCCCGGCATCTCAGACAACCTAACCGAAATATCCATCCAACACTCCCAAAATCCACCTACCGGCTATACTCAGGCCCCGTATCCTGGCGATACCGGATGCCACTGTGGGCCATCCTGGATCCGTGAGACGAGTTTTCCGGCCTACCCATTGCCGTCATGCCGCTGACTTCATTATAGAAGTCGTTCCGCTCCGCTCGAGACGAATTATACCCCTCCATGTTCCAGTGCTCTACAACCATTGGAGAATGATCATAGGTAAGATCATTAAATTCAATCACCTCACCGCTCGAGTCACGCCAGGTAAGCTCACTTCTCGGTTTTCTACTTCCATCCGGCCTGGTCGGCCACCCACCAGCCGCGCGCCCCTCATCCGTGAAGCGAGTAACCATATACTCATGAGTCGGCGTGCGATATTGGCTCGGATATTCAGATTCGCGGTTATGTCTAGGAGAACCGCTACTCGGCATAGTCCCGAATCCACCGCTCGCAAGTCGCGGCTGCGCTCCGCTTGCACAAACGCATGTGGTCGAATGGGTCGGGTCTGTTCCACCGCAGTTGTGGACCAGAACTGGCACAAGTCCGGCTAGAACGTAGTAAGTGTGAAGCTCTTCGACAGTAAGGTTGTACAGGTTTGCGGCGCCGGGAATTTGTTCAACCACGACGACCCGAACATGTGCGCCATCGACAGAGATCAGGTCGTGGCCGGGTACAAGATTACCAGCAGGGATCCACGACCGTGTTGTTTCATCCCAGAAGGGGTGTTTCTGGTTGGTGTGGATCGTCCTTTGGGAACCATCAGCCGTTTGGACAGTTAGGTCAATGAGATCATTGTCGTGATTGATCCAGGTTGCATTGACTGTGCGCGGGCCGGCGCTTCGGCCAGTTCCAGGGTCGGCTGCTTCAATCTGGTCGCCAGGTGCAACATTAGCGATTGCCTTAGTGGTGCCATCACCCATGAGGACCGCCGTTTCAGGCGAGAAACTGCACGCGTCGGACCCGGATCCGTTGTTTCCTCCCGCCTGCTGGTGACTTTCTCGCTGGGGGGTGGATGAGCCAGCAGGAGCCTCTACCGATTCGATCTGGCGTGGGCGGTCCGGGCCATCGCCCGGCACGCTTTTGCCCGACTGGCGGGTGATGGTGTTGTTGGCCTTCGGATTATTGGTGTTGTTGGAGGTGGGACGGGGCGAGTTTGGCGCCTGCTTGGCTGGCGAGTCTATTCCCTTGGAACCACGCCAGCCGGTTTCACCGCCATGCGCCCGCGCGGGCGTCGCTCCTGACTTGGGAAGCTCTGGCTCGTTCAGGCTTCGCTCCCAGCGTCCCATTGCTTCTTCGTTGTGTCTCGCCTGCGACCGGGCTGTCTCTACTTCGGAGTCGCGGTGCTGCCGCTCACGCCGCTCGTTCTCGCGCTGCTCAGGGCCGTCTCCGTGGTTTTCGCGACGCGCGTCATGCGCACTGGCCTTCTTGGAAAACTTCTTTTCCTTGGGCGCGCCGAAGAGTCGCTTCAGCCCGCTGCCGCTCTGAGGAGGATTTCCTCCGAGGTAGTCAAGCGAGGTGATCTCGCCGTGGCCACCGTCGCCGCCAAAGCTGGTGTGTCCGGATCTGTCGGTGTTGGTGAGTGGGTTGGCGTCGCCGTAGGCGTAGCGGTTTGCGTGTGCGGCTGTGGTGGGCTCGAGGGTGAGGGTGTCGCGGCTGGTGAAGGCTCCTGCTGTTGGGTCGTACCAGCGGGCGTGGGCGTTGACGAGCTTGGTTGCGGGGTCGGTCCAGTTGTCCTGGTAGCCGATGTTGGTGGTGGGGCCGGTGCTGGAGAGGACTTTGCCCCAGGGGTCGTAGCTCGTGGAGCTCGTGGGGGTGGTTCCGGTGGCGGTGAAGGTGGCGATGAGGTCCTGGTGGCTGTCGGAGAGTGCCAGGACGGGGCCGTTATTGGTGGTGAGAGCGAGGAGTCGGCCGGCGGGGTCGCGGTCGAAGGTCTGCGTGCCGTCGTAGGTGACGTCGTTACTGATTCGGTCGTAGTTGAAGGATCGTCCGGCTGTTTCGGCGAGCCGGCCGAGGGCGTCGTAGGTGTAGGTGGAGCCAGCGGTGCTGGCGAGTTGTTCGAAGGCGTCGTAGGTGCTGGTGGTGGTGCCGGTGGGGGTGGTGGTTGTGGTGAGGGCGCCGCGGGCGTCGTAAGTGTAGGTGGTTGTTCCGGAGGTGATGCGGCGGTCGCGGTCGTCGTAGGTGTAGGTGGTGGTGCCGGATTGGAGGAGGTTGCCGTTGTTGTCGTAGGTGTAGGGGGTTGTGGTGGTGCCGTTCTGCCATGACGTCAGGCGGTCGGCCCAGTCGTAGCTGTAGGTGTTGGTTCCGCTCCCGCTGAGGCCTGTGGTGATTTTGGAGGTGAGGCGTCCGGCGGGGTCGTAGGCGTAGGTGATGGCTGCCTCGGCGGTTCCGGCCGGGTTCTTGAGCGTGTCGGTCTTGAGGTGGTGGAGTCCGTCGTAGGTGAATGCGCGGTTGGAGGCGTTGGTGCCGTAGGCGGCCGAGAGGAGCTGCCCGGTGTTGTCGTACTGGTAGGTGATCCGGGTGTTGGTGAGGGGCTCGTCGATGGTGGTGAGGCGGTCCTCGTTGTCGTAGGCGAAGGAGGCAGCCCCTGCTCGGTCCGACTTGCTGGTCATGTTGCCGTTGGCGTCGTAGCCGAAGGTTGCGCTGCCGCCTGTTCCGGACTGGCTGAGGACGAGGCCGCGATCGTCGTAGGTGAACGAGTTGGTGGTGGTCCCTGCGACTGCCGACAGAACGCGGCCGGCTTTGTCGTAGGTGAAGTTCCGGGTCGCGGTCACTGCTGCGGCGCCGGTTCCGGCGAGCGATGTGAGGTTGCCGCCGGGGTCGTAGGTGTAGGAGGTGGCAATTCCTCCGGGCGAGTTATGAGAGACGACCTCGTGGGCAGCGTTGTACGCGGTGGTGAAGGTCCTGTCCGCAGCGGCGGTTTGGCCAGCGGTCGGGGGTTCGATGGTGGCTTCGGGCAAGCCGAGCGTGTTGTAGGTGTAGTAGACGTCGGTGGCCGCGGCGCCGGTCGTGCGAGTCCGGGTGAAACGGGTCCGGTTCCCGGCGGGGTCGTGGCCGAAGGTGGTGGTGATCGAGGCGGTAGCAGAGGTGGGCTGGGTCTGGCGTATCAGCTCGTCCGCGGTGTCGTACTCGAACGTGGTGGTGTGACCGTTGGCGTCGACAGCGTTCAGTCGGTTGCCGTCAGGGTCGAAGGTGGCTGACGTCCTGGCGAGCTCGGTCGTTCCGTCCGGGGCAAGGTCGGTGGTCTGGATGACGTTGTCGACCTGGTCGTACGTGGTGACTGTCGCGGTGCCGTCCGGGCGGAGAACCCGGGTCTGCTCGCCTGTGAGGTTGGTGGTGTACCTGGTGGTGTTACCCAGGGAGTCAGTCGATGAGGTGAGTTCGGCCGCGGCGTTGAAGGCGGCTGTGGAGGCGTGCCCTCGGGGGTCCGTTGCCCCGGTCAGGTTTCCGGCGTCGTCGTAGCTGAAGGTTGTGGTGTTGGCCACCGGGGTCGGCTGCCGAACGATGGCGGTTGCCGTCATAAGGCGGCCCAGGTCGTCGTAGGTCGCCTGGTTGACCGCGCCTGTGGGGTCGGTGCTGGAGAGCAGCTCGCCGTTCAGGTCGTAGGAGCGGTTCCAGATCGGCGAGGTGCCGTTCACGGGGGGCTCGGTGAGCTTGACGAGGTTGCCGAGCTGGTCGTAGGTGGCTTGGGTGGTGCGGGCGAGTCCGGTCGGGTCGACGGTGGTGGTGATGGGGCGGCCGAGCGTGTCGTAGTCGACGGTGGTGGACGGGCGGATGGGTGTGGCGGTCCCGGGTGCCGTGTAGACGTTCTCGGCGGCTGCGGTTTGCTCGGAGTTGTTGTTGTAGGTGTAGGTCGTGATGTTGCCGTTGGGGTCGTCGACTGAGGTCAGGTCGCCGAAGGTGTCGTACCCGTAGGTGGTCAGCGGGGCGGTCTGCTGCTGGATGTTGCTGCCGGTGGAGGTGTTGTAGACGTCCGTCGTGACGGTGGGCTCGATCTTCTGGGTGAGCCTGTCCAGGGGGTCGTGGACGTAGGTGGTGGTGAAGGCGCCCGGGGTGCCGCCGGCGACGTTGCCGTTCGGTGCGGTCTCGCTGGTCTTGCGTCCGCGCTGGTCGTAGGTGAACGTCGTGACCTGGTTCTGGGGTGTGTTCTTGATCGTGCTTCTGGTGAGGTTGCCGGCGGTGTCGTAGGTGGAGTCGATTTGGCGCGACTCGCTGCCGGCGGCGATGGCAGCTGTCAGGACGCGGTCGTCGGCGTTGTAGGTGTAGGTGGTGGTGCGGTTGAGGCCGCCGGGGTCGAGGGTGGCGCTGGTGGTGCGGCCTGCGGCGTCGTAGCTGGTGGTGACGGTGGTTTTGCCGCCTCCGGTGACCTGCTGGATCAGTTGCCCTGCGGCGTCGTAGGTGTTCTGTTCGAGGACGATGTTGCGCTGGGTGCCGTCGGTGTTGCGGTAGCCGTCGAGGTCGGTCTCGGCGAGGGTGTCGTCGTCGTAGTAGTAGTGGTGGATGGTGCGGCCCATCGCGTCGGTCACGGTCGCGAGGCGGCCGGCCGGGTCGTAGGCGAGTGATTCGAGCAGCTGGTAGCGGGAGGGAACCGGGCTGGTCGGGCTACCGGTGTAGTTGGAGATCCCGGTGCGCAGCTTTCGGCTCAGGCCGTCGTAGCTGTAGTTCCACTTGGTGCCTGTGGGGTCGGTCTTTTGGGTGACGTTGCCGTAGTCGTCGTAGGTGTAGCTGGTGGTGCGGTTGGCGGGGTCCTTGGTGCTGGCGAGGAGGTTATTGGTGGTGTTGTAGGTCCAGGTGGTGGTGCGGGTGGGGTCGCCGCCGGTGGTGTCGGAGACGGTCTGGGTGGTTCGGTTGCCGTCGTTGTCGTATGTCGTGGTGGTCTTGCGGGTGTGGATGGTGCCGGTGACGGCGTCGGTGGCGGCGGGGTCGGTCTGGGTCAGGGCGTTGCCGAGGCCGTCCCATGTGTAGTTGGTGGTGACTGCGTTCTGCCCGGTTCCGCAGTTGGTGCAGTTCTCGGTGCGGGCGGTGAGTCGGCCGAGGTTGTCGTAGGCGTAGGTGGTGACAAGGCCTGCGGCGTTGCTGGTCCTGGTGAGGTTGCCTGCCTTGTCGTAGGCGTAGGCGATGGTCTGTCCACCTGGGGTGGTGGTTGTGGCGGGAAGTGCGCTGGGCTGGTTGCCGCTGGACCCGACGGCGGGTTCCGTTCCGGTGGTGTAGGTGCGGTTTGTGGTGCGGCCGTTGGTGAATCCGGGCGTGGCCGGAAGAGTGGTGCTGGTGGGGTTGCCGGTTTCGTCGTAGGTATAGGTGGTGGTGTAGGTGGTGTCGTCGGCGTTCTTGGAGCGGGCGTCGCTGGCGGTCAGTTGGTGGTCGTTGGCGGGGTTGAAGGGGTTGGCGGTGTCGAGGGCGTAGGTGGCGTAGGAGGTGTGGCAGTCGGCGGCCGTGGTGCAGGTGGTGGTGGAGACGGTGTTGCCGCGTTCGTCGTGGCCGGTGGTGACGGTGTGCCCGTTGGGGTCGGTGACGGTGTAGAGGTAGCCGTGGGTGTCGTAGGTGTAGCGGGTGTAGCCGCCGGTGGTGTCGTAGGTGGTGATGAGCTTGCCGGTGCGGGTGTCCCAGCGCCAGGTGGCGGTGCGGCCGAGCGGGTCGGTGATGGAGGCGAAGGTGACCTTCGTCCTGGCCGCGGCGCTTCCCATGGCCCTGTAGTGGGTGCTGACGGTGTCGTCGTTCAGGCGGCTGGGGTAGAAGGCGACCTCGGCGATGGAGCCGGTGAAGCGGCCGTCGGTGTTGGTGGGGTGGTTGGGCCAGCCGCCTTCGGCGGTGCCGGCGCCGATGTAGGCGTAGGCGGAGCCGTTGTAGTAGACGGTCCGGGCGGTGGTGCTGACGGCGGCCTGGGCGCCGTCGAGGTAGAGGGTCTGGCCGCTGTCGTCGCCGGCGAGGACGGCGTGGTGCCAGGTGTTGTCGGTGACGGTCTTGTTCGAGGTGATGGCGTTGGCGCCGTCGCCGGTCCACAGGGCTCCGTAGAGCTTGCCGTCGGTGCCGATGTAGAGGGCGGGGTTCCATCGGTCGACGGCGGCGGTGTGGGCGCTGCCGAGGGCGAAGGACTGGTAGGCGTAGAGGACGCCGGGCGTGGTGGTTTTGAACCACAGCTCGATGCTGTTGGGGCCCTTGATGGGGGCGGCTGTGGCGGGGAGCTGCAGGGTGGAGGTGGTGCCGTTGAAGGTGGCGGCGGTGGCGTCCCAGGTGTCGGTGGGGCCCGCGGTGCCGAGGGTGACGTTGTTGTAGGTGCCGTGGTCCTGGTTGGGCAGGGCGGTGCCGAGGGTGTCCTGGGCCTTGGTGGCGCCGGCGGGTTCGTCCAGGCGCCAGTAGCCCTTCGGGTTCTGCAGGGTGATGGCGGACCGGTAGTTCGCGGACTGGGAGACGCCTTCGCCGGGCGGGGCGGTGGCTTGGGTGTAGTGGCGGCTGATGACTGTGGCGCTGAGGGTGGAGTTGTAGAAGGCGAAGTCGGCGATCTGGCCGTTGAAGTGGCCGTCGGTGTCGGCGGGAGCTGAGGGCCAGTTCTTGGCGGTGCCGGCGCCGAGGTAGACGTACTGGTCACCGTTGTACTTCGTGTCGCCGACGAGCGGGGCCCCGCTGGCGACGCCGTCTACGTACAGCTGCTGGGAGGAGCCTCCGGTGTCGACCACGAGCGCGGCGTGGTGCCAGACGTTGTCGTCGACGGTCTTGTCGGAGACGGGGGTGTTGACGGAGGAGCCCGTCCACATCTGGCCGTGGAGCTTGTGGTCGGTGCCGACGTACAGGCCGGGGTTGTAGTTGCCGCTCGTGCCGGAGCCGAGGGGGAAGGACTGGTAGCCGTAGATGACGCCGGCGCTCGCGGTCTTGAACCAGACCTCGATGGTGGCGCCTTCACCGGTGCGCGGCACAGCGGTCGCGGGCAGCTGCAGGTTGGAGGTGGTGCCGTTGAAGGACGCGGCCGTGGTGCCGCCGCTCGAGTAGGGTCCGGCGGCGCCGAGGGTGACGTTGGTGTAGGTGCCCTGGTTCTGGGCGAGGGCCTGGGAGGTCAGGTATTCGGTGGCCTGGTTGCCGGTGGTGTCGTTCAGGCGCCAGTAGCCGGAGGGGCGGGCATCGACGACGGCGGCGTCGTAGGCGGCGGCACCGTTGGCGGCCTGCCGCCACAGGTCGCCGACCTTGTCGCCGTAGTAGAGGCCGTGGTCGAACGCGGCGACGCCTGCGATCTGGCCGGTGAAGTGGCCGGAGGGGTCGGTGGTGGGTGCGGCCGGCCAGCCGGAGCTGACCGTGCCCGCGCCGACGTACACGTGGGCGTCGCCGTTGGGGATGATCGCCGCGTTCAGCGTGCCGGCGGCGGTGCCGTCGAGGTAGAGGGTCTGGGAGGTGGGGTTCTCGGAGGACAGGGCGGCGAAGTGCCACTTGCCGTCGGTCACGGTGGCGGCGGAGGCCAGAGTATTGGCGCCGTTGCCGGTCCAGAACTGGCCGTGGAGCTTGCCGTCGGTGCCGACGTACAGGGCGGGGTTCCACTGCTGGCCGGAGACCGGCGCGGCGCCGATCGGCATGGACTGGTAGCCGATTAGCACACCGGCCGTGGTGGTCTTGAACCACAGGCTCAGCGTGCCGGAGCCCCCGGTCGGGGCGTAGGCGGCGGGGATCTCCGCCCAGGACGTCTTGCCGTCGAAGGTGGCGGCGGCGGAGCCGGTCATCGGCCCGGTGGCGCCGAGGGTGACGTTGGAGTAGGTGCCGTTGTTCGGGGTGGGCCGCGCAACGTTGATCATGTTGACGGCCTGGCTCGCCGAGCTCTCCGCGAGGCGCCAGTAGCCGGCCGGGCGGGAGCCGAGGACCGCGCTGCGGTACTCCTGCTCCGAGCCGGACACGGTCGGCGCGTTCAGCTTCCACACGCCGCCGTTGGCGTCGGTGACCTGGGTGGCCCGGTCCTTGAGCGTGTCGTAGGTGACGGCGAGCTTGGTCTTGCCGGACGGCAGCGCCAGGTTCGTCAGCTCCGAGGAGGCGTTCTGGGACGCGGCCCACTGCGCGGTGACGGCGGGCGCACCCAGCGCGTGCTGATAGAGCGCGACCTCGGCGATCTGGCCGGAGAAGCGGTTGACGCCACCCGCACCGGCGGCGGGCGCCGCGGGCCACGGGATGCCCTGGGTGTAGCCGGCGCCGATGTAGGTGAAGTCGCAGTCCAGGTGGTCGATCGCGCCGCCCAGGGTGCCGACCTGCTGGCCGTCCAGGTAGAGGGTCTGGGTGTCGCCCGCGCCGGACAGCACGGCGTAGTGCCACTTGCCGTCGGTGACCGCGGTGCTGGTGGTGATCGGGTTGAAGCCGATCGCGGGGCCGTAGAACTCGCCGCGGAGCTTGCCGTCGGTGCCGATGTACAGCGGCTGGGAGGCGTGGGAGGGGGCGGTGTCCAGCTTCTGGTTCTGGTAGCCGACCAGGACGCCGGGGGTGGTGGTCTTGAACCACAGGCCGACGGCCAGGTAGCTGTTGCGCAGCGAGCCGTCGGGCAGCTTGAGGGAGGAGGTGGAGCCGAACCCGGCGGTGGTGGTGGCCGATCCGGTCAGCGGTCCGCCCGCCGTCCCGAGAGTGACAGCGGTGTAGGTGCCGTTGTCGGCGGCCTGGTTGTCGATGATCTCGCTGCTGGCGGTGGTGCCGGAGGCTTCGCCCAGGCGCCAGTAGGAGGCGGGGGCTGCGTCGAGGACGGCACTGCGGAAGTGGGAGCCGGCGGTGTAGCCGTAGGTGGTGCAGGGGCGGGTGGTGTTGGTGCCGGTCGGGGGTGTGCAGACCTGGTTCAGCCGGTCGGGGTTGGCACTGTCGTAGGTGTAGGTCCAGGTGAGGGCGGTGGCCTGATCGGTGCCGGTGACCGGGTCGGTTGCGACGCTCGCGATGTGCCGGTTGTCCGCGGTCCAGGTCAGGTGCAGGGCGCGGCCGGAGGCATCGTCGGTGACCGCGGTCAGTTTGCCCGAGGTGTAGGCGAGGCTCTGGCTGTGCTGCTGCCGGTCGGTGATCTTCGACAGGAGGTAGCCGGTGCCGGAGGGCTGGCTGAAGGTGTAGACGGTGCCGGTCTTGTCCGCCAGCTGCCAGCCGCCGGCTGCGGTGCTGGCGAGGGTCTCGAACTCCCCGGAGGGGGAGGTGTAGAGGGACATGCCGGTGGTGGTGCGGGCCGCATCCGACCACGGCGTGGCGCCGGCG
Organism: Kitasatospora sp. NPDC048365; assembly: GCF_043200835.1. Classification (NCBI taxonomy): domain Bacteria; kingdom Bacillati; phylum Actinomycetota; class Actinomycetes; order Kitasatosporales; family Streptomycetaceae; genus Kitasatospora; species Kitasatospora sp. NPDC048365. Next base: position 12,623 of record NZ_JBICYJ010000063.1, read on the forward strand.
CTGTGGTACAGGTACTGGACGCCGGTGGCCTTGGCGACCGCGATGATGTCGCTGGAGGCATCGCCCGGTATGCCCTTGAGCGCGGCGAGGTCACGCATGCCGGACCAGCTGCCCGGGGTGCCGATGGTGCTCGGGCTGGCGAGGGAGGAATTGCCGAGCGTGGCGTTGCCAGTGCCAAGGTAGCGCAGCAGGTTACCGCTGGCACTCTGCACGGCAGCGATGTCGCCCTTGCCGTCGTTGTTGAAGTCGCCGCCGACGATGTCGGCCATGGCGTTCCAGCCGGAGCCGAGCGAGACGGGGTTGTTGATGGACTGGCCGCCGCTGTTGATGGGGAAGGCGTAGAGGAATCCGCTGGACTTCTCGATGGCGACGATGTCCTTGCGGCCGTCCGCGGCGAGCGGCGGGGTGACGGTCAGGCCCGTCATGCCGTTCCAACCCGACGCACCGATGGTCACCGCGTCGCCGAAGCCGCCGCCGGCCTTGCCGGGGAACATGCGCAGCGAGCCGTTCCAGTTGACGACGGCGATCACGTCGCCGATGCCGTCGCCGGTGACGTCGGCGCCGGTGACTTGGGAGACGCCGTTCCAGCCTTCGCCGAGCAGGCGGCGCTTGGTCTGGGAGTAGTCGGGGCCGGGGTAGAGCCAGAGCTTGCCGGTGGCGTAGTCGACCGCGACGACATCGTCGATGCCGTCGCCGGTCTGGTCGCCGATGCCTGCGAGCTGGGTGAGCTGGAAGTCGTTACGGCCAAATCGCTCGGTGCGGCCGCTGGCGGTGGTGAGGACCACCGATCCGCTGGTGTCGCCGTCCGGGACGACGCTCATGTCGTAGGCGGAGGCCCAGCCGGCTCCGAAGAGAGTGGAGGTGCGGGGGTCAAGCGAGTTGTAGGAGCGTGCGACCTCGAGGTCGGGTCCCACCGCAGAGACAGATGCATCGGTGGCGCTTGTGGTGTAGTTGCCGACCTTTGCGTCGAACGACCTGCCGGAACTGTCACTCGCGGTCTCTCCGAGGCGCGAGGTGATCAGCGGTTGCTGCACGGTGGTTGTGAACGATTTGAAGGGCGTGAACGCGCTTTCGGTCCCGTGGTCGCCGACCTTCACGGTCCACAGGTAGGTCGTGTTCCAGCTCAGCTTTCCGGCGGGAACTGTCCACGAGGTGTTCGATTGCCATCCCGACTCGACGACCAGCTGCGGGTCGCCTGCCTCGGGGACGCTGTAGACCTGGAAGTCGTAGTCCAGGCCGGTGCCCGGGGAGCTGTCTGGGTCATGCCCGAGTGCGTACAGCTGTGGCGACAGGACACCGACCACGGTGCCGTCAGCGGGCTCGAACGTGTCCACCTGGGGTGGGGCGTTCTGGGAGGCCACGGAGAAGCAGTTCTGCCAGGGGACACCGTAGTTGTCGTGGAGTGACGCTGTGCCGCCGACATAGCCGTCCCAGCAGAGGGAGAAGTTCTGACCTGTGGGAAGGGGCGGGATGATGCCGGTCATGGTGACGGATTCACCCGTCTTGACCAGCCCGGGGACGCCGGTCAGCGGCCCGCTGGCGACCTCCCGGATCTGCGAGTCGTAGATACGTGCCTTCAGCTGCATGCTGGAGGAGTTCCACCAGTTCGCTGCGACGTTCGTCAGCGTGACCTGCTGGGATCCGCTGGTGGTTGCCGTGGGTGAGACGTAGCTCCCGGCGAGCCCGATGTTCGCCGCCCAGTCGGTGTAGGTGACGTACAGGTACGGGGGGTAGCTGGAGTTGACGCTGGAGAATTTTTTCCACGAGTTGGAGTCCCAGGTGCTGGCGGTGACTGCGAGCCCGTAGTTGGCTCCGCCGTGTGCCCAGCTGTTCACCAGTTGGGAGCCTGCAGCCGAGGGGTCGTCCCCGAGGTCGATGTTCTCCCACGAGCTTCCGTTGGAGCAGCCGGTACCGGCGCCGAAGCTCCCCTGCCCGACGACGCCGCCGGCGAGGTTGACGCCTGGATAGGTGTTGATCGTGCTGGGGTTCCACGCGGAGGTGATCTGCTTGACGTAGACGTCGTGCCGGCCGCAGTCGTAGGACCAGATGTTGTTCATCGCGAGTCCGGCGGACAGGACGTAGTCGTTGTAGAGGGCGGATGAGACAGCGGGGAAGTAGAGGTAGCTGTTGGCGATGTGGCTGCCGCCGTCGTAGGTGCCGACCTTCAGTTCCGCGTCCGAGGAGTAGTTCGCCGTGAACGGAGACATCACGTAGGTCGACTTGCCTGCGTTCACGGTGGTGTTGGTCGTCGGGTCGACCTTCACCGGGAACACGCGCTGGGGGTCGTGGAGCCACGTCTGGTCCAGACTCACGACCAGCGCCGGCACGCCGTCGACCGTCGTCAGCTGGTAGGTGACCGCGTCGGAGTGGGCCGCCTCTCCCGACTTCGGGTCGACGGCGGAGTCCTCCATGTAACCGCGCGGAATCGTCAGACGGATGTTGCCCTCGGCGTCGGTGAACTGGGCGTTGCCGCTGCTGTCCAACGACGCGGTGAGACCGGTGAGCGCCAGCGGGAAGGTCCACGTCGAAGGGGCCGACGCGTCGTGCAGGATCAGGGTCTCCTTGATACCGACCGCGTTGCCTTCGTACAGCAGGTCGGCGCCCTTCATCGCATCGCGGAAGGTGAGCGTGTTGCCCTTCGCCTTGCCAACGGCGTTGCGGGCTCCCTTGAGGCTGTAGGACACCTGGTGGTCGGCGTCCACGGTCCACCTGGCCAGCGCCGGCTCGTCCGCCTTCCGCGCGAACGACGCCATCGGCTTGTTTGCAGCCTCGTGCCAGCGCTCGTCACGTCCCTGCGAGAAGGCAGTGTCGATGTCGTCCCACGAGCCGTCGGCCTTCTTGTAGTGAACCGGCCTCGTATACATGCGGACGGTCTTCGTGCCGTCAGGATTCAGAAAGACGGACGAGGTCTCGGTCCGTTCGGCGGGGATCTCCGTGCCGGCCGACGGGGGGCCCTGGACGGTGGTCGCGGACTCTTCACCTGCGCTCGGACCGGTCTTCTCTTCCCGGAACGTGTCCTTTGCCCGCTTCGCGCCACTCTCGTCCATGCGCCGGGTGGCGGCCTGAGGTACATCGACGCCGTGGACAGGCATTTCCTGTCCGAGACTGGTCGAGGGACGCTCTCCCGAACTTCCCGGCGCGTCAGACCTCTGGGGCTGTTCCCCAGGAGCCGGAACGTGTCCCCGGCCGGCAACGCCAGCGCCCTTGGCCTTGGCCTTGGTGGCATCCGACGGGACCTGGGCAGGCCGGCCGTCTGCCGAACCCGAGAGCTGCTTGGGCGTACTGGGCGTAGCCGCCACCTGAGCCTGGAGCGCCGTGAAGGCCCAGGCAGGCTCCGTGGAGAGCGGGACGAGGACCGCGACAACCGCCACCAGGGACCACAGGCGCGTGGCCAGAACGGAACGGTGACGCGACGACGACCGAGGCACGGTCAACTCCTTGGCAGGCAAAGCGAGCCCGGAACGGGCTAGGAACACGCAGATCTATCCGGTCTGCCTGCTTCAGCGCAATGCAAAGTACGAACCAAGACTCTCCCTATTAGGTGACTTCGCTACGGACACGCCCGATTTGGTCCATGACAGCAGGCAAAGATTTTAGAGAGTCGTGTCACGATCTATACGATTCCGTTACACAGAGCCAGGAGTTGACCAGCCGCGACTGCGCATAGAATCACCGGGTCGCGCAGGCGCCCTGAAACCGGCTCCACCCCTGCCGCGCAGGCGACCTCCAGCGATTGACTGTCGCCGCATGATTTGCTATGTCATTGCGTCGCGCTGGCGATCCATCGGCCAACTCTTGCCCGCTGCAAAGAAAGGGAGAAGTCGTGCCCTCCGCCAAGCATCTGTGGCACCGACGCAATGCCCTGGCAATCGTCCTGATAGTCCTGGCAGGCATCGCGCTGGCCACCTTCTTCCTAGACTCGGACGAGAAGAACCAGGTGAAGGTCGATGATGTTTCCGGGCGTGGCCTTGCATGCCTCATCACCGACCCGGCGGAAGCGACGACAAGTAGCGCGGGCGACCTGACCTGGCAAGTGATGAGGGAAGAAGCACCAGGTCAGAAGGCTAACGTTCAGCGACTCGACCTCCCACTCGAAGGGCCCGCATCTCCGCACGTGGCGTCACTTCTCAACCGGAGATGCGACCTCATTATCTCCACCGGCAGCAGGGCCAATTCTGCGGTTAGGGAATCAGCAGAAAGAAACCCTACCAAGCGATTCGCTGCCGTGGACCCGTCTGGCGCCGGGTTTCCTTCCAATGTTTCAGCGATCTCTGGGGATGCCGACGCAATTCGCCGTGGGGTCCGCGACCAGATCAAGCTTCTGCATGCCAATGGCTGACCAGAGAAAATAAAACAAGCACCGGGGTTGATGGCTATCCCCGCCAGATTCAGTCACTTGACGCCTGCCGATCCGGCATCACCCGATCACTGAAAAATGATGAAGAGGCGCGAGAGACTCGATCAATCCTCTACCTGACGCACACTCACGCGTAGAGTGCCCGAGGACCCGTCAAGTCCTGGGAGGGTCGTAGGCTGACGGACAACCAAAAGTGCGACTTGGAGAAGGAGATGTCCACTATCACCCTTGGCGGGCATCGGTCCGACCAGCCGAATCTGGTGATCGCAATGGGATCCCCGGCCAGCGTGCCTGACATACCGTCACGACAATATGGAACGCGGTGTCAATTACCATCGGCAAAGTGAACCGCTCCGAAGCGTCGGCCGCCCCGCCCCATGGCGCCTTCACCCAGGAAGGGCCCGCAGAGCGGTCATGACCTGGCTGGAGGCCTGCAGGCTGAATGAGGCGATTCGACGGACCCAGTAGGCGTGCGGCTTTCCCCCTCTGCGCCCGATCGGGTCGAGGCCACCCTGCTCCGTCGAATCCAGGACCGACTGCTGCCATACCCGGCGAGCGCGGCCGACTGACGGCAAGCAGTCCAAGCGGCCGGCTGAAGCACCCGCTGGCCGACGGGGACGCTCGGTCACGCCCGGACCCGGGTCAGGTCCGTCCTGCGGGCCTCCAGCCTCGGACCTCGAGGTGCGTGATCACGGCATCTGGTGCGAGTCGGTGGGTGGACACGAGCCACGCCTTGACCGCGGCGGCGACGTCGCCGCCTGCCGCGTCCACACGGCCTTTCCACTCGGTGGCGTCGAGGCCTGCTTGCCCGGGGCCGAGGCCGGCGCCGTAGGAGCGTTCCTCCGTGCCGTCGGCGCGTTGGACCACGCCTCGGCGAAGTCCCGGGGAGTCGTCGGGACTGCCCGCGTCGTAGACGAAGGCGCTCCTCTTGGCCCGGACCGTGAAGGCGACGCGGCCGCCGACCTCGGCCTGCCCGGCGATGACCGGGCGCAGGCGGGAGGCGCCGGAGGCGATGTGCTGCTTTCCGGCGCGGGCCAGGCTGCTGCGGTGGGTGTCGCCGACGACGTTCTTGGCGCGGACCCTGGCGTTGCGGCCGGTAGCGGTGGTGCGGCGTTGGACCAGGGTGTCGACGACGGCGTGGAGTTCTTCGGGGGTGGTGGCGGCGCCGGTGTGCATGGCCTCGAGGGCGCGGCGCAGCGCGGGTACGAAGGCGGCGCCTTTGCCTTTGGTGAAGAACTGGGAGACGAGGCTGGGGTCGCGGCCGAGGATCTGGGCGACGTGGCGTTTGGTGTAGCCGGCGTCGAGGAGTTGCTGGGTGAGCTGTGCGGCCTCGGTCTGCTGTGGCTGCGCTGCGGGGGTGTTGCGGTCTCGGCGTCGGCGGTCGGGCACGGGGGCTCACCTTCTTCCGGTGGAGGCTGTCGGTGTCGAGGGTGCGGGGGCGGGGGTGTTCGTGGTTTCTACTGTGGGGCGGGTTCGGTGTCGTGGAGGGCGCGGCCGGCGGCTTGCAGGGTGTAGAACGCGTCGTCCGTGGTGGGGGCGGGGACGGGTTCGGGGATGCGGCCCTTGAGGAGGTATTCGCCGGGCTGTCCGTGGTAGGGCCAGTTCGGTTCAGTAGTGGTGTAGATGGCGTCGGTGCGGAACGCGATAATGCTGCCGGGCGGCAGGTGGAGGGCGCCGACGCTGATGTTGTCCTCGCGCATGCGGGTGGAGAGCAGGGCGGCGCGGGCGGCGGACCAGACCCCGGCGGCCCATTCGGGGTGGGCGTTGGGGTCGCGGGAGAAGCCGGAGTTCTGCTGCCAGGTGACGTGGGTGTCGGTGACGCCGGTGATCTGCGCGCCGTCGGGGACCTGGTGCTCGGAGCCGAGGGGGGTCTGGCCGGTGATGATGCGGGGACGCTGGGCGAAGCCGCCGATGCCGAACAGCAGGATGCTGCGCACCGCGCGGGCCGCGAGGGCGGCAGCCTGCCGCTGCCGGGGGTCGGTGTGGACCTCGGAGATGGAGCGCAACGCGTTCCAGGCGTCGCGCAGGTGGGTGGACCACTCTCGCAGGGGGGTGCTGCTCTCCCACAGGAGGCCGTCGAGGATCTCGATGCGCCAGGGTTGGAGGGGGTTGCGCAGGGCGAGGTTGACTTCGGCGCCGCCGGCCCAGGTGGTGAAGGTGTGGCCGCCCTGGGCGGGGTAGGCCCAGGCCTTGTCGCCGGTGATCGGGGCGGGGAGCAGGCCGACGTGGTTCCAGCCGTTGGGGACGGTGACGCGGATGTGCCAGTGGGAGGGGGCGAAGAGGGCGTTGGTCTGTTCCTTCTCGCTCCAGGAGGCGAAGGTCGCGGCGGTGACGCGCTGCGGTTCGCCGACGCCGGAGGCCCAGCAGTGCTTGGCGTAGGCGAAGGTGCGGTCGAGTTCGACCCAGCGCGGGAGTTGGGTGGGGACCGTGGGCGGGGTGAGGAGTTCGGTGCGGCCCTGTCCGGCGGTGGCGTGGAGCAGGCCGCGGATGTCTTCGCTCATGACGGGGTATCCGTCGGCCCACTTGGCGCCGGTCTTGGCGGGGATGGTGCGGGTCCACAGGTCGCGGCCGGTCTGGGAGGGCGATCCGAGGAGGACGACGTCGTGCCAGTGGTGGCGCAGGTGCTGCCACAGGAGGACGAAGGCGTCGCGGACGGTGGCGGGGTCGGCTCCGGCCGGGTCGAACCACTCCCCCACGGACCGGATTTCGCAGTGCTGGTTGCCTCGCTGCCACCGTCCGACCGGGCGGCGTTCGTGGACGAGGTGGCCGGCCATCCGGTCGCGGGTGCGGCTGGTCTCGACCGTCCAGCCGTCCGGGAGGGGACCCGAGAGCCAGGCGGCGACGGCGTCGCGCAGGAACGGGTGCTGGTCGGCGTCGCGGTGCCAGGGGTCGCCGGCGGTGACGTAGATGCGCTCCACCGAGGCGGGCACGGTCGCGTAGACGGCGGTGATGATCTCGGCGACGGTGCGGGTACCGAGGTCGAGGCGGACCTGCTGGTCCCGGTGGACGAGGACGCCGGTCTCGGTGTCGAGGAACGCCATCTGGCGGGGCTGGTGGGTGAAGTTCGGGCGGGTGGAGACCAGGCCCGCCGTCGGGCGGGTCCAGCCGTCGCCCTCGGCGCCGTCGGGGATGGACGGCAGCTCCCTCGGCGCCCCCGGCTTCGGCTGCCCGGCCGCCGCAGGGGGCCGGGCGCCGTCGGGCGCGGCCGGGCCCGGGGCGGACGGCTGCGCCTCCACTGCCGGCGGCGTGGCGGGAAGGTGTGCCACGGTGCCGGGCTTCGGCTCGGCCGGCTGCTCGGGCACTTCGGGTGCCGCGCTGGCGGCGGTCGGCGGCGCGGTGGGGGCGGTGTCAGGGGCGAGGGCGGGGGCGAGCGCGACGATCTGACCGACACTCAGGCCCGCTGCGGGGGCGAGCCGGTCGGCGTTGGCCTTGGGGTAGGCGGCGAGCGCCTGGATCCGCCGGTCGCGGTCGGCCTCGAGTTGGGCGAGTTCCTTGCGCAGGGACGCGATGTCGTCACGCTTCGCGCGCAGCTCGGCCAGGCCCTGGTTGTAGGCCTTGCTGTCCACGGCGTGTCCTTCCTGGACGGACGGGAGGTCGGGTGGTGCTGGGGGTTCAGTGATGCGGCTTCTTGAGGTGCAGGCGCAGGCCGGCCGGTGCGCCCTTGTAGTCGCAGCCGTCCGTCGGGCAGGCGTGCCACCGTCCTTGGCGGACGGCTTCGTCGGTGACGGAGCGGGCGGGTCCGAAGCCGTGTTCCTGGAGCAGGCGGGGCACGGAGCCGTCGAAGCGGACGGCGAGGAGGGCGGCTTCGGCGATCTTGTCGTGGCCGCGGGCGAAGAACGCTCCGATGGCGGCTTCGGCTCCGCAGCCGCACCAGCAGGTGCCGGTCGGGACCAGGCGCGGCCGTTCCTGTTCAGCACTCATGCCAATCAAGATACAGCTTCTTGATTGGCATTCAAGATGCAGGGCCTGGACGGCAGTGCGGGGCGTGGCGCGGTGCGCCTCCCCCGGGGCGGGCCGCCCGGGCTTCCGGTGCGTGCACCGTGGCCGTGTGGCGGGGTGTCGTCGCTGTCCGTGGGTCAGGTGGCAGGGGCCTTATCGTCGTCATCGTCGTCCCAGGGGGGCGGGAACCAGAGTGCGTCGGTGAGCGGGTTGCCGTCGGTGAGGCGGCTGATCCGTCCGATGACCGCGGCGGGCTGGCGTTGCAGGGCGGCGGCGATCTGTTCGATGTCCGCCCCGCTGCGGGCCATGTCCGCGATGGCTTCCTCTTCCTCCGGTGTCCAGGGCAGGTAGGCGCGGGGGTGGTCGCGCATGACCTGGGCGCGGTGGGAGTTCGGGTCGGCGGCGGGCTTGCCCTGGCGAACGCTCAGGGGCGGGAGGAGTTCGATGGGGAAGGGCTCCAGGTGGAGCTTGGCGAGGTGGAAGCGTACGGCTTTGGCGCTGCGCCCCAGGTGGGCCGCGATGGCCTCGGGCGCGGCCCCTGCGGCGGCGTAGCAGTACGCGTCCTCCTCCGGCGTCCAGGCCCGGGCCCGGCCCGGGACGCCGCCCGGTGTCCGGGGCGGCGGGATCGCGGACAGGGGCCGGGGCCGGGCGCCCGCGTCAGCGCCGCGCGGGGCGGGCGGCAGCGGGTCCGGGCCGCCTTCGAGGAGTTCCAGTACGCGCCAGGTGAGGGCGAGGCGCATGCCGTCCTCCAGTTGCACCTCGACGGCGCTGGGGTCCAGCAGGCACGGGCCGTAGAGGACGTGCAGGCGCTGGCACGCGAAGGCCGTGGAGCCACCCGGGCGCGGCTGGTGTCGCAGGGTGCCGGTGCCGGGGTGCCCGTCGAGGGTCTCGGTGTCGGGGTCGCCGTGCCAGCGGCCGGCTTCGTCCTGGAAGGCGTAGAGGAGCAATGGGTCTCCCGGTCAAGGTGGTCGGTGGTCAGTGGGCGCCGGAGGCGGTGAGCAGGCTGTTCAGGAGGGCCGGGGCCGCGGGGTCCTCTGGCTGCAGGCAGGCGACGAGGTCGGTGTAGTCGGCCAGGGCCGCGTAGCCGGCCGGCTGGACGCCTCCGGGCCGCCCGCCGAGGGAGAAGCTCGCGGGAGCGTCCTTCGGGTGTTCGCGGGCGATCACGTGGAACACGTCGGGGCTCGGGGCGCTGTAGAGGACCAGGTGGGGGGTGACGGCGAGTGGGAACAGGAGCGTGGCGCGGGAGGTGATGAGGAGTTTGCGGTGCAGGTTCGCGGCGGCCCGCGCCAGAAGTTCCTCACGCGCGTAGGCCGCCCAGCCGGGTTCGCCCTCGGCGGGTTCGAGGACGGCCGCGGCCTCGGTCTCGGCGATCGCGTCGAGGACGGCGAGGTCGACCGGGTCGGCGTGCTCGCGCATCCCCAGGAGATCGGCGAGCATGCGCGCGGGTTCCGGGGCCGCATCGCGCCGGTGCTCGGTGCTGACGCCGGTCCTTTGGAGGACCGCGATCTGCGCGTCCCGCAGCCGCTCGTACCAGGGCACCAGGTAGGGCTTGCCTCCGTCCGGGCACAGCCATCCCTCGAGGGGCCTGACCTCGATGCGCTGGGCGGCGTAGGCGACGGCCGCGGTCGGGTACCAGTCGGGGCCGTCGCAGGGCCGGCCGTCGGCCGTGAACGGGACCGGCATCCGCTCGTCGTGGGGGAAGCCGGACAGGTCGACCAGCCACCGGCCCGCCCTCTTGCGGTCGAAGGCGGGGTTGTTGAAGTGCCTGGGCTGCGCGACGGGCAGGCGCGTGTCCGACGAGGCGGCGTTGACGAACGGCAGCGTGGTGCGCAGCGCGACGACGACCGAGTCGCGTTTGAGTTCCCTGGTGCTGGGGGTGCGGGCCCACAGCCGGACGCTGCCGCGGGCGGGTCCCGGGAAGGGGTCGTGGAGGTGGTTGGCCGCGAGTTCGGGGCGGGTCAGGCCCATGAGGTCGACGCCGCAGTGGGACGGGGGTGCGATGGGCGGCATGACCCGTGCGGTGTATTCGCCGAGCATGCGGGCGGTGTGGGTGGGCGAGGGCAGTTCGGCGAGGGCGCTTGCGGGGGGCGTCCAGGGCAGGACGAGCAGTTGCAGGCCCACGCTGTTGGGCAGGCCGAGGTGGCTCCAGGCGCCGACGGGGCGTCCGGTGCCGTCGCGGCCGGTCCGGTCGAGGATCTCGGCGGCCGTGTCCTGGTGGGTGCCGTGGCAGGTGGGGGGCAGGCCGAGGGCGTGGGTGGCGCTCGCGGTCAGGGCCAGGACGGGCGGGAGCTTGCGGTCCGATCCCTTGATTCCGTTCGTCGCCGCGCTCCACGGGGTGAGGCCGAGCTGTGCGGCGAGGTGGGGAAGGTCCTCGGGGCGGGTGAGGGGGCAGGGGCCGCTGCGCCCGTCGGGCAGGTTCACCGTGAACTCGCCTGCGGCGGCGGACAGGACGGCGACCGAGCCCGTGTGGCCGCGCGGAAGGGTGGTGTGGCGCGGCACCGGAGGCGGAGCGGGTTCGCTCCACTGCGGCAGGGCGGTCCACGGCACCGCGGCCGCCACCGGGCGGGCAGGGGCTGCTGCTGGGGGCGGCGGGGCGCTGCGGGGCGCGGGCACGACGGCCGGCGGGCGGACGGGTGCGGGGGCGGCGACGGCGTGGGGGTCTGCCCGGCTCTCCAGGTGGTGGAGCAGGTGGCAGTAGACCCGCCACTCCGGGCCCTGGCCCCGCCGGCCGCTCTCCCAGTTGCGGACGCTGGTGGAGCTGACCTTCAGCACCTTGGCGAACTCACGCGCCAGGTAGCCGGCCCCCTCGCGGATTCCCCTGGGATTTTCGGGGAACGTCGGCGGCGCCGGCAGATCCCGTTTGAGTGCCGTTTCCACGAACTCGGACAGCGTGAGCTCGAACAGCGTGGGGGTGCCCTGGTCGGTCACATCGGATTCCTGTCGACTAGGCGGCGTGCGGCGCCCGGCTTGGCGCGCTGCGCAGCAGTATGACCCGACGGCCCGTCAATTCGCTTTCTCGAAAAGTGCTTTCAGAACCGTTTCAGCAGCGTTCTACCTGCGGCGGCGCGACATCGGGGCGGGGGCGCGAATCGGCCGGCGCACTCCGCTCGCGTGCGCCTCGGACTTCCATCGATGGTCCGTGTTCGATTTTTCTGGCTTTCGGCCGTCTGTGTGGATACGCCATGGTGGTGTTCTTCCGCCCGGCCGCGGATCTTCCTCCGCCGCACGTGTTCGGCCTGCCGCGGCCACGTGCGGTCGGAGCTGCGCGCTGCGCGGCTCGGCCGGGGCGGGGATTCCTCATTGCTGACGGGTCGGAGGGCCTGCTGATGGCTGTGCTGGTGGAGGCGGAGTTCCTGGACCGCGCGGGGAGGCTGGTGAAGGCCCCGGCGGGCACCCTGGCGGGTGAGCCGCTGGAGGAGCGGGGCCCGGTGTGGCGGCCGGCCGCGCACCGGGGCAGCCGTGCGACGACCACCCTGTGGGCGACCACGGGGAAGCTGGTGGGCTTCGCCGGGCTCGAGCGCGAGCGCGTGGCGGTGGAGCTGGACTTCGACCGCTGCGTGGTGGCGTACTCCGGCGCCCCGGTCCGGCTCTCGTGGACGTGCGCGGGCCGGGAGGAGACCGTCGTCGGCGACTTCGTCGCGCGGGAGTCGAGCGGGTCGCGGCTGCTGGTGGTCTGCCCTCCCGCCCGCACGGCAGGCCCCGAGGACCGCTGGCGCGAGATTGAGGCGGTCCTGCGGGATGTCTGCTCTGCGGCGGGATGGCGTCTGCGTCTTCCCGTGCCGAGCAGCGCCGTGCGGACCGCGAACCTCTTCCGTGCCGCGCAGTTCCGCCACCCGCGGCACTGGGACGCCGCCGGCGGGCAGGCGCTGCTCGCCGCGTTCGCGCGGCCGCGGCCGCTGCGCGAGGGGGCCGCGGCGGCGGGCCTGCCCCCGATGTCCGCCCTGGCCCGGGCCTACCACCTGGTGTGGAGGCAAGATCTGAGGTTCGACTGGGAGACCCCGCTGGTGCCGACCAGCGTCGTGTCGGCCGCCGGGCGGGCCCGGTGAGCGCCCCGGCGGCACTGCCGCAGCAGCGTGCCTTCCACGAGGAGCTGCGTCTGGGCGACCGGGTGCGGTGGCGGGACCGGCCGCACCTGGTCGTCGAGATCGCCGGGAGTGCGGTGACCCTCGTCGACGAAAGCCCGCCGCCCGGCGCGGACGACGAGGCGATCGACGGAGAGGCCGCCGGGCCGGGCGCGGAGTACACGGTGGTGCTGGCCTCGTACCTGCTGCGCTCCCCCGGCTTCGAGGTCCTCGGCCGCTCCGCCCGCACAAAATCCCTTCTGCCGCTCTCCCGGCTCCAGAACGTGCGCCCCGAGGTGGCCGCCCGGGCGCGGGAGTGGGAGCAGCACGTCGTCGAGGTCCACACCGGTCTCCACCCCCACGCGCCCGCCGGGAGCCCGCCCCGGCCGGAGTACGACCCGGCCGTGCGCACGCTCGCCCAGCGCTACGAGGCGAAGGCGGCCGAGCTGCAGGCGATGGGCTGGCAGGGTGCGTCGGCCGGGACGGTGGAGCGCAAGCGCCGGGCGTGGCTGGCGCAGGGCCTGTGGGGGCTGGTCGACGACCGCAGTACCCGTGCCCGCAGTGAGCTGGGCCGCGCCGATACCCGGGTGGTGGAGCTGCTGCTGAAGCTCGTGGAGCGCTCCCGCAAGCGGCGGGAGTCGGTCGGCAACGCCATGCGGCTGTACGAGCGGCTCAAGACGGCGTTGAATCGGCAGTTCCCTTCGCTGGCGCGCGAGTTGGTTCCGCCGGTGTCCTCGTTCTACGCGCTGCTGAAGAAGCTGGGGATCCGGGTCAAGGACCTGACGGCGCCGCGCCGCCGGCAGGACGACGAGGCGAACCGGCCCGAGCCGCCGTTCGCGACGATCGTCGCCCAACTGCCCGGCGAGCGGGTGGAGATCGACACCACCGGCCTGGACATCGTGGCCCGGGGCGAGGACGGCCGCCCGGTCTCACTGGAGCTGACCATCGCGATCGACGTGGCGACCCGCAGCATCCTGGCCAGCATCGTCCGGCCCAGGTACAGCAGCGCGTACGCCGACAGCACCGCCCAGGACAAGGGCAAGGGCGGCCGCTCCGGGCGGCGGGGCCAGCGGCGTCGCCGGCGTGGCCGGGCCACGAAGGGTGTGGACGCGAGCCTGCTGCTGGCGCAGATGCTGGCGCCCCAGATCGCCGACCGGCACTGGTCGCCGCTGGCCCTGGCGGAGAACAGCGACCTGCCGTACGCGCAGCTGCTGGAGGCCGACCCGCGGATGGCCGGCGCGGCCGCCCGGCCGGTCATCGTGCCGACGATGGTCGTCATCGACCACGGGAAGGTGTTCACCAGCCAGGTGTTCACCGACGCGTGCGCGCACCTGGGCATCAGCGTCCGCCCGGCCCGCACCCGTACGCCCACCGACAAGGCGATCGTGGAGCGGACCATGGCCGCGATCAAGTCGCTGTTCTGCCAGTTCGTCGCCGGGTACACCGGCTCCGACCTCAGCCGGCGCGGCAAGGACGTGGAGAAGGGCCGGCTCTGGCGGATCGACGAGATCAACGACCTGCTGCAGCAGTTCATCAGCCTGCACTGGCAGCAGCGGCCCCACGAGGGCCTGCGCAACCCCTTCCACCCGGCGATGCCGGCGCTCACCCCCAACCAGGCGTACGCCGCGCACGTCGCGGCCTGCGGCCACCTGCCGCTTCCGCTGTCCGACGAGGACGTGCTGCACCTGCTGCCGACCGCCTGGGCGCGGGTCACCGACAAGGGCATCCGCCTCAACCGGCGCACCTACGACGGTGCACGTCTCAACCCGATGCGTGGGGTGCCGTCCGGGCTGTGGGGCCCCAACCGGATGCGGTGGGAGGTGCGCTACCACCCGTACCAGCCGGAGACCGTGTGGCTGCGCGACCACCGCAGCGACGAATGGATCCCCGTCGACTTCATCCACAAGCACCTGATCGCCGACCCGTGGACCGAGTGGCTGTGGGAGGAGGCCACCGCCGCGTTCCAGGAACGCGGCGGTGAGGCCGACGACGAGGAAGCCATCGCCCGCGAAGTGTCCGCACTGCGCCGCAGGGCCGCGCGGCCCCCGGCCGTGACCGACCGCCAGGCACCCGCCCCCGCGGAGGCGACCGTGCGCGTCCCCGAACCCGCGCTCGTCGACCGCTACGCCAACATCCCGCGCATCGACCCCGCCGGCGTCGCCGCGCGGCGCACCCTCGACGGCGACCCGGCCGCCCTGTTCACCGCTCCCCCGCCCGACAGCACCGCCCCCAACGCCTGCGACACCGCCCCCACCCCTGCCCCCGCCCCCAACGCCAACGCCGGCGTCGGCGTCGGCGTCGGCGTCGGCGTCGGCGTCGGCGCTGTCCCGCTCCCCCGCCCGCCGGCCGCCGAGCCGCGCGCCTTCGTCGCCCGCACCCTGTCGGACGCCGCCCACACCCTCTTCGGCGGCCTGCGCGTGCGCCGCTCACCCGCCACCGACACCGCGGAGACCGAATGACGTTCAACCTCGACACCCTGCAGCACGAACCCGCCCCCGGCCCGCTCCGCAGGCCCGGCAGGCTGACGACAGCCACCGGCTGGAACACCTTCGTCAACCGCGTCGTCACCGTCCCCGAGCTCAAAGCCGGTCCGCCGGACACGCCCGTCCTCGACGACGACCCCCGGATGCTGTACCACGCGGCGATGCGGATCGTGAGCACCCCGGCCGTCGAGAGGGCCCTCGCAGCGTGTTGGCAGCTGCTGCGGGCCAGCGAACCCCGCAGCGAGGGACAGCTCGGACTGATCATCGACGGCGAGCACGACACCGGCATGACCGTGGTACTGCGCATGCTCGGCCGCGCCTACCAGGGCCGCGTCGCCGCCCGTCGCCCGAAGGACACCGGCTTCGTGCCCGTCGTGCACCTCAACGTCCCTCCGTCGATCATCACCCCGGCCGACTGGGCGCTGCTGTTCGCCGACTTCTTCGAGATGCCCTACACCAAGAACCCCGAAGCCGTGCCGACCCGCGTCCCGGACCTGACCGGGCCCGTCCGCTTCAGGCTGGCCAAAGCGCAGACCCAACTCGTCCTGATCGACGGCATCAACCGGCTCAGCGACGCCAACACCGCCTCCGCGTTCTCGTTCCTGACCTGGCTGCGCGACGAGCTCGGCCTCACGATCGTCTACTGCGGCTCCGGCGCCCGCGACATCGTCCAGGCTGGCCTGCGCGGCAACCGCATCGCCGCCCGCGCCGCCAACTACCGCAGCCCCTACCCGGTCATCACCACCAACCCCATCCCGTACACCGAGGACGACCCCGAGACGTGGCTGACCGTCCTGCGCGCCTTCGACAAGGACCTGCGCCTGTACCACCACAAGCCCGACACCTTGCTCGACCTCGCCGCCTACCTGCACCAGCGCACCGGCGGCTACATCACCACCCTGTCCTACCTGATCTGCGAAGCCGCCCAACTCGCCATCGAGACCGGCGAGGAAGCCATCACCCGCGAACTGCTCGCCTCACTCCTCGTGGGCCGCAACGACGAAGACGACCCCTACTGACCCGCACCACCGCGACAGAGCCAGACCCGTGACCGACAGCGCCACCCCGCCGATCCCTCCCCCGGACCCGTCCGAGCCCGCTGTCCTCCCCTCCTTCCCCACCGCGCAGCTGGCCCGCGGGCGCCCGTGCATTGGGGAATGCCTCTCGTTCGCCGCCGCCTGGGCCCAGGCCGGGATCCAGCACGACGCCCGCTACGAGGACGGCTGCTCGCGCTGCGACGAATGGTGCTGCATCCAGTGCGGCCGCCAAGAAGTCCCCGGCCACCCCGACATCTGCGGCGACTGCGTCGAGGACAACACCTGGGAGCCCGAACTCGACGGCTGCCCGCGCCCCTGCAGCCACCCCAGGTGCGCCACGAGCGACACCGCCTGACCCTCCGCCCCACAGACAAGGAACCGCGCCACCATGGCCACTCGCACCAAGACCCGGACCACCGCCCCCACCACCATGATCGTCGACGCGACCCAGGTCAGCTCCTGGAGCGGCTGCCTCACCCTGCGATGCGGACCCGTGCTGCGCCACGTGGCATCCGCCTGCGTCGCCCTGCCCGTCAACGGGTTCCCCGACCTCCCCGCCCGCCTTCGCACACTGGCTCTGGCCGCCGAACCCGAGTACCGGCCCCTCGCCCACCAGGTCTTCTCCACCGTCCCTAGCGGTAACCCCCTCGCCCTCATCCAGGCCATGCAACGCCACCTGCGCGGACAGGACTGGGACAGCGCCGCAGCAGCGGCGCCCGACAGCGAGCTCCTGCTCTTCCACCACAGCGGCCACGTCGTCCTGCAGGCCCGCGCCCCGTTCAGCCGGCGCCCCGTGCGCCTGATCCTCGACCCCTTGCAGCTGCTCCGCCTCCACGCCACCCTCGAAGCCGCCGCGGCGGACGCCCGCCGCCAGCACGACGCCCACCCCGCCCTCCCCCGCGACCAGCGCGCACGCACCGCCCTGGCCCATCTGCGGCACGCCCCGTGGGCGCCGCATGACACACCGGACCCCACCCCTGAACACGTCGAGGAGGTCATGGGGCGCCTGCAGGAAGACTTCCTGCGACGCGTCCCCTACCAGCGCAGCCGGACCGACGAGAACACCGCGCCGCCCACCGACACGCACTGGACGCCGCTGCTCCACCCGTGCGGCTGCACCACCTCCTGGGGCTGGGACAAACGCGAGATGGACCCCGCCATGTTCATGGACTTCTGCCTCCGCGCCTTCCCCAGCCCCTGTCCCCTCCACATCGACCGCGGCAGCGCCGCCCCTGCCGTACAGCCGCAGCACGTCCAGTGCCCGGCCACCAACCGCCGTGTGTGGACCCGGCCAGCCACCGGCGACAGCATCCCCCTCGGCGCCGAACTCGCCCGGCAGCTCACCACTCTGACCGCGACCGTCGCCGAGACCGACCCGACCGAACTCGCCGCCCGCCTGCCCCAACAGTGGCACGACGCGGTCGCCCAGAGCGGCGACGACCCGGTCCGGGCCTGGATCGAGCAGCGCCTCCTCGACATCCTCCTCAACCACGGCGGCGACACCATCGCCTCCATCACAGACGCCCTCAACACCGTCGCCTCCCGCCCCCGCACCGAGAACGAGGCCGGGGACCGCTGTCAGACCTGTGCCACAGCACACGCCGCCGGCGGACTCCTCTGCGAATGCGGACACGATCGGACCTGCCACCCCGGCAAACCCGCCAACAGCGAACCCTGCTCCCACTGCAGCGCCGACATGCGAATGGCTGACCCCACCTCCATGTGACCGCCCGCCCTTCGAAGCAATGAGGACCGCCGCCCGGCCCCGGGTCCCCGCTGCCAGCCCCACAGCGGCGCGGCTCCCACACGCAGGAGCTGCGGGCCGCGACCCCAAAGGTCCGGGTGACCGAAGAAGCTCCCGACCGCCTCCTGGCCTTCGAGAACGTCGAACTGTGATACGAATCAGGCCCGTTGGCTCAATTGGAATCGCGAAGGAGGACCCGGATTGGTTTCTGGGCAGCGCCTGGATCCGGAGCAAGCGCGGCAACTGATGCTCCGCAACGGCTGTATACCGAAAGGTGCCTTCACCAAGGCCAGAGACAAGTGGCCAAGCACCTGCGCCCGATGCGGTGCGGACATCGCCCCGACGTACGACAGCATCGCCCAGAAGGCCAAGAAGGAGGGCGACGCGCCACGTGGCTGCCGCGACTGTGCTGACCGTGCCTTGGCAGATAGGTACCGCCTGGGCGAGGAGACGCTCGCACATACGATCGCCAAAGCGAACGTCAGGTTGCTCGAGCCCTACGCCAACAACTCGACACGGGTCCAGGCCATCTGCCTGAATGAGGGCTGCCCGCGCTGGCCGAAGCCGATTGGGGTGCTGATCAAGACGGTCCGCAGTGGGGCCATGGCGTGCAAGTACTGCGCGAGACGAGCCATCGACCCTGACCACGCGGAGGCGGTCATGGTGCGGCAGGGGCAGGTCCAGCCCACTGCCCCCTACGCCCGCGTCGACGAGCCGTGGCCAGGAGAGTGCCTGCGCTGCGGCAGAGAGGTGTCTCCGCGTCTCCACGATGTCATGCAAGGGCAGGGGGGATGTCTCCACTGCGCCTCCAACGCTCCGCTCAGCAAGGAACAGGCATGGGCGCGGGCGCTCTCCTATCGGTTCCTGCCTGACGACCCCGCTGCTTTCAAGAGCACAAACACACCGTGGTCGGGAACCTGCATGAACTGCCAGGGACCGGTCAACCCTTGCCTGGGCAACCTGTACCGCGGCCAGGGCGCTTGTAAGAAGCGATTCCCAAACCGGAGGACATGGCTGTCGCTCGAACTTTCGCGCGCATCAGGCTCGTTCGGGTGATCAGTTCGCGGCCGGCGCATAGAAGAAGGGCCTCTTGCACGGTTCGGTGATGTCGAGTCAACGAACAACCAGGAGGCCCTCGTGCTCCACTCTGGCGTGCCCGCTGCGTCCGCGTCCAGCTCCGGCATGTCGTGCGATTGCCTCGCACACCGGCTCGGGAACGCCGCCGACCAGCCGGACCGGGCCCGCCGCTACGGCTCCGATCTCACCGACGCGGAGTGGGCGATCGTGCGGCCGCTGCTGCCGGTGCCGGCCTGGATGAACGGGCAAGGGGGCCGCCCGGAGGGCTACTGCCACCGGCAGATACTGGACGCGGTGCGCTACCTGGTCGCCGAGGGCGTGCGCTGGGCCAGCCTGCCCGCCGACTTCCCCAAATGGCGGGCCGTCTACAGGTTCTTCCGCCGCTGGCGCGACAACGACTTCACCAAGGAGCTCTACAGCCGCCTGCGCAAGCGCCTGCGCGAGCTGGCCGGAAAGAAGGAGGAGCCCACTGCCGCGATCATCGACTCGCAGTCGGTCAAGGCCGACGCCACCGTCGGTGCGGCCACCCGGGGCTACGACGCGGGCAAGAAGATCAACGGCCGCAAGCGACACATCGCCGTGGACACCCTGGGCCTGCTGCTCGTCGTCATCGTCACCGCCGCGTCGGTCAAGGACAACGACGCCGGCCGCGACCTCCTTGAACAACTGCGCGAACAGCACCGCCACATCGCCCTGGTCTGGGCCGACGGCGGCTACACCGGCTGGCTGGTCGCCTTCGCCACCAACGTGCTGGCCCTCGCGCTGACCGTCGTCAAACGCAGCGACGACGCCAAGGGGTTCGTGGTGCTGCCGCGCCGCTGGGTCGTGGAACGCAGTTTCTCCCACCTGATCCGGGCCCGCCGCCTCGCCCGGGACTACGAGACCCGCATCGACACCGCCGAGGCGATGGCCTGGTGGGCCGCGAGCATCCCGGCCACCCGCCGCCTGGCCCGCTCCGGAACCCCCGCGCCCCGCCGCGTCACGCGGTCCGCGGCCTGAACAGCCCCGGACGCTCCTCGGCCAGCCAGCCCCGCTCGACCAGCCGCTTCGCCCGAAACCGCGCGGCCTGCTCCTTCGCATCACTCGCCGGCCAGCCCAGATGCCCGCGCATCGCCCGGGCCCGCACGCCTTCCCCGCCACCGGCCGCGTCGCGCTCGACCAGGGCCACGATCCGCGCGCAGTCGGGCGGAAGCACCTCGATCCCCAACCCATCACGCCAGAACGGCACTTCGACCCGCGGCCCGGCAGATCCCGCGGTCGGCTCCACCACCGGCCCGCCGGCTGGCGCCTCGGGCACCACAGCTTCATCGGCCAACTCGGCCAGGGCCGCCACGGTCTCCTCCCGGGCGATGACCGCGCGCCGCGCGGCCTCCTCCGCCTCCACCACGGCGGCCTGAAGCCGCTCCAACTCCGCCCGCAACTCCTCCGCCCGAGCCAGCGCCACCAGCTCGCGCATCTCCAACACCCCAAGCACCGACGGCATCCGCCACCTCCGAGCACGCCCCGCACCGACACAGCGGTCCGAGCATGCCGACCGAGCGGCAGCCATACACCTCACCTGCGAAAACGTGACCCTACCCTCGGTTTGGGAATCGCTTCTAACTCCAGGGCGTGCAAGAGCACCGGTTTCAAGGATGACCGGCCCGCTCTCGTCTACCTCCTGCAGAGCGCCTCCGAGCCGTTGAAGGCAAAGATCGGCATCTGCGAGGACTCCGAGCACAACACCCGCCTCGCCGTCCACGCCAGCAACGGCTGGGAGCAGGTCTACACTCGCCCGTTCGCCGTGGGACTGCACGCGCGGCTCGTGGAGGCGGCGGTCAAGCGGCTCTGGTTCGAGGAGAGGGGTTGGGAAGACGGCCGCGCCCGTGGGGAGAGCCGAAGCGACGGCTACACGGAGACTGTTCTGCTTGACAACCCCGGGCGCTCTGGCCCCTGGAGCGTGCTGACTCCGTTGTCCCTGTGGACCGATGTGCTGGTCGTCGTCGAGCAGCTTGGGTTTCTCTTGGACGAGGAGCTCGCTGTCGAAGTCGACGGTGGGCGCACTTTCGCTGCGGCTGGTTTGGTGCCGACGGGTAACTGGGACCGGTGCCGGGGTGGCGGTGGCGCGGTCGCTCTGGCAGCGGAAACATGACCTGCCCCCGGGCGCGATGGTTCTGCTTCTGAGTTGCGGGGTCAGCCTGGCTCATGGAGACGAAGACGGTCACAGATGATCAGTCATGTCAGCTCCTGGCAAGGCGAATTGGGTGCTGATGTGGTCCACAATGGGATGATGGACTACGACCTCGACCGGCTGGGAAGCCGGGAGTTCGAGCATCTTGTGCAGAGCCTGGCCAAGTGTGTCCTCGGTTCCGGGACCCGCGTGTTCGGAGATGGGCGGGACGGCGGGCGCGAGGTCTCGTTCCGTGGTCGGGTGCCCTTCCCTCATCTCGGGCAGGAGTGGAACGGGTACGGGGTGGTCCAGGCGAAGTGCCGTCAGCTGTCCAGAATCCGGCCGTCGGATAGCGCGTGGTTGGAACAGGCTGTCCGGAAGGAGTTCGAGGCCTGGGCGTCGGCAGACTCCAGACGTGGCGAGGTGCCAGAGTTCATCATCTTCGCCACCAACGTGCGGCTGACGGCCGCACCCGGGGCTGGCGGGATCGACCGTATGGAGAGGTTCATCGCCCATGAGTCCGCGCGTCTCGGGATCGCACTCAAGGGCTGGGCGGTGTGGCACCGCGACGAGATCTGCCGGTTCCTCGATATGCACCCTGGTGTTCGCCGCAGCTATCGTGCCTTCCTGACGGTGAGCGATGCGCTCGCCGACCTCATGGACGAGCGCTCCTCGCTCAGCTCCCCGGCCGACACGGCGGCCATGATGCGCGCCTATGCCGCGGGAGAACTCGTCGCCGACCAGTGGCTGCGTCTGGGTCAGGCCGGCGCCGAGCCCGGGTCCGGAAGGATCGGGCTCGGACCGGTGGCGGTCGACCTCGAAGCGCAGTGCGCGCCGTCTTCCACTGGGTCGCGGACTGTCCTGGCGGGCCGTCATGTGATCGAGCGTGGGGACAGTGTCATGCGTCTGTCCGGGCAGTCGGGCGAGGGGCGGCCGCACATCCTGCTGGTCGGTGGCCCCGGCCAGGGCAAGACGACTCTCGGCCAGTTGGTCTGCCAGGCCTACCGGGTGGCGATGTTCGACGACGGAGATGTGCTGCTGACGGCAGAGGCAAGAGGCGTGCTGCGGTCGTTGCGTCAGGACCTCTCCTACATGGAACTGCCGGTTCCGCGCTGCCGCCGCTGGCCGGTGAGGGTCCCCTTGCACGCGTATGCCCGAGCAGTCGCGGAGGTGGACCCACCCAGTCTGCTGCAGTTCGTGGCCCGTCAGGTGAGCCGCCGCACCGGCGGTGTCACCGATGCAGTGCTCAAGCAATGGTTGCGGGACTCGCCCTGGCTCCTGGTCCTCGACGGCCTGGACGAGGTCGCGCGGCCCGCACGCGAAGCAGTCATGCAAGGAGTTGCCGACCTCATCTTCCTGGCCCGGTCTCTGGATGCCGACCTGCTGGTGGTCGGCACCACCAGGCCGCAGGGCTACCACGGTGAGTTCCACCCGGAGGACTTCGAGTGTCTGAGGCTTGCCGACATGTCCGAGGAGGACGCCCTGCGCTACGCAGGCCGACTCGCACGGGCGCGCCACCAGGGCGATCCAGAGATGTACGCGACCGTGGTGGAGAGGATCGCGGTCGCTGCCGGGAACCCCACGACCAGGCGTCTCATGCGCTCTCCGCTCCAGGTGACAATCATGAGCCTCCTGACGGAGAAGCGCCTGAGGATGCCGCAGAACCGATACGAACTGTTCGAGGCGTACTACGCCACGGTCTACACCCGCGAAACCGACAAGCCCGGGCCCGCGGGGCAACTCCTTGCCGAGAACCGCAGCCACGTCGACTGGATGCACCAGTACGCTGGACTCACTCTCCAGACCGACGAAGCAGTCACCGAACCCATCGACGAGGTCACCATGCCGATGGGCAGCCTCAGGGACCGCCTGCGCGCCCGGCTGGTACAGGAGACCGAGGACCCGCGGCAGGCCGACGACCTGTCGGCCGCCCTTGCCGAGGCCGCCCTCGACCGACTGGTCCTGCTCGTATCCCCACAGGACGGCGCCATCGGATTCGAGGTGAAGAGCCTCCAGGAGTACTGCGCCGCATGGGCGCTCCTGGAAGGGCCCGACGCCCGCATCGTTCCCCGCCTGGGCACGCTCGCGTCCGACAAGACCTGGTACCAGGCCTGGCTACTGGCCGCAGCAGGCCTGTTCAACAAGCGCCGCCACCTCCGCGGCGACCTCCTTGCCGCACTACGCGACCTGGACGGAGGCAGTGCCGCTCACATGCTGCTGCTCCCCGGCGCCCACCTGGCCCTGGCGATGCTCGACGAGGACCTTGCCCGGCAGCATCCGAAGCACCACACGCTCCTCGTGCAGCACGCGGCCGAGCTCATCACCGCACCCACGACGTACGAGTGGGACTATGCGCTGACGCTGGGGCAGCCCGGTATGGCGCGAACACTCGCGCAGGCGGCCGGCCGCAGTGAACAGGCCCACGCCCGCCTCGAGAACGCGGCACGGGTGGCACTCGGCGGCCAGGGACTGCGTGCGGTCTTCTGTCTGCGGACGCTGGCCGTCTGGTCGAGACTGGACGGCTGCCTGGGATCGGTGGCACGGCAGCTTCTGGGCACCGCAGCCCAGGGCTTCCAAGGCGAGCAACGGGCCGCCGCCGAGCTCTTCCGGCGCGAGGAAGCACGCGGATTCACCGAGGACTGGCCCAGTGCCTCGGATTCCGGCGCGTACACCCTCGCCTCGTTCGTGCCGAGGGCCGGAACTCCGCCTGGGAACGCCTGCGCTCCCACCCCGCCGCAGGAGGCCGTACGGTGGGTCGCAGATTGGGCCGCCTGCATCCCGGTCACCGACGAGCTCGTGGACGGCGTCGCCGTCCCGCTCGTCGACCGCGACGCGTTGAGCGTCGGACCGGTGATCACTGACAGCCGATGGGACGACGCGTGGCTTCCCGAAGCCCAGCGTCTCCTGGCCGAGACTGCCATGGCCCAGCCTGCTACGAACTGGAGCATCGCCCAGGCATTGGTAGCGGCCCTGTACGACATTGCCTCGTGGGAGTACGCCCCGTTTCCCATCACCGTGGCAGGCATCAACAGCTGATCGTCCCCGGCCCGGGCGGCCCACGCCAGTCCGCCGCACCGGATGTGGCCCGCTGGTACACGCCCGTGCCGGGATCAGGGCGGACGCACGCGCCGTCCTCGACCATGAGCGTCCCGTGCTGCCTACGGAGTCAGGCGGCGTGTCCTCTTGCCCTGCGGCGGGCGCAATCCACCGGAGGCGGGCGGCTGCCGCAGTCCGCGGCTGGAGTACAGCCGCCGGTTGTGGCAGGTAGCTCTCAGGGCGAAGACAGGTTCGGCCGGGAGGGCACGATCGGAGCGTCCGATCTACACGAGCGGGGAGTTAACGCGAATGGAGTCTTCGACCACGCCGGGGTCAAGCTCTGCGGCACGATCCAACAGACGCCTCTGCTGCGCGGGGGTCAGGCCAAGCTCCTCGTCGAAGGCGAGGCGTTCGAGGGCGGCGGCGACGTAGCCGGGCGCGGCTGCGGCCAGGGCCTGACGCATAGCCTCGCCGTCAACGTCTACCGCGGCCAGTCCGGCAGCGTAGTGCGCGGCGATGCCGTATGTCTCCACCGCCCGCGTGTTGATCCGTTCCAGGGCGGCCTGCGCGTTGGCGTCACTGTGGTCGGCACGCAGGACGAGGCCCACCTGGTCGGGGCGGTCGGCGGCGGTCGCCGGCCGGAGGCCAGTTGCAGTGGGCTTCTCAGGGGCGACCTCCTGCACCGCGTTGGCGGCCGGGGTGTTCTTGGGCGGGCGTCGCAGCTTCTCCTTGAGTCGGCGCAGCCCGTCCTCGATGTGCGGGGTGGCGGCCTCCAAGGCGGTGACCGTCACGGTGTGAGCGATGTTCACCAGAATGTCGGTGGCACAGTTGACGAGGAGGTTCCTTAGGCCGTCCCTGTAGCCGTCGCCGTACCGGTCGTCAGCGTCGAAGAGCTCGACCTGAGTGACGAGCGAGTTGTCCCGGTCACTGCGGGCGGTGCCGCGCATCCCGTTGGAGGAGGCACGGGAACGGTCGAGGTGGGTGTCGGCGGGGTACACGACAAGCATCAGCCTGCGATTCGGCTGCGGCGGTTGGTGGTTAGACATGACGGAACTGTAGGGGGCCGCACCGACAGCGCGACTTCGCCGACGCCCGCGGCCTGAAGGCCTATGCGGGGGCCTCACCGGTCACCCGTGCCTCCGGCGAGAAGTCCAGCATCACCAGGCGGTGGGTGAAGAGCGACCGGCTCAACCACGCCGGGCTACCTCTGGGCCTTCATAGCCCTCACCGCTTCACCCGGCGCCAAGACCCACTACCGGCGACGCCGCGACACCGGAGACAGGCACGCCGTCGCCCGGCGCAGCCTCTTCAACCGCGTGCTCGGACAGCTCCACCATTGCCTCACGAACCGCCAGGTCTTCGACGAGCAGGTCGCCCTCCCGGCCCTGCAAGGGCTTGTGGAAGCGGCGGCATAGGCACCGAAAGCAGGTTGGGTCCTGCTGTCACCGGTCAACGGCACACTGCGTGCATGAGCTCTGATCGTCATGGTGCTGTCCGGAGGCCCCTCGACCTGACCTGGGTCGAGTCGATGGGTGGCCCGCTGATGGCCGTCCCGGTGTCCGTGCTGCAGCGCTGGGGTGGGTGCACCGAGGGCGGCATGATCGTCGGCGATGGCAGCCAGCCGGACGACTACGACCGGGCCTGCGCGGTCGAGGACCTGGCCGAGGTGATCAGCCTGGCCGGCCACGGCACCGCTTCCGCGCTGGTGCTGGGCGACGAGCCTGCCACCATCTGTTACGTGCCGGAGCTGAGAGCCTTCGTGCGCTGGCTCGCTGCCGACTCCGACGCCGAGTTGGTCGCCGCAGCCGAATCCGCGCTGAACGACCCGGCGACGCCATGGGAGGAGTGCGGCTCTTGGCAGACCGACGGCCCGGCGGTTCTCATGGACTCGGCCGAGGCCGGGCGGCACCTTGGCATGCCCTACCCGGACGGCCGAGGCCAGCCCTCGCAGGCCCCGGTCCCCGTTCCCGGAGGGTGCTGGAGAGTCCGCGCCGTTCACACCTGGGCCAACGAGTCCACCTCGGTCGGCGTGGTCCAACTGCTCCCGGAAGATGCCGATACTCGGCCGACATCGGTTTCGTGAGCTGGAGGCTTGAACACCGAACCTGCACCAGCAGCCCGACTTGACCTCTTGGCACCGTGAGGTGTCTTCACCAACAAGGCACACCGCTGGTCGACCTTCCTCGCACCTGACGGGTACTCCGACGATGTGCTCGAGGTGCATGACCGAGTGGCAAGCCTGGTCGCCAGGGACATCGCACCCAGCTGGCCGATGCTCACCGCAGGAGCGTTCGATGGCGACGCGGCCAAGGCATCCGCTGCTGCCCAGCAACTTCGGGCCCAGCTCGCCGGACCAAACAGTTGACCGCGGCCGATCGATGTTGTCCTGCCCGGCGTCTAGGCTGTGCGTGCACCATCGCTCAGCGAGTTCTTCGGGGGAACGTCCGTGGCCTACGTCCAGCATCTGTCCGTCCGCGTGCCGTGGCACGACACCGGCTGGACGGGGACCGTGTGCGGTGACCCCATGGCCAACAGTTCGTGCGTCATGCTCGACACCATCGGTCTCAGCCGGAAGCCGCATGCCGAAGCCGCCCAAGCCGGTCAGCCGTGGAGCGATCTGGACGCCGACGAGCTGCCCCCGTGTGTCATGGAGCGCGGCGGGTTCTTGAGCGGGCGGGATCACGAGTACCGGCGCAAGCACCCGTACCGCTACTTTGACGCTCTGACCGGGCTGAAGGAGTCCGTGGTCCAGCTGCCCGCCTACTCGGTGCACGCAGTCCCCTACTTCTGGCTTCACGGTACGAACGTCAACGCCGTGCTCGAGGAGCGGCCGATCCCGGGGTTCGACCCCGGTGCCGAGGTGCGGGCCCGCAAGGTACTCGGCGACTCGAAACTGCAGTGGGTACTGCACGGGGACAACCAGAAAGCTGTGATCGAGGCGTTCTTCCGGAACGTGACCGACGGCCAGTCCCTGGTGTTCTTCTACCTCAAGCACTCTCCCTTCGAAGGCCAGCCGCGTCGGATGCTGGTGGGTGCGGCATGCGTCACTGGTCGCACCCCGCCAGGACGCTGGCCGGGCTCGAACGACGCGGTGTTCCCCAATCACATGTGGGAGACCGTCCTGCGCCACACGCTTCGCCCGGACGGGACGGGCGGCATCTTGCTGCCGGTACAGGAGCTCGCCCGGCTGGCGGCCAAGGGCGTGGATGTCACGGCCACACTCGCTGCCGCCCCGGAGACCGGCCGCAACTTCTCGTATGCGACCGAGCACGTCTCACCCGACTCCACAGTTGCCGCTCTGATGGAACTGGAACGGGCAGTGCAGGCGATCATCGACCTGGGTGAGCCGTCCGCGTCGGTTCCTGAGGCGTCCCGGCGGTGGCTGGACCAGCAGCTGCGTCGTGCGTGGGCGCGTCGTGGCCCCACGCCGGGGCTTCCCGCGGTCTTGGAGCATCTGCGTTTCCTGCACCCCACCTTCGCCGCCCATAGGATCATCTCCGAGGCCGGGGAGAACAATGATCCGTGGCCGCTGCTTGAGCGCATGTTCGAAGGCAGTTCGGCCGACGGTGAGCTCGGTCGTCTCGTTACTGGCACCGCGCGCAAGATCTGGGCCAATAAGACAGCGCAGGAACGGCAGATGCTGCGCCTGTTGAGCCGCTTCGACCTGACGTCGTCGATGGCCGACAGTGTCCTGGCGGGGACCACGCAGGTGCCGATCGGTGCGGAGGACCTCCTCGCCAACCCGTACGACCTGGTGACCTGTACGGTCGATGACGGGGAGCCGATCCCGTTCGAGACAGTCGATCGCGGGTGTTTCCCCGATCACCAGATCACCACGCATCACCCGCTCCCGGTCGACGAGCCTCTTGACGACCCCAACGACACCCGGCGCATCGACGCCGCGATGACCAGCGTGCTGCTGCGCGCCGAGGAGGACGGGCACACCCTCTTGCCGCTCGAGCAGATGGCACAGCGACTGGAGCAGCTGACGGTCACGGTGCCCTTCGACACCGGCGCCAGTACGCTCGGCCCGCTCGGCCTGCTTCCCGCTTCTCTCGAGCCGTCGACTGAGGAGTCGGGCGAGTTTCTTCAGCTGCGTCGGGTCGATCTTCCTGACGGGGACAGTGCCTACAAGCTCCTCACCGCCGCCCACCGCCGTGACTTCATCCGAGGGCGTCTGAACACGCTCCGCGATGCGCGGCCCCATGTCCTTCCTGCTGACCTGTCGCGCACGCTGGATCGCGTATTGGACGCGATCTCCGCTCCGGACGGGGCGGACCCCGCTACGGAGCGGCGGGCTCGTAAGGAGAAGGGCGCCGCGTTCCGGACGTTGTACAGCAGCCGCCTGTCGGTGCTGAACGGGCCGGCTGGAACCGGTAAGACAACGCTGGTGAAGGCACTCGTCGACCGGCCGGAGGTGCAGCGCAGCGGGATTTTGCTGGTCGCTCCGACCGGGAAGGCCCGTGTGCAGCTGCAGAACAAGGTCGGCTGGGACGCGTTCACGCTGGCCCAGTTCCTCGCGGGGAGGAACCCCAAGCGCTACGACGGGGAGGGGCGTTACCGGACCCCTGGCGGGGATCGTTTGAGGGTGGGGACCGTCGTCGTGGACGAGGCGTCCATGCTGACCGAGCAGATGCTGGCGGCCCTGCTGGACGCGGTGGAGATTACCCAGCGTCTGGTGCTGGTCGGTGACCCGCGGCAGTTGCCTCCGATCGGCGCCGGGCGGCCGTTCGTCGACCTGGAGCGGCGGATGCAGCCCGAGGAGCCGGTGTGGCCCCGTGCCGGACATGGTTGGGCCGAGCTGACAGTGACACACCGTCAGCACGGCCACGAGCGTGATGACCTGGCCCTTGCGCGCTGGTACAGCGGAGACGACCTCGATGAGAGCGCCGATGAGGTCTGGGAGAAGCTGCGCCTGGGGCAGGGCAGTGACACTCTGCGGACGGTGGCGTGGGAAGGACGTACCCCGGCGGAGGTCTTGGAGCAGGTCCTGCGGGAGGAGTTCGGGGTCACCGATCACCTGACCTTCGCCCGTTCGTATGGGGCGGTGGTCAAGACCAGCAAGAAGGGGAAGGTCTATCCCGACTTCACCAATGCTGTGGCAGGGTGTGACCGTTGGCAGATCCTGTCGCCGGTGCGAGGCAGGGCTCACGGCACGGCCGACCTGAATCGCCATCTGAAGAGCGTCTACCGGGAAAGGGCCTTTGAGGAAGCCACGTCCAGGCGGCGCTGGTCTCCCAAGCCGTTCGGGCCGGAGCAGATCGTCCTGGGTGACAAGGTCGTCAACAACCGCAACCAGTACCTGTACGCGCAGCCCAAGCCCCAGGGGAAGGACGACCCGCGCCGGTACGTCGCCAACGGCGAGTTGGGGGTGGTGACCGGTGACATCGACTTCGCCAGCCCGCCGTGGGCCACGAAGGTGGAATTCTCCTCACAGCCGGACTGGAAGTTCACCTACCGCAAGGGCGGCGACGACTCCCCACTGGAACTGGCCTGGGCTCTGACTGTCCACAAGAGCCAGGGCAGCGAGTTCGGGACGGTCGTTCTGATGCTCCCGGAGAACGTCCGGGGCATCTCACGTGAGCTCCTGTACACCGCGCTCACCCGGCAGACCGATCGGATCATCATCTGTCACGAGGGCAGCTTGGAGGACCTGATGGACCTCGGGCAGCCGACCGCCTCGGACGTCTGCCGCAGACTGACCGACCTCATCACCCCCTCCAGGCCGGCCCTTGTGCGCAACCGCAAGGGCGAGCCCGCAGGGGTGGTCGACCGGAACTTCTTCCCGCACCTGTCCCGCACCGGCATCCCGGTGCGGAGTAAGAACGAGGTCATCATCGCCGACCTCCTTCAGCAGCTCGCACCGAACATGTGGGAGTACGAGCGCCCTCTGCGCGGGCGTGACAGCAAGAAGATCAAGCCCGACTTCACCATCGACACCGACGACCCCGATCGGCCCATCTACTGGGAGCACCTGGGACGACTCGACAACGCCAAGTACGTCAGCGATTGGGAGTGGAAGCTCAACTGGTACGCCGAGAACGGCATCCTTCCCGCACCGGACGGAGGCCACCGGGGCATCCTCGTGGTCACCGACGACCGGGGCGGCGTCAACGAGCCGCAGTGGGAAGCCCAGTTCAAGGCCGTCTTCACCACCGAGGTCGGCATCCAAGCCCGCACCGTCCAACGCCGTCCACGCCGGCCCCGCCCCGGCTCCCCCACCGGATAACGGCATTGCTGTCCCGTCATTTCGCTACTGCGCGTACTCCCGGAGGGGGCTGCTCCCACAAGGCTCACTTGGGGATCTCCAGGACGTTGGCGTCGTCGAGGAGAGTGAAAAGGTCAGCGATGAGCCCATTTCGGGCATCAGGTGTGGTGGTGGTGACGATCAGGCGTTGCCGCGCCCTGGAGAGGCCTACGAAGAAGGTCGATCGGCCTTCGGCTGGATCCTGTCCGTAGGCCCACCACTGGTTCTCGTCGAGACCGAGGAAGAAGACGGTGTGGTATTCGAGGCTCTTGCTGCGATGAGCAGTGAGCAGGACGACGGCGTCAGCGGCCTCGAACTCCTCAAGGGCATTACTCCAACCCACTGCGTCGTGGGTGACCGCGTTGAGGCGGGCTTCGAAGGCGTCAGTGATGAGGTCGAGGTCGAGGGAGGGCGTCGTCGCCTTCACGTACCGGCGTAGTGCGGGCTCATCGATGAGGCCGAGGAGGTACGCGACGGTGGTGCCGGCCGCGGTGGCTGATGGCGGATTGGTCCGCAACCAGGTGCGCAGCTGGGTGGTGAGGTGGGCGAGGTGTTCGCCGACGTGGCGTTGGATGGCTTCGTCGCCGCTGGATCCGTTAATGCGGAGCATGACGGCTGAGGTCTCGCGCCAGACGGCGGCCAGGCCGTCGGGTTGGTCCGCGAGGCGTAGCAGGCCAAGGAGGAGGCGGGCGATGTCGTCCTTCAGCAGATCTTGAAGGGACAGTACGCCGACCTTGGCGTCGTCATTGCGCAGCCGGATGCCGTGGGGGGCGAGGGCGTCACGAAACCACGGTTCGATCGTTTCGACCCTCTGTCGTGCGATGAGGGCGAAGTCGGCCGGTGTGCGGTGCGATTGGGCGATGTCCCGTGCAATCCAGCGGGCGATGTGGTCAGCCTCCGCGCGTGGGTTGGGAAAGGTCCACAGCTCAGCCGGGGCGGGGATCTCTTCGGCGGTGGCTTTGGAGACGGCTCGTGTGCTCCCGGGGGCCAGGTTGTCGGCGATGACGTGCTGCAGTTGGACGAGTGGCTCAGCAGAGCGGAAGTTCCACTCCAGCGGGTAGGTGCGGGCGTTGAAGGTGGTGCTGAAGCGTCCGAGTGCGTCGGGCAGGGCGCCGGCGAAGCCCATGATCCGCTGTTTGCCGTCGCCGACGGCGGTCACCGCCGTGTCGGTGCCGAAGACGGCGGCCAGGAAGGAGAACTGTGCGCTGGTGGTGTCCTGGAACTCGTCGACGAACACGATGGGGTAGGTCAGGCGCAGGGCTCGCCCGATGGCCGGAACGGTGCGGACGAGGAGTTCGGCGAGGCGGTTGATCATGGTGAAGTCGAGGAAGGCAATGCCGGACCGCAGGTGCCGTGCTCGCCACCACTGGTGGGCGGTGTAGGCGGTGGCGTCTGCGGCGCTGTCGTCGGGTGGGCCTGCGGGCAGGTCCCATCTGCCGATAACGTCAGTCATGAAGCGCTTGGGCTGCATGCTGGCGATGCGCGTACGCAGCCTCGCGGGTGCGGATGCGGCCATGTCGTTGAGGAAAGCACGCGCCTCCGCGTCTTTGACGTAGCGGATGTCGTAGCCGTCGTTCATGCGCCAGTAAGGCGGCAGGGCTGCGGCGAACCGGTCGACGAGGCCTTTGGTGAACGCGTCGAAGGTCATCGACTCGAAGCGGTCGGAGTGTTCAGGGACACGGGCAGCGACTCTGCGGCCCAGGTTGGCCGCCGCGTCGCGTTTGAAGGAGATCGCCAGGATGTGCTGGGGCTGCGGGCAGATTCCGGTCTGCAGGAAGTAGGCGGCGCGTTGCGCGAGGAACTCGGTCTTCCCCGCGCCCGGTCCGGCCGTCACGGCGACGTTGCCGGTGTCACGCAGGGCCTGCCAGGCCGCGGGTTCGAGGTCCGGGATGCCGCTGGGGCGCCAGCCCTCGCGTGGGACGGGGCGGGTGGTGCGCGGTGTGGGGTTTGGTGCGCTGCCGTCCGTGCTCACAGGTGTGCCCTGTCGCAGACGTGGTCGATGAGTGCGGTGAGGAACTCCGGTTCGCCTTGGGTGAGTTCCTCGTCGGTGAGTCGGCTGAGCGCCTGGAGGTGGCTGCCGGGCTTGGAGTCGTTCAGGAACAGGTAGCGGTACCAGCGCAGCAGTTCCACCTTGTCAGGGGTGTTCCAGAAGTCTGGCCTGGTGCCGCCGTCCTCGCCCAGGACGGCGAGCATGATGGTGTCCGCGGAGGTGCCAGCGCGTGGGCCGCGGGCGCCGGCGGCGAGGTGGATGTAGGCGCTCTTGAAGTTCCGCAGCATGGCGTAGTCGAGGTCGAGCGGGGTGGCGTAGAAGACGCCGAAGCTCCGCAGGTGCTTCACGATCACCTCGATCTGGGCGACTTCGAGGTCGTCGTGGATTTCGTCGGGCTGCCCGTAGCCCTCGATGCCGGCCAGGGCGTCGATGCCGTTCGCGGCGAGCCGGTTGCAGGCGTCGCGCAGCCGGGCCGGGCCGGACCCGTCTTTGCCGTAGTCGAGGTCGAGGAGGGTGGCGTGCGGGATGTCCAGGTCGTTGAGCAGGCGCCACATGTGGTTGGTGTGGCGTCCCCCGAGGGGGACCATCGCGATGAACGAGGGGTCGAGCTGGATGCCTCGGGCTTGGGCGATGCGGGGGATGACGAGTTGTTCGGTGTCGCCTTCGCCGAGGATGACGAACCTGGCGAAGTACAGCTCCGGGTGGGCGTGGACCGCCTCACGCACGTACTTGCCCGCGTCGCTGTCGGCGTCGGGGAGGGTGATCTCCCGGACTGCGGAGGTGGCGGTGTCGGGGTCGGTACGGAAGTAGCGGATGTGTTCAGGGTGGATGCGGGTGAGTGTGCTGGCGGAGTGGCTCGACACGAGTGCCTGGGCCTGCGCGGTGGCGCTGATCGTATGGAGTTGGTTGACGATTCGGGACAGGAAGAACGGGGAGAGGCTGTTCTCCGGCTCTTCGACCGCGATCAGGGTCAGGTTGGGCAGGCGTGTGGTGTCGAGGGTGAAGTCGTCCTCGTGTCGGCCGTTGTAGACGGCGCTCTCGACGTCGAGGGTGGCGGCGACCAGTGCCAGGTGGAGCAGTGAGCGCTGACCGTCGCTCAGCAGGCGTGCGGGCCGGGCCCGTCCGCTGGGGTCGGGGCTGAAGACGAGCTCGGAGTCGCGGACCAGGTGGTTGAAGTCGCCGTCCAGCAGCCGCATCCGGGGCTCCGCGTGCTGGCCCGCGCCGTGCAGTTCCCGCCAGCGGTCCGCTAGTGCTCCCTCGATGGCCTTGACGACCGGCTCGCCGGAGAACTGTGCGGCGACCTCGGTCGCGTTCGCACTGGCGAGTTCGCGCAGCCCTGCCGAGAACTGGGCGGCGCGCCACAGCCGACCGCGCAGGAACGCGGTGACCTGGCGGGCCCCGTCCCGGGAGGCCGGGATGTAGATCATCTGGATGCGGCTGCGCTCGGCCGGGGTGAGGAGGGTGTAGTTGTCGCCGTAGTCCTGCTCGAAGGTGCTGACGATGTGCCGGGTCTCGGTGACGGCGCCTTCCACGGTGCCGTCGTCCGTCCACTGCGCGGTGAGGACGATGCGCACCTTCAGCCGGCCGTCCTCTACGGCTGCCATGCGGCGGAAGAAGTCCGGGACGGCACTGCGTGCCGCTTCACGGGTTCCGGGGCCGGACGGGTCGGCCGGGGCTTCGGGCTCGCTGTCCGCGGGGGTGTCGTCCTGGTCGAGTTCGGGGAAAGCCAGCACGGCTTCGATGGTCAGCTGCCGCTCGGCCGGCGGCGCGCTCTCACCCTCGGGGACGTGGAAGTCGTCGGCGCGCACCGTTCGTTCCTGACCGGTGACCGCGAACAGGCGCAGCAGGGCCTCGCATGCCGCGGTCTTGCCGGAGCCGTTGGCGCCGATGAGTGCGGTCGTTCCCTCATCGAGGCGGATGCTGGTGGGTTCCG
Source organism: Kitasatospora sp. NPDC048365 (assembly GCF_043200835.1). Classification (NCBI taxonomy): domain Bacteria; kingdom Bacillati; phylum Actinomycetota; class Actinomycetes; order Kitasatosporales; family Streptomycetaceae; genus Kitasatospora; species Kitasatospora sp. NPDC048365. The sequence continues at coordinate 46,676 of NZ_JBICYJ010000063.1, forward strand.
GTCCGAAGCACTTGAAGTTCTCCAGCACGAGCTTCTCGATGAACATTCGTCACTTCCGGGACAGTCAGGACGTGTCGCAAGATCGTGCCGGTAACGTTAGCGGAGCGGAGCGGCCGCACGCGGATAAACGGCTTGGTCCGCTGGTGGGCTCCCGCCGGCCTGGACGCCTTTGCCAATCGGGATGGGGCTGCGGTCGCAGCGCTAGGGATAACTGGCTGATCTGCCTGAACGTTTCGGTACTGGTGCGCGCCCCCACTCTGAGGGCGGGATGTGAGCTGATGTCCGTTTCGCCGCTGTGGAGGACGTAGTCGTCACCGGACTACGGTCGTGGCAGAGTGAACAGGCCTGGCTCTGGCTCGGTCAGGATGCCGCGGCTGGTCAAGCGCTTGAGCTTCATCGGACGTTGTTGATGTTGTTCGGCGCCAGGTCCAGATCATCGCCTCGCAGACGCCCCGCGCGCGAAGCGGGCCGTCTGCCTCGGCGAACACCGCCATGATCTCCCGGTAGGCCGCCCCGCCCGGAAGCTCCGGGGCGGACGCCGACGGTTCGTGCGGGGCGGGGTCAGGCAGCTCCAGCAGGATCTTGCGGGTGATCCGCACCTTCTCGGCGGCCCGGCCGAGCTCGTCCAGCGCGGCGGTGAGTCGCGTGATTTGCTCGCGAGTCTCCTCGGCCTGCGCGGTGATCTCTCGTTCCCGCTCCTCCGGTTGCGTCCAGGGAAGTGGTGTACGGGTTCCACCCATTCCGGGGGTTTCGTCCCGGTAGCGGGTGTCACCTGAAAACGTAAGACGGCCATCGGC
>NZ_JBICYJ010000064.1:0-45629 GCF_043200835.1 Kitasatospora sp. NPDC048365
GCTGTTGAGTTCTCAAGGAACGGACGCTTCCTTCGGACCGCCTTCCAGCGGGCCCTCCGGGCGCTTCGTTCTTTCGTGTTTCAAGCTTATCAGATGTTTTCCGCTCCGTTTTCCGGAGTTTCGATCCGATTTGCTTTTTGCCTTTCGGCGCTCCCGAACTCTATCAGAGTTTCTCGGCCTGTTTTCCCCGCCCCGTCCGAACGAATTCGAATTCTGGAGCGAAGCCGCACGACCGTGGGGCAACTCGGAGAACATTACGCACCGAGCTGCCCCAGGTCAAATCGGCCGACCGGTGCGTCAGACCTCGACGACGACCGGGAGGATCATCGGCCGGCGGCGGTAGTTGTCCGCCACCCACTTGCCGATCGTCCGGCGGACGAGCTGCTGGACCTGGCGGATCTCCAGGACGCCCTCGTTCGCGGACTTGGTGAGCGCTTCCTCCAGCTTGGCGGCGACGGCGGTGAACGCACCGTCGTCGATGCCGGAGCCGCGGGCCTGGATGGTCGGGCCGCTGACGATCTTGCCGTTGGTGGAGTCGACCACCACGAAGACCGAGATGAAGCCCTCCTCGCCGAGGATCCGGCGGTCCTTCAGCGAGGCCTCGGTGATGTCGCCGACCGACGAACCGTCGACGTAGACGTACCCGGCCTGGACCTTGCCGGCGATCCGGGCGACGCCGCCCTCGAGGTCGACGCAGACGCCGTCCTCGGCGATGACGACCCGGTTCTTCGGGACGCCGGTCGCGATGCCGAGGTTGGCGGCGGCGCGCAGGTGTCGCCATTCGCCGTGGACCGGCATCAGGTTCTTCGGCTTGCAGATGTTGAAGAAGTACAGCAGCTCGCCGGCCGAGGCGTGGCCCGAGACGTGCACCTTGGCGTTGCCCTTGTGCACGACCTTGGCGCCCCAGCGGGTCAGGCCGTTGATCACCCGGTAGACGGCGTTCTCGTTGCCGGGGATGAGCGAGGACGCGAGCACGACGGTGTCGCCCTCGACGATGCGGATCTGGTGGTCGCGGTTGGCCATCCGGGACAGCGCGGCCATCGGCTCGCCCTGCGAGCCGGTGCAGATCAGCACAACCTCCTTGTCCGGGAGGTCGTCCAGGGTCTTCACGTCGACGATCAGGTTGCCGGGGACCTTCAGGTACCCCAGGTCCCGCGCGATGCCCATGTTGCGGACCATCGAGCGGCCGACGAAGGCGACCTTGCGCTTGTACTCGTGCGCGGCGTCCAGCACCTGCTGGATGCGGTGCACGTGGCTGGCGAAGGAGGCGACGATGATGCGCTTCTCCGCGTTGGCGAAGACGTTGCGCAGGGCCGCCGAGATGTCGCGCTCGTGCGGGATGAAGCCGGGGACCTCGGCGTTGGTGGAGTCCACCAGCAGCAGGTCCATGCCCTCCTCGGCCAGCTTGGCGAAGGTGGGGAGGTCGGTGAGCCGGCCGTCCAGCGGGAGCTGGTCCATCTTGAAGTCGCCGGTGGCGACGACCATGCCCGCGGGAGTGCGGACGGCGACCGCCAGTGCGTCCGGGATGGAGTGGTTGACCGCGATGAACTGGCAGTCGAAGGGGCCGATCCGCTCGCGGTCGCCCTCGGCGACCTCCAGGACGTACGGGCGGATGCGGTGCTCGGCGAGCTTGGCCTCGATCAGGGCGAGGGTGAGCTTCGAGCCGATCAGCGGGATGTCCGGGTTCTCCCGGAGCAGGTACGGGACGGCACCGATGTGGTCCTCGTGCCCGTGGGTCAGGACGATGCCGTCGATCTTGTCGAGGCGGTCCCGGATGTAGGTGAAGTCCGGGAGGATCAGGTCGACGCCGGGCTGCTCGTCCTCGGGGAAGAGCACGCCGCAGTCGATGATCAGGATGCGGTCGCCGTACTCGAGGACCGTCATGTTGCGGCCGATCTCGCCGAGGCCGCCGAGCGGAGTGATGCGGAGGGCGCCCTCCTTGAGTGCGGGAGGGGCGCCGAGTTCGGGGTGCGGGTGGCTCAAAAGACTCTCCTCACGACGCACGCCATATGCCCGGGGGGCTCCCCCGCGGGCATATGGCGTGCGTCCATCGTTGGTTACCTACCTGCCGAGTGCTTCGCGCCTTCGGTCCGGTCCAGCGGCAGACCCGGGAGGGTCCGGCGAGCCGGGGCGCGCACGTCTGTTGTTGCTACAGGTGTACCCCGCCGGAGGCGAGATCCTGCGTCAGTCGGGCGATCTCCTCGTCCGTGGCGGAGACCAGGGGCAGCCGGAGCGGTCCGGAGGGGTGTCCCTGGAGGTTCAGCGCGGCCTTGGTGAGGATGACGCCCTGGGTACGGAAGATACCGCTGAACACCGGCAGCAGGGCCTGGTGGATCGCGGTCGCCTTGGCCACGTCGCCCGCGGTGAAGGCGTCGATCATGGTGCGCAGCTCGCCGGCGACCAGGTGACCGACCACGCTGACCACGCCGACGGCTCCGACCGAGAGCAGCGGGAGGGTCAGGATGTCGTCGCCGGAGTACCAGGCGAGGTCGGAGCGGGCGATCGCCCAGGCGGCGGCGCCGACGTCGCCCTTGGCGTCCTTGTTGGCGACGATCCGGGGGTGCTCGCCGAGGCGGACCAGGGTCTCGTGGCCGAGTGCGACGCCGCTGCGGCCGGGGATGTCGTAGAGCATCACGGGCAGTTCGGTGGCGTCGGCGACGGCGACGGTGTGCCGGTACAGACCCTCCTGCGGGGGCTTGCTGTAGTACGGCGTGACGGCGAGCAGGCCGTGGGCGCCGGCGGCCTGGGCCTGGCGGGCGAGCTCGATGCTGTGGTGGGTGTCGTTGGTGCCGACTCCGCTGATCACCCAGGCGCGGTCTCCGACCGCCTCGACCACGGCCCGTACCAGCTGGGCCTTCTCCGCGTCGCTGGTGGTCGGGGACTCTCCGGTGGTGCCGTTGAGCACCAGGCCGTCGTTGCCGGAGTCCACGAGGTGCGCGGCGAGGCGCTGGGCGCCGTCGAGGTCGAGCGCGCCCTCGGCGGTGAACGGCGTGACCATGGCGGTCAGCACCCGGCCGAAGGGCGTCTGGGGGGTGGAGGTCGGAGCCATGAGTCCAAAAGTACTCGTAGGGCGGTGGGGGTCGGTCGCCCAGGTCCAGGGTTTGGACATCGCTGACCCCCCGAGGACGGGGCCGGACAAGGGATTCCGGTGCTGCATGCTCGGGGGTTCAAGCAGCACCGGAATCCGTGTCCTGAGCGTATGGAGCGGCCGCAAAAGCCGCAATCCAGACATGCCGACGCGTCAGCCCGGATGGGCATCGGCGCAGGTCAGGGGGCGACCCGGCCGTGCTTCTCGAAGGCCGCATGGGTGAGCGGCATCAGCTCGGCCCACTGCCGCTCCATCTGCTCGGCGACCATCTCGATCTCCCGCTGGGGGAAGGACGGGACGGCGGAGTTCTCCCGCTTGGTCCGCAGCGAGAGGAAGTGCATCAGCGAGCGGGCGTTGCAGGTGGCGTACATCGAGGAGAAGAGGCCGACCGGGAGGACGGCGCGGGCCACCTCGCGGGCGACGCCTGCGGCGAGCATCTCGCGGTAGGACTCGTAGGACTTCCGGTAGGAGTCCTCCATCGCATCGACGGTGACCTTGTGCTGCTCGGGGGTGCCCTCGACGAACTCGTACCGGCCGGGCTTGCCCTGCTGGACGAGCTTGCGCTCGGCGGCGGGCACGTAGAAGACCGGCTGCAGCTCGCGGTAGCGGCCGGACTCCTCGTTGTAGGACCAGCCGGAGCGGTGGCGGTGGAACTCGCGGAACACGAAGATCGGCGCGCTGATGAAGAAGGTCATCGAGTTGTGCTCGAAGGGCGTGCCGTGGCGGTCCCGCATCAGGTAGTTGATCAGGCCCTTGGACTTCTCCGGGTCCTGCTGCAGCGCCTCCAGCGACTGCTCGCCGGCGGTGGAGACCCGGGCGGCCCAGACCACGTCCGAGTCGGCGGCGGCGCTCCGGACCAGGTCGACCGTGACGTCGCTGCGGAAGGCGGGGGTCAGGTCGTCGTCGCTCACGCGGTGCTCCTTGCGGGTTCGGCTGGTTCGGTGGTGCTGTGCAGCTTGATGGCGTGCTGCATGGCCTTGCGGGCGCGGGGGGTGTCGCCGGCGTCGGCGTAGGCGACGGCGAGCCGGAAGAAGGCGCGCCAGTCGTCCGGCGCGGCCTCGGCCTCGGCCTTGCGGCGGGCGAAGACGGCGTCGGCGCTGGCCCGGTCGATCCGCCCGCCGGCGGTGCGCTCCAGCTCGTCGACGGGCAGGCCGCCCTCGGCTTCGAGCTGCTTGGCGAGGCGCTCACTGGCCCGGCCGAAGCGGACGGTCTGCCAGAGGAACCAGACGCCGATCGGGGGGATGACGAAGGCGCCGAGGCCGATGCCGATGCCGAGCGGCTTGCCGGTGGCGACCAGCTGGACGCCCTCGCCGACACAGATCAGCGAGACCACCAGCAGGGCGGCGGCGAGCAGGAAGAAGCCGATGCGGGAGGTCATCTCAGAGGTCCAGGAAGTGCTCGAGGCCGAAGGTCAGACCGGGCTGGTCGACGATCTTCCGGACGCCCAGCAGGATGCCCGGCATGAAGCAGCTGTGGTGCAGCGAGTCGTGCCGGATGGTGAGGGTCTCGCCGGTGTCGCCGAAGAGCACCTCCTGGTGGGCCAGCAGGCCGCGGAGCCGGACCGCGTGGACCGGGATGCCGTCGACGTCCGCGCCGCGGGCGCCGGGCAGCTCGTGCGTGGTGGGGTCCTGCTGGGGGGCGCGGCCGGCGGCCTCGCGGGCGGCGGCGATCAGCTGGGCGGTGCGGGTCGCGGTGCCGGAGGGCGCGTCGGCCTTGCGGTCGTGGTGCAGCTCGACCACCTCGACCGACTCGAAGTACTTGGCGGCCTTCTGCGCGAACTGCATGCCGAGGACCGCGCCGATGGAGAAGTTCGGGGCGATCAGCAGGCCGAGCGACGGCGCGGCGTCGAGCAGGCCGCGGACGGTGGCGAGGCGCTCCTCGGTCCACCCGGTGGTGCCGGTGACCACGTGGATGCCGTTGCTCAGGCAGTAGTCCAGGTTGGCCATCACCGAGTCGGGGTGGGTGAGCTCGACGGCGACGTCGACGCGGGCGTCGGTCAGCTCGGTGAGCTTGGAGTCGCGGCCGAGGGTGGCGACCAGCTCCAGGTCCGGGGCGGCCTCGACGGCCTTGACGGCCTCGGCGCCGATCCGTCCCTTGGCGCCGATCACGGCGACGCGCAGCGTCATGTCAGGAGTCCTCTCACACCAACGGGTCGGGTCACACCAGCAGGTCGGCGAGCTTGGCGGCCCGCCGGTCGTTGATCGGGCCGATCAGGGCCAGCGAGGGCCGGTACGCGCCCAGCACATCACGGGCCACGGCGTGGACGTCGTCCAGGGTCACCGAGGCCATCTTCTCCAGCATCTCGTCGACCGAGAGGTGGTGGCCGTAGGAGATCTCCGCCTTGCCGATCCGGTTCATCAGCGAGCCGGTGTCCTCCATGCCGAGCACGGTGGAGCCGGAGAGCTGGCCGATGGCGCGCTGCAGCTCCTCCTCGGTGATGCCGTGCTCGACGACCCGGGCGAGCTCCTGGCGGCAGATCCGGAGCACTTCCTCGACCCGCTTGGGCTGGCAGCCGGCGTAGATGCCGAACAGGCCGGTGTCGGCGTACGAGGACGAGTAGGAGTAGACCGAGTACGCGAGGCCGCGCTTCTCCCGGACCTCCTGGAAGAGCCGCGAGCTCATGCCGCCGCCGAGGGCCGCGTTGAGCACGCCCATCGCCCAGCGGCGCTCGTCGTGGCGCGGCACGCCGGGGGTGCCGAGGACCAGGTGGGCCTGCTCGGTGGGCCGGTTGAGGGCGGCCACCTTGCCGGCGGTGCGGACCGCCTTGACGCCCTGGCGCACCTCGGCGGGGTGGCCGGTGGACGTGGCCAGGACGCCGGCGAAGGCCTGCTCGACCAGCTTGACCACCCGGCGGTGGTCGAGGTTGCCGGCCGCGGAGACCACCAGGTTCTCCGGGCGGTAGCGGCGGTGGTAGAAGCCGGCGATCTGGTCCCGGGTGAGGCCGGTGACGGTCTCCTCGGTGCCGAGGATCGGGCGGCCGAGCGGGCCGCTGCCGAAGATCGTCTTGGCGAAGAGGTCGTGCACCACGTCGCCCGGGTCGTCCTCGGCCATCGCCATCTCCTCGAGGATGACGCCGCGCTCGGCCTCCACGTCCTCGGGGCGGATCAGCGAGCCGGTGAGCATGTCGCAGACCACGTCGATGGCCAGCGGCAGGTCGGTGTCGAGCACCCGCGCGTAGTAGCAGGTGTTCTCCTTGGCGGTGAACGCGTTCATCTCGCCGCCGACCGCGTCCAGGGCGGCCGAGATCTCCAGCGCGCTGCGCCGGGAGGTGCCCTTGAAGAGCAGGTGCTCCAGGTAGTGGGTCGCGCCGTTGAGGACCGGGGTCTCGTCCCGGGAGCCGACGCCGACCCAGATGCCGAAGGTGGCGGAGCGCACCGTGGGCAGGGTCTCGGTGACGACGCGCAGGCCGCCGGGGAGAACGGTGCGGCGCACCGTCCCGGCGCCTTCGACGCCCTTGAGCAGGGTCCGGGTCGTGCCGGGGCGCTGCTTCGCCGCGGAGGCCTGGGCCACCGGGGTACCTCCAAGAAGGGTGGAACAACAGGGTGCGGCCCGCACGCCGCGAGGGGCGTGCGGGCCGCAAGGTCAGCTACCCGAAGGTCACTCGGAAGCGGCGGCCTCGCCGCCCTCCTCGCCCTCGACGACCGGGATCAGGGAGAGCTTGCCGCGCGGGTCGATCTCGGCGATCTCGACCTGGACCTTGGCGCCCACGCCCAGAACGTCCTCGACGTTCTCGACGCGCTTGCCGCCGGCCAGCTTGCGGATCTGCGAGATGTGCAGCAGGCCGTCCTTGCCCGGCATGAGCGAGACGAAGGCACCGAAGGTGGTGGTCTTCACCACGGTGCCCAGGTAGCGCTCGCCGACCTCCGGCATGGTCGGGTTGGCGATCTGGTTGATCGTGGAGCGGGCGGCCTCGGCGGCCGGACCGTCGGAGGCACCGATGTAGATGGTGCCGTCGTCCTCGATCGTGATCTCGGCGCCGGTGTCCTCCTGGATCTGGTTGATCATCTTGCCCTTGGGGCCGATGACCTCGCCGATCTTGTCCACCGGGATCTTGATCGTGATGATGCGCGGGGCGTACTGCGACATCTCGTCCGGAGTGTCGATGGCCTCGTTCATCACGTCGAGGATGTGCAGGCGGGCGTCCTTGGCCTGCTTCAGCGCGGCGGCGAGCACCGACGCCGGGATGCCGTTCAGCTTGGTGTCCAGCTGGAGGGCGGTGATGAAGTTGCGGGTACCGGCGACCTTGAAGTCCATGTCGCCGAACGCGTCCTCGGCGCCGAGGATGTCGGTGAGGGTCACGTAGTGGGTCTCACCGTCGATCTCCTGCGAGATCAGGCCCATGGCGATACCGGCGACGGCGCCCTTCAGCGGCACACCGGCGTTCAGCAGCGACATGGTGGAGGCGCAGACCGAGCCCATCGAGGTGGAGCCGTTGGAGCTGAGCGCCTCGGAGACCTGACGGATCGCGTAGGGGAACTCCTCGCGGGTCGGCAGCACGGGCAGGATCGCCCGCTCGGCCAGCGCGCCGTGGCCGATCTCGCGGCGCTTCGGGGAGCCGACGCGGCCGGTCTCGCCGACCGAGTACGGCGGGAAGTTGTAGTTGTGCATGTAGCGCCGACGGGTCTCCGGGGAGAGGGTGTCGAGCTGCTGCTCCATGCGCAGCATGTTCAGCGTGGTGACGCCCAGGATCTGGGTCTCGCCGCGCTCGAACAGGGCGGAGCCGTGGACCCGCGGGATGGCCTCGACCTCGGCGGCCAGGGTGCGGATGTCGGTGACACCGCGGCCGTCGATGCGGACCTTGTCCTTGATGACGCGCTCGCGGACGATCTTCTTGGTCAGCGCGTTGTAGGCGGCGCTGATCTCCTTCTCGCGGCCCTCGAACTCCGGGAGCAGCTTGTCGGCGGCGATCGCCTTGATGCGGTCGATCTCGTTGTTGCGGTCCTGCTTGCCGGCGATGGTGAGCGCCTGGGCCAGCTCGTCCTTGACCGCGGAGGTCAGGGCGGCCAGCACGTCGTCCTGGTACTCCAGGAAGACCGGGAACTCGCCGGTGGGCTTGGCGGCCTGGGCGGCCAGCTGGGCCTGCGCGGCGCACAGGATCTTGATGAACGGCTTGGCGGCCTCGAGGCCGGCGGCCACGACCTCCTCGGTCGGCGCCTCGGCGCCGCCCTCGACCAGCTTGATCGTCTGGGTGGTGGCCTCGGCCTCCACCATCATGATCGCGACGTCGCCGTCCGGCAGCGCGCGGCCGGCCACGACCATGTCGAAGACCGCGTCCTCGAGCTCCGAGTGGGTCGGGAAGGCCACCCACTGGCCCTTGATCAGCGCGACGCGGACGCCGCCGATCGGGCCGGAGAACGGCAGGCCGGCCAGCTGGGTGGACGCCGAGGCGGCGTTGATGGCCACCACGTCGTACAGGTGGTCCGGGTTGAGCGCCATCACGGTGACGACGACCTGGATCTCGTTGCGCAGGCCCTTGACGAAGGACGGGCGCAGCGGGCGGTCGATCAGGCGGCAGGTGAGGATCGCGTCCTCGGAGGGCCGGCCCTCACGACGGAAGAACGAGCCGGGGATCCGGCCCGCGGCGTACATCCGCTCCTCGACGTCGACGGTCAGCGGGAAGAAGTCGAAGTGCTCCTTCGGCTGCTTCGAGGCGCTGGTGGCCGACAGCACCATGGTGTCGTCGTCCAGGTACGCCACGGCGGAGCCGGCGGCCTGACGGGCCAGACGGCCGGTCTCGAAGCGGATGGTGCGGGTGCCGAAGCTGCCGTTGTCGATGACGGCCTCGGCGTAGAAAACGTTCTCTTCCACCTGGAAGATCTCCTCTTTCGTACGTCTCAGGAGGAGCGTCCCTGCGCTGTGCCCAACCGGTGGCCCGGGCAGGTCTGGGCCGGTCTTCGATCGAAGCCCCCGGGTCGTCTGCTGACTCCCGGCGGCCACTACCGAGGACCGGCGCCTCGTCGGCCATCCGGTCGGCGGTCGCGTGTGGACGCTCCCCTGGTGCGGGCGGCTTCCGTTTGAAGCCATTCGGCCCGCAAGGGCGGACATGCCCTTTACCTTACAAATTCACACCCTACCGAGCGGCGGATCACCACGCGCGTCTCTTTGTGGCGGATGCGTCCGCGGCGTTCTCGCGGCGGATGTGCCGAAGGGCGGCTCCCCGGGAAGGGGAGCCGCCCCTACGAGCGGTACTAGCGGGCGCCACCGGCGGCACCGCGGCGGATGCCGAGGCGGTCGACCAGGGTACGGAAGCGCTCGATGTCCTTCTTGGCCAGGTACTGCAGCAGACGGCGGCGCTGACCGACCAGGATCAGCAGACCACGACGCGAGTGGTGGTCGTGCTTGTGGGTCTTGAGGTGCTCGGTCAGGTCCGAGATGCGGCGGGAGAGCATGGCCACCTGGACCTCGGGGGAACCGGTGTCGCCCTCCTTCTGGCCGAACTCGGCAATGAGCTGCTTCTTGACGTCAGCGGCGAGAGCCACAGCATCTCCTTCGGGTGTTTGACCGAGCCGACCCTGGTAGGCAACACAAGATCTGACATCACTCGGACTGGCCAAGGGTACCAGTGCGGATCAGCCGGTCGCGCCGCGCACCAGGTTGTACACGTTGAGCACGGCCAGCGTCAGCGGCACCAGCGAGATCAGCATCAGGCTGTCGACCATGTCCAGGATGCGGCCCCAGAACGGGGAGACGCCCACCCGGGGGACGATCAGCGCGATGCCGGTGAGGATCGCCGCGCCCGCCGCGATCGAGCCGGCCAGCCAGATCGTGCGCAGGTCGGCGCTGGTGGCGCCGGCGCCGAGCAGGTGCAGCGGGGTGTGCAGCGACAGGCCGAGGACCAGCAGGCCCAGGGCGGCCAGGCCGGCGATGGTGAGCGCGAAGACCTGGGCGGTGTAGCGGAACAGCCGGGCCCGCAGCATGGTCGAGATGCCGATCACCAGGGCGAGCAGCTCGGCGAAGGTGCGGTCGCTGAAGCCGAGCACCGCGACGGCGCCGACCACGGTCGCGGCGCAGCCGCCGACCAGGCCGACCAGCACCTCGTGGCCGCGCCGGGCCTGGGCGGCGATCCGCTCGTACTGGACGGTCTCGGCGCGCTCGGTCTCGTCGGCGAAGTTGGAGCCGCGGGTCCGGGTCTGGCCGGGGGCGCTGAAGCCGACGGGCAGGCGGGCGAAGCGGGCCGAGAGGGCCGGCAGGAAGCCGACCGCGGCGACCGCCGCGACACCGGTGACGGCGGCGATGTTGGTGGCCGAGGTGCCGGGCATCAGCACCGCGGTGAAGGTGGCCAGGGTGCCGGAGGCGGCCAGGAAGGCGGAGGCGACGAAGATCGAGTCCTTCTCCGGCAGCAGGCCGACCAGCAGGACGGAGACCACCAGCACGCAGACGCAGCCGACCAGGAACTGCAGCCGGCCCGGGCCCTCCACGGCGGACGCCACCGCGATGACGCCGGAGCCGGCGATCAGCGCGTGCGGCAGGGCGCCGAGGCCGAGCGCGACGGCGGCGTTGTGGTCCTCGTACACCCGGGCGCGCACACCGGCGTAGGTGGTGAGCACGATCGCGGTGACGCCGGACAGGATGCCGGGCAGGCCGTGCATGTCGTGGCGCAGGTCCGAGAACCACAGCGCGAAGCCCAGCAGGACCAGCAGGACGCTGGCGCCGATCAGGCCGAAGGCCCGCATCAGCTCGGGGCTCCAGAAACGGCGGTCGGCCTCGACCGCGGACGCGATCGCGTCGGCCACGTCGTCGTAGACCGCCGGCGGCAGCGACTCGGCGAACGGTCGCAGGCTCAACAGGTCACCGTCGCGGACCTGTTGGGCGGCCAGCGGAAGACCGCTGTCGAGCACCGTGCCGTCCCGGCGGACAAGGTGGAACCCGGTCGGCGTGCCGTCGATCTGGCTCTGCCCGGTGAGGCGCAGGACCTCCGGGTAGATGTCCGCGAGCGGGACGTCCTCGGGCAGGGCAACGTCGATCCGGCTGTCCGGCGCCACTACGGTGACCCGGCAGAAACCGGTCGTTGCGTTTGTGCTCACCGGCCCTCTCCCCCTCGTTGATTGTGTCGGTAAGTCAGGCGGCACCCTACCTCCCGCATGTACGCGGCGGCCAAGGCGGGTTGGGGTAGGACCCCGCAGGGTGCGCCGTTGACCGTGCCCAGTAGGATCTGCCCCTGCGCAAGGCGCACGGGGGCGGTACGAAGTTTTGCGACGACCTCCCCGCGCCTGCGGTCGGCGGAGCGGGGGCGGCGTCATCACACGGGGCGCCCTCACCCGTACGTATCCAGATGCGTGAGGGCAAGCATGAGTGTCGTGACGGTCAAGCGTCCACCCCGGGCGTACCCGCCCCCGGTGCCGGACCAGCCGGTCGAGTTGGTACCGCCGCCGGAGCTTCCGCGGGCGGGCGGCGAGGACTGGATGATGTCGCTGCTGCCGCTGTTGGGCATGGGCGGCTCTGCGGCGTTCTTCTTCTCGCCGGGCGCACAGGGTCCGATGAAGATGATGGGCGTGCTGATGGTGGCGTCCACCGCGGCGATGGCGGTCGCGCAGATCGTCAAGGCCCGCAAGGGCGGCAGCGCGGGCACCGCGGACGAGCGCCGCGACTACCTGAAGTACCTTCAGCAGAAGCGCCGCGAGGTCCGCCGGACCGCCGAACGGCAGCGCGGCGCCCTGCTGTTCACCCACCCCGAGCCGGACCAGCTGTGGTCGATCGTGGCCGAGGGCCGCCGGCTGTGGGAGCGGCGGCCGTCCGACGCGGACTTCGCCCAGATCCGGGTGGGCCGCGGCCCGCTGCAGCTGTCGACGCCGCTGGTGGCGCCGCAGACCGCGCCGATGGACGAGCTGGAGCCGCTCGCCGCGGAGGCGATGGGCACCTTCATCCGGACCCACGGGACGCTCCAGGACCTGCCGTTGGCGGTCTCGCTGCGCGCCTTCTACCACATCACCGTCTGCGGCGACCCGGACTCGGTGTACGGCAACGTGCGCGCGATGATCGCCCAGCTGGCCACCCTGCACTCGCCCGAGGACCTGATGATCGGCGTCGCCGCCGCTCCGGGTGCGATCGACGAGTGGGAGTGGGCGAAGTGGCTGCCGCACACCCAGCACCGCAAGGAGGCGGACGGCGCGGGTACGCGGCGTCTGATCGCCTCCGGGCTGGGCGAGTTGGAGGAGCTGCTGGCCAACGAGCTGGCCGGCCGCAAGGGCTTCTCGCGGGACTCCGTGCCGACTCCGGACCAGCCGCACATCGTGGTGGTCATGGACGGCGCGGGCGTGCCGGTGGACTCGGTCCTGGCCGGCGCGGAGGGCGTCCAGGGCGTGACCGTGATCGAGGTCGTCCCCGGCGACCTGGACGAGCCCAACGGCCACCTGGTGATCACCATCGGCAAGGACGAGCTGCTGCTGGAGGCCGCCTCGGGCGCCTCCTACCCGGGCAAGCCGGACGCCCTGTCGAGCTGGCAGTCCGAGGCGCTGGCCCGCCAGTTGGCGCCGTTCCGGGCCTCGGCCGGCGACGACGACGGCGACCCCTCGCTGGTCTCGATGGACTTCACCGAGATGATGCACACCGGCGACCCGGGCTCCTTCGACCCGGCCCGGCACTGGCGGCCGAAGCCGATCGCCGAGAAGCTCCGGGTGCCGCTGGGCGTCGGCCAGAACGGCGAGTACGTCTGGCTGGACATCAAGGAGGCCTCGCTCCAGGGCATGGGCCCGCACGGCATGTGCGTCGGCGCGACCGGTTCCGGCAAGTCCGAGGTGCTGCGCACCATCGTGCTGGCGCTCGCGGTGACCCACTCCTCCGAGGTGCTCAACCTGGTCCTCGCCGACTTCAAGGGTGGTGCGACCTTCGCCGGCATGGCGGAGATGCCGCACACCGCGGCCGTGATCACCAACCTCGAGGGCGAAGCCACCCTGATCGACCGCATGCGCGACGCGATCGAGGGCGAGATGAACCGCCGCCAGGAGCTGCTGCGGACGGCGGGCAACTACGCCAACATCAACGAGTACGAGCGGGCCCGCGCGGCCGGTGCGGCGCTCGACCCGATGCCCTCGCTGCTGATGATCATCGACGAGTTCTCCGAGCTGCTCACCGCGAAGCCGGACTTCATCGACCTGTTCATCCAGATCGGCCGGATCGGCCGTTCGCTCGGTATGCACATGCTGCTCGCCTCCCAGCGACTGGAGGAGGGAAAGCTCCGCGGCCTGGACACCTTCCTCTCCTACCGGCTGGGTCTGCGCACCTTCTCGGCCGCCGAGTCGCGGGCCGCGATCGGCGTCCCGGACGCCTACCACCTGCCGCCGATCCCCGGTGTCGGCTACCTGAAGTTCGGCTCCGACGTGATGGAGCGCTTCCGCGCCGCGTACGTCTCCGGTGCCTACCGGGCGCCGGGCCAGCAGCGCGTCGTCGGCGGGCGGGCGGTCACCGCGCAGCCGGTGCTGTTCACCGCCGCCGAGGTGCCGGTCATCGAGCCGGCGGTCGAGGAGGTCGTCGAGGAGTCGGCGCCCGAGGTGGACGACTCGCTGCTGCCGACCATGCTCGACGTGTTCGTGGAGCGCATGGTCAGCCAGGGCCCGCCGGCCCACCAGGTGTGGCTGCCGCCGCTGGAGGCCGCACCCTCGATCGACCAGCTGGTGCCGCCGCTCCAGGTGACCGCGGACCGCGGCCTCTCCGCGCCGCACGGCCGCAACGGCGGCCTGGTGGTGCCGGTCGGCATCGTCGACAAGCCGCGCGACCAGCGCCGCGACATCATGGAGCTGGACTACTCCGGCGCCGCCGGCCACGGCATGATCGTCGGTGGTCCGCGGTCCGGCAAGTCGACCCTGGTGCGCACCATCGTGGCCGGCTTCTCGGTCACCCACACCCCGGTCGAGACGCAGTTCTACCTGCTTGACTTCGGCGGTGGCGGTTTCGGCTCGCTGGCCGACCTGCCGCACGTCGGCGGTGTCGCGGGCCGACTGGACGTGGAGAAGGTCCGCCGTACCATCAGCGAGGTGCACGGTGTGCTGAACCGCCGCGAGGAGCTGTTCCGCTCCACCGGGATCGACACCATCGCCACCTACCGGTCCCGCCGCGCGGCCGGCCAGCTGCCGGACGAGCAGTTCGGCGACGTCTTCCTGATGATCGACGGCTGGCTGACCTTCAAGCAGGAGTTCGAGGTCCTGGAGCCGGTCATCGCCGACATCGCCCAGCGCGGTCTCGGCTACGGCGTCCACGTGATCATCACCGCGGCCCGGTACGCCGAGGTCCGCCCGGCGCTGAAGGACCTGCTGCAGAACCGGGTCGAGCTCAAGCTCGGCGACTCGATGGAGTCCGAGATCGACCGCAAGGTCGCCGTGAACGTCCCGCCGATCCCCGGCCGCGGTCTGACCCCCGGCAAGCTGCACTTCCTGTCCGGCCTGCCCCGGATGGACGGCTCCTCCAGCATCGAGGACCTGGTGGACGGCGTGGCCGACCTGGTCACCCAGGTGAACGCGGGCTGGACCGGCCCGCGCGCCCCGCAGGTCCGGATGCTGCCCGCCGTCCTGGACGGGCAGTCGCTGCCGAAGGGCTTCGAGCACCCGGAGCTGGGCATCGCGTTCGGTGTCGACGAGGTCGAGCTGGCGCCGGTCTTCGTGAACTTCGAGACCGACCCGCTGTTCATCGTCTTCGGCGAGAGCGAGTCCGGTAAGTCGGCGATGCTGCGGATGCTGATCAAGCAGATCACCGAGCGGTACACCCCGGACCAGGCCGGCATCGTGGTCGGCGACTTCCGCCGCTCGCTGCTGGGCGTCGTCCCGCCGGAGTACCTGGTGGAGTACGCGGCCGCCGCCCCTGCGATGTCCTCGATCGTGGAGATGCTGCGCGGCGCCTGCTCGCGCCGCCTGCCCGGCCCGGACGTCACGCCGGAGCAGCTGCGCAACCGCAGCTGGTACAGCGGCAAGGACATGTTCGTGATCGTGGACGACTACGAGCTGGTCGCGACCCAGTCGGGCAACCCGATGGCGCCGCTGGCCGAGTTCCTGCCGTTCGCCCGCGACATCGGCCTGCGCATCATCGTCGCCCGCAACTCCGGCGGCGCCGGCCGCTCGCTGTTCGAGCCGATCATGCAGCGGATGCGCGAGCTCGGCGGCCAGGGCATCCTGCTCTCCGGTGACAAGAACGAGGGCGCGCTGCTCGGCACGGTCAAGCCGCAGCCGCTGCCCCCGGGCCGGGGCGTCTTCGTCTCGCGCCGGATCACGGCCGGCCAGACCGTCCAGACCGGCTGGCTGCCGACGCTGTAGCCGCCGCTGGTCAAGTAACAGGGTGTAACGACGAGGGCCGGGTTCCGACGAACCCGGCCCTCGTGGCATCTCGCCGCCCGGACGGTGCCAGAACGTTATCTTCGGGTTTCTGCTGGTGAGCTGCGGTTCCCGTACCTCCGCGGCGCGTTGCGGGCCGCTCGACGCCCCGGAGGATGTCATTCGAATCGAAGGTCTCCGGCTGTATCCACCTTTGATTCGAGCGGAATTTACCGGGATTTAGCATGGGCGGTGCATGACTATGTTGCCCCCCGCAACGAATTCCGTAGCTCCCGCCGCGTTGACTGGACCAATGCACACGGGCACCCTGGCCAACCGGGAGCGATGAGAACACCACACCGCCAGGCAAGCCTTCGGAGGCGATACCGCTCCCCACCCCCAACCCCCGCCAGTCGATCGGAAGCCCCATGACCGACACGCTTCACCCGCAGGTCGCCGCCCCGGAGGGCGGCGGTTCAGCCTCCGGGAACCCGCAGAAGCTCTCCCGATCGCTGGGCGTCGTGGGTGGCACGCTGCTCACCCTGTCGTGTGTCACCCCGGCCTCCTCACTGTTCGTGATCGTCCCCGAGCTCTTCAACTCGCTGGGCACCTTCACCGGTCTGACCATCGCGATCGGCTCGCTGATCTGCGTCGCGGTCGCCTTCTGCTACTCCGAGCTCGGCACCCTGATCCCCAGCGCCGGCGGCGAGTACGCGATGGTCGGCACCCTGGCGGGACGCTTCGCCGGCTGGCTGGTCTTCATCCAGTCACTGATCGTGGTGATGATCGTGCCCTCGCTGATCGCGATCGGCACCGCCGACTACCTGGCGCCGATCATCCAGGTCGACCCCAAGATCGCCGGCGCCGTGGTGATGATCGCGGCGACCGTGGCCGGTCTGCTCGACCTGCGGGCCAACGCCTGGATCACCGGCATCTTCCTGGTCCTCGAGGTCATCGCCTGCGCCGTGGTCTCCTTCCTCGGCTTCGCCAACAGCGAGCGGGGCCTCGGCAGCCTGCTGCACGGCCAGGTCGCCGACGGCAACGGCGGCGCCAGCCCGGTCACCCTCGCGCTGATCATGGCCGGCATGGGCACCGCGCTCTTCGTCACCCAGGGCTTCTCCACCGCCATCTACCTCTCCGAGGAGCTGGAGAACCCGCGCACCAACGTCGCCAAGACCGTGCTGTGGACCCTGGGCCTGTCGGTCGTCATCATCCTGGTCCCGGTCGCCGCGATCACCGTGGGCGCCCCCGACCTGGCCGCGCTGACCGAGGGCAACATCTCCGACCTGGTGGCCGGCTGGGCCGGCAGCTCGGTGGGCACCTTCGTCAGCCTCTGCATCGCGCTGGCCATCATCAACGCCGGCATCGTGATGGTGATCCAGAACTCCCGCGTGCTCTTCGCCTCCGGCCGTGACAAGGCGTGGCCGGAGCCGCTCAACCGGGCCTTCGGCACCCTGAACCGCTTCAAGGCCCCGTGGATCTCCACCCTGGCCGTCGGCATCCCCGGCGCGGTGCTCTGCTTCGTCCCCCAGGACCAGCTGACCAGCATCACCGGTGTGGCGGTCGCCGCCCTGTACCTGCTGGTCGCCGTCGCCGCGCTGTTCGCCCGCAAGGGCCACCACAAGGACGCCCCGGCGTGGCGCCAGCCGCTCTGGCCGGCCCTGCCGATCCTGGTGATCGTCGCGCTCGCCTACACCCTGTACAGCCAGGACAAGATGGCCCTGCTCTACACCGCCGGCATCACCGTGCTGGCCAGCCTCTACTGGGTCTTCTACCTGCGCCCGCGGCAGGACAGCCGTTGGGTGATCACCGTCCCCGAGGACGAGCAGGTCTGATCCTGCCCCGCACGTGACAGCGGCCCCGCCCGGAAGCTCCGGGCGGGGCCGCTGTCGTAGCCGGGGTCTCAGGCGTGCTCGCCGCGGCGGCGGCGGAAGTCGCGCAGCACCACGGCGCCGCCGGCCAGCGCGGCGACCGCGAGGCCGCCGCCGCCGAGCACGAAGGTCGCGGTGCGGGCGTCCCGGTCGGCCTGGGTCTCGGCCAGGCCCAGCGGCTGCGCCACGATCGGGACGGTGTCGAGCTTCACCTTGGCGTCGGGGCTCGGGGACCCGGCGGGAGCGGCCTCGCTCTGCACCGCCTTCACCGGGTCGACGACGCCCCAGCCGATGAAGCGGTTCGCGCCGCGCTCGTTGCGCTGCGCGGTCTGCTCGATCCGGGTGCGGATCTGCTGGGCCGTCCACTTCGGGTACATGCCCTTGAGCACCGCGGCCAGTCCGGCCACGTACGGGGCGGAGAAGCTGGTGCCGTTGTCGACGCACTGGCCGCCGGCCGGCACGGTGGAGAGCATGTCCACCCCGGGCGCGGCGATGTCGACGAAGTCGCCGTACTGCGAGAACGGCGCGCGCTCGTTGTTGCGGTCGGAGGCACCGACGGCCAGCACCGTTTCGATGGCGGCCGGGTAGGTGTCACCCTCGCGCCCGTCGTTGCCGGACGAGGCGACCACCACGACGTTATCGCTCTCGGCCCGCTTCAGGGCATCCTCCAGGGCGGCCCGCCCCTCGAACTCGCCCTTGTCGTTGTCGGCGCGCACGTCCTGGGAGATGTTGATCACCTTGGCGCCGGCCGTGATCGCCTGGTTGATCGCGGCCACCAGGGTGGTCACGTCGCCGTTGCCGTCGCTGTCGTTCTGCCGGATCGCCAGGATCTTGGCGTCCGGCGCCAGGCCCACGAAGCCGGTCCGGTCGGGCAGCGGACGGGCCGCGATGATGCCGGCCACCTTGGTGCCGTGGCCGACCTTGTCGGTGACGCCGGTGCCCTCGACGGGCTTGCCGGTCTGCCGGTCCTTGAGCAGCGAACCACCGTCGATCACCTTGCCGGCCAGCTGCGGGTTGCTGGCGTCCACGCCGGTGTCGATCACCGCGACCGTGACGTCCTTGCCGGTGCCGGCCGCCCAGAGCTGGTCGAGCAGCACCCGCTGCAGCGCCCACGGCTTGCTCTTCACGTCCGCGGCGGGGAACGTGCACTCACCCGCGGCGGCTATCGACATCGGGGACCAGCGGACCCCGCCGGCCCCGTCGGCGGCGCCGGCCGAGGGCCCGGCCGCGAAGGCGGGCGCCGCGGCGGTGCCCCCGACCACCCCCAGCACGACCAGCACGGCGGCGGCCCTGCGGAACGTACCCAACGACACCTTGCTACCCCTCAGTTCCCCGTTGTCGTCACGCCAGCAGGGCGGGCGCCCGTCCGGACGCCCGCCCTGTTCAGCGCTGCTGTGCTTCCCCCGTCAGGCCGAGAATCAGGCCCAGATGCCCTTGTTGGCGTTCTCGGTCGCCTGGTAGCTCTGCGCGGCGTTGTCCAGCGCGGTGGCGATCTGGCCGAGCACCTGCTGCAGGTCGGCCGCCTTGCGGTCCCACTCGTTCTGGCGGGCCTGGTAGCCCTCCTGAGCCGCACCGGACCAGGCGCTGGCGATGCGCTGCACGCCCGCCTTCAGGTCGTCCAGCTGCGACTGGATGCGCGAAGCGGTCTGACGCACCTCGGTACCCGCACCCGAGATGGTCTGGAAATTAACGAGGATGCCGCCGTCGGACATGGTGTCTCCTTGTCGATGGAAGTCGAGCGGCCCTCAACGGGCCGCAGATGAAGAGGCTGCGGATTCGACCGAATCCGCCGAGGCTCAGACGCCGATGCCGCCGACCGAGGACCGCTGGTCCGCTTCGGTCTGCTGGTACGCCTTGGTGGTGGCCTCGATGGCCTGCTTGATCTCGTCGAGCACCTTGTTCAGCGCGTTGGCGTCCTCGTTGAACCGGGTCTGCATCTGCTGGTAGGCAGTGGCAGCCTCGCCGCGCCAGCCGGCGCTGATCTCGCTCACCAGGTTGTTCAGCTTGCCGATCTCCTGCTGAACATCCTGGTTCACCTGACCGATCCGGTTGGCGAACGCGATCATTTCCTCAGCGGTCGTCGTGAACTGACCAGACATTTCCACCGTCCCCCATGAGACTGACTACGTCGGGGCGGCCATGACTCTGACCACCCGTCCGGACACCACGGATGTGGGTCCGGGTAGCACTGTATCCGTCAACCGCCGTACGCCCAACACCGGGTAGCGGGTAGTTACCAGACCATGACACTCGACCCGGCGTGGCGTCCTGACGGATCGTCAGGCGTTCTGCGCCTGAATGGCCGCGTTGGTGTCGAGCACCGGGCCGGCCGGCACCAGTCGGGCCCACGCCAGCGGGACCTGCACCGGTGACACGTTCTTGTAGCCGAGCCGGGCCTGCGACTCGTTGGCTTCCTTCTTCTCCTGCGTCTGCGCCTGCGGGGCGGGCGAGGCGCCGCCGGCCGGGGCCGCCTGGCCGCCGTCGCCGTTGGCCGGCAGCGAGTAGCGCAGACCGGTCTCGGTGATCAGGAAGTCGCTGCCGGAGCTGTCCTGCCCCTGGCCGTCCACGGCCCGGAAGAGCAGGCCGTGGCCGGGCGTCACATGGGCGCTGGCGGAGCCGGAGGAGACCGTCACCGGGTAGTCGGTGTGCGCCCAGACCGAGCGCTTGACGACGCCGTTCTCGATCCCGTCGAAGGACGAGCAGACCACCGAACGGCTGCCCTTGGCACCGATGTTGACGGCCGGGGACTTCTCGGTCGGCCAGTCCTTGGTGGCCTCGGCGGTCATCATCGACTTGTCGATCTTGCTCTGCAGGGTGTTCCGGTCCTGCGGGGTGAGGTCGCCGTAGCTCGGGGTGGCGCCGTTGTAGATCGGCGCCAGCGCGGGGTTGAGCCGCATCAGCTCGGCCTGGAACGGGGTGATCTGGAACAGCATGTCCTTGCCGACCACGTAGTACGCGTCGTTCTGGAACTTCAGCAGCCGGCCGACCCGCTTGTCCTCGGTCTTGGTCAGGCCCACCGTGGAGGGCTGCACCTTGCCGTCGAAGTCCTTGACCACCGGGAAGGTGATCGGGTTGCCGTTCTCCAGCGTCCGCAGCCACTCGTCGGTGACCTCCTGCGGCTGAGCGCCGTCGCCGAACAGCGCGGTCACCAGGGAGGGCTTGGTGACGGCCGTCCCCTCGGTGCCGACCGAGTGGCGCACCCCGCGCCCGTCCACCAGGTAGCGGCCGCCGTCGACCTTGCCGTCCTTGGGGCCCTTGACGAAGAGCACCTGGCCGTCGCCGAGCCGCAGCTTGGGGTCGGCCAGGGTCGCGGCCTCCTTGGCCGCCGCGACGAACACCGCCTGGTTGATGGTGGCCTGGGTGTTGGCGTCGGTGCCCGGTCGGTCGCAGACCGACCAGGTCTTCGCCTGCCCGGCGTCGGCCTCCTTGGGCAGCTTGTCCGGCGCGTACGGGATGCCGATCGTCGGGCCGCGCCACTGGTACTTGTCCAGCACGTCGTCGGCGACGATCTGCACCTGGGCGCCGGCCGGCAGCACCAGCCGGGCCGAGGACATGTTCAGCACCTGGTGCAGCACCATGTGGCGGTTGGCGCCCTCGCCCTCCGGCAGCAGCACGTACCGGGTGGTGGACTGCTTGCCCTGGATGATGTTCTTGCCCTCGTCCCAGTGCAGCGGCGCGGCGGGCTTGATGACGCCCCACATGCCGAAGCCCGCCACGGCCACGGCGGCCACCACCACGCTCGGCAGCACGGCCCGGACGGGACGCGGTGCGTCCTCGTCGTTGCCGCCGCCGTTGGGCTGGAGGAAGGCCCCGACCATGCGCTTGCGCGCGAAGGTGTAGGCGTTCAGCTCGTCCCGGCGTGATGCCATGCTCGTCCCCGTCTCCCCTGTGTGACCTGCCGTCTGTGCGGGCGTCAGCGCGCTTCCGCAGTGCGTGAGTCTGCCACCCGCCCGGCGGAGGCCGCAGCCCACCCTCTACGATGCGGCAGCAGACGGTAGGTACGGTACGGGTACGGTTCGCCGCCCGACCAACCGGGCCGTGGGAACGAGCAGAGAGGGCAAATCGGGGGATGCCAAGCCAGTCCGCTCCAGCGCGACGCAGCACATCGCACGGTCGGGGGCCGGACGGCCGCGGCTCACGTCGGGGCCAGTCCGCGCCCGCCACCGGGCCGGTGGCGCTCAAGGTCCTGCCCAGGCCGGGCCTGTTGGGAAGCCGGCTCCAGCTCCAGCAGCTGGTCCAGCTGGAGGTTGCCGCCGCGCTGGTCGCGGTCGGATGGACCATCAGCCCGATGATGGCCGGTGTGTTCGCGGTGCCCGCGCTGATCCTGCTGGTCGTCGCGGTCCTGCGCCTGGGCGGCCGGACGGCCGGCGAGGCGCTCGGGGTCCGGATGACCTTCAACTCCCGCCGCAAGCAGGCGAAGTTCAACGTGCCGCCGCCCGGCACCGACCCGGCGCTGGCCCCGGTGATGGAGCTGGAGCCCGCGCTGAAGACCTGCACCCACGCCACCGAGACCGACCTCGGCGACGGACGTCCGATGCGCCGCGAGACCGGCATGGTCGGCGACGGCACCTTCCTCACCTCGGTGCTGCTGGTGCAGTCCAAGGACGAGCCGATGCGCCCCCACCGGGCCTCGGTGCCGCTGGACGTGGTGTGCTCGGTGCTGCGCGTCGACGACATCGAGCTGGAGTCCGTGCAGCTGGTGCAGCACACCCAGCCCGCCCCCGCGCCGCACCTGCCCGAGGGCTCGCTCGCCTCGCGGGCGTACCAGCAGCTGCCCGGCGGCGTCTCCACCCCGGGCCTGCGGCTCACCTGGGTCGCGCTCAAGCTCGACCCGGAGCGCGCCGCGACCGCCGTGCTGGCCCGCGGCGGCGGCGAGGAGGGCGCCCGCAAGACCCTCCAGCGGGTCACCGACCAGCTGGCCGGTCGGCTCAACAACGCCGGCTTCACCGTGACCGTCCTGGACGAGCGCGAGCTGATCGCCGCCCTCGCCATCTCCTCCTGCGCCAACCCGATGGCGGTGGCCGGGCGGCAGGGCTCGGGCGGCGGCGGCGCGGGTGCCCGGCGCACCCAGGAGTCCAACCGCTTCTGGCGGGTGGACGACCGCTGGCACACCACCTACTGGATCTCCAAGTGGCCGCAGCTGTCGCGGCCCGGCGGGAGCGGCCGGGTCGCCGCGCCCGAGCTGGTCAACCAGCTGACCGGGACGCCCGCGTTCACCTCCACCTTCAGCCTGACCGCCGGCCACGGGCTGGGCGGCGCGGTGGCGATCAGCGGCCACCTGCGGCTCACCGGGCGCAGCGAGAGCGAGGTCACCCAGGTCGGCCGGATGGTCGAGCAGCGTGCCCAGCAGTCCGGCACCCACCTGACCCGCCTGGACCTGGAACAGGCTCCCGGCATGCTCGCCACCCTGCCCCTGGGAGGGACTTCCTGATGGCCTATCAGACCTATCCCAACCAGGCGCCGCAGTCCGCCGAGCCCGCCCGGGTCCGGCGGATCCGCCCCGGCTTCGGCCTGCGCGGCCCGCGGCGCGAGAAGCACGTGCTGACCCTGGACGACCTCGGCGCGCTGTCCTTCCCGGTCGGCGACGACGGCGTGCTGATCGGCACCGACCAGCACCAGCAGCCCGCCGTGCTCGGCCTGTTCCGCCCGTCCGCCTACGAGGTGGTGCTGGTCGGCGGCATGTGGACGGCGCAGGTGATCGCCCTGCGGGCGGCCGCGATCGGGGCCCGCGTCGCGGTGGAGACCGGACGTCCGCAGGCCTGGGCGCCGATGGCGCAGGCGGCCGGCGGCGGCCAGCCCTGCGTGACCGTCCACGCGGTGGGCCGGCTCGGCGCGCAGGGCGCGTCGGTGGCCTCGCCGGTGCTGGTGGTCCGCGACCTCGGTGCCCGCCCGTCCCGCAGCCGGCTGTCGGCCGCGCCGTGGCAGACCACCCTGACCCTGCTGCCGTACCTCGGCCCGAACGCCTCCCGGGTGCTCAACGCCGCCGACCTGGTCGGTGTCCAGCGGGTCTCCCCGCAGGAGGCCGAGCTGGTCGGCCGGATCCTCTCGCTCAGCGCCGAGGACCTCACCTACCTGCCGACCGTGCCCGACAACGTGACGCTGTGGGCCACCCGGATGCGCCGCCAGTACGTGATGACCAACCCCGGCGACGCCGAGACCCAGGTGCTGGGCGGCCCGCGCCGCATGGACTGACCGCGCGCCGGACGCGCGCACCCGGGCCGGGGACGGAGTGAACATCAGGTGACAGGAGGTCGCTGAGATGTTGACGCACTCCGTCCCCGGCCTGCGTACACGACGACGGACCTCGGGCACCGCCTTCAGACAACCGGTGTCCACGTCCTAGTCTTGATGCCCGACGGCACCGCGAACAGCGGCGGCGAACACGAGGGAGCCCAAGTGAGCAGCGATCGGGACGGCGTCTACGTCGGCGACAACGCGGCGGAGGACGACGACGACTGGTCGGACGCCCCGGACTACACGCCTCCGTCCTGGTACACGCAGAGCACGGACCCGGCACCGGGCGCCGACACGGGTGCGACGGCGCAGGCCGCGGCCCCGACCGCGCCGGACGCGGCGGGCGGTGACGCCGCGGCAGCCGCCCAGCCCGTGGCGGAGCCTGCCCCGGCCCCGGCCGTCGAGTCCGCACCGGTGGCCGAGGCTCCGCCCGCCGTCCCGGTGGCGCCGGTCGCCGAGGCCCCGGTGGCCACCCCGCCGGTCGCCACCCCGCCGGTGCAGCAGCCCCCCGTCCAGCAGCAGCCCGTCCAGCCCGCTCCGGTGCAGCAGCCGCCCGTCCAGCAGCAGCCGGTCCAGCAGGCCCCGGTGCAGCAGCCCCCCGTGCAGCAGGCGCCGGTCGCGCCGCAGCCCGGACCGCTGCCGCCGCACGCCGAGCAGCAGCCGTACCCGCCGCAGGCGTGGCCGCCCGGCCCGCAGCCCGGCCCGCACCAGCAGCCGCCGATCGCGCCGCAGCCGGGGCCCCAGCAGGTCCCGCCGCCGGGCCCGCACCAGCAGCAGCCGCCGATGCAGCAGCAGCCCGCGCCGCCGTACCAGCAGCACCCGCAGCAGGGCCAGCAGTGGGGCCCGCCCCCGCCGCAGCAGCCCGGTCCGCCGCAGGTCCAGCAGCCGCAGCAGCCCGGTCCGCACACCCAGCCGCCGGTCGCCGACCCGCGCCAGGGCGGCTGGCCGCAGCCGCCCGCGTACCCGCAGCAGGGCGCGGCGCAGGCCTCCGCCGCGTTCCAGGCCGCGCCGCCGCAGACCGCGCACGGTGCCGCGCTCGGCTACACCGCCGCCGTGGAGCTGTCCTCGGACCGCCTGCTGCGCGGCCAGCCGAAGGCGCAGCGCCAGCAGCCGCGCTTCCAGTTCGGCGGCAAGGGCGCGCAGGCCGACCGGGCCCGCAAGCTGGAGCTGATCCGCCAGCCGGTGATGTCCTGCTACCGGATCGCCGTGATCAGCCTCAAGGGCGGCGTCGGCAAGACCACGACCACCACCTCGCTCGGGGCCACCCTGGCCAGCGAGCGCCAGGACAAGGTGATCGCGATCGACGCCAACCCGGACGCCGGCACCCTCGGCCGCCGGATCAAGCGTCAGACCGGCGCGACCATCCGCGACCTGGTGACCGCCATCCCGCGGCTGCGCAGCTACATGGACGTCCGCCAGTTCACCTCGCAGGACCCGCACTCGGGCCTGGAGATCGTCGCCAACGACGTCGACCCGGCCGTCTCCACCACCTTCGACGACTCCGACTACCGCAAGGTGGTCGAGGTGATCGGCCAGCACTACCCGATCATCCTGACCGACTCCGGCACCGGCCTGCTCTACAGCGCCATGCGCGGCGTGCTGGACCTCGCCGACCAGCTGATCGTGGTCGCCACCCCGAGCGTGGACGGCGCCAGCTCCGCGTCCACCACGCTCGACTGGCTCTCCGCGCACGGCTACGCCGACCTGGTGCAGCGCTCGATCACCGTGGTCTCCGGGGTCCGCGAGACCAGCAAGATGATCAAGGTCGAGGACATCGTGGCGCACTTCCAGACCCGCTGCCGCGGCGTCGTGGTGGTGCCCTTCGACGAGAGCCTGGCGGCCGGCGCCGAGGTCAACCTGGCGATGATGCGGCCCAAGGTGCGCGACGCGTACTTCGAGCTCGCCGCGCTGGTCGGCGAGGACATCGTCCGCGCCCAGCAGGCCGCCGGCGGCTGGCAGGGCCAGCAGCAGGGCGGCTACCAGCAGCAGCCCCCGCAGCAGCAGGGGTGGCAGCAGCAGCCCCCGTACCCGCAGCAGCAGGGCTACCCCCAGCAGGGGCAGCCGCCGCAGGGCCAGCCGCCCTACCCGCAGCAGCCGGGCTACCCCCAGCAGGGCCAGCCCTGGGGCCAGCAGCCGGGGTACGGCTACCCGCCGCCGCAGCAGTAGCAGGGGAAGACGGACGAGGGGCGCGAGTGATCTCGCGCCCCTCGTCCGTCGTTCCCGCGGTCCTACTCGGTCAGCTCGCGGGCCCGCTTCACGTCGTCCGCCATCCGCTCCAGCAGCGCGTCGATCGAGTCGAACTTCTCCATCCCGCGCAGGTACGCGAGGAAGTCCACCGCGACGTGCAGCCCGTACAGGTCGAGCCCGACGCGGTCGATCGCGTAGGCCTCCACCGTGCGGCTGGTCCCGTCGAAGGTCGGGTTGGTGCCCACCGAGATCGCGGCCGGCATCCGCTCCCCCGCCGCCGTCAGCCAGCCCGCGTACACGCCGTCCGCCGGGATCGCGCTGTGCTGCACGGTGTCCACGTTCGCGGTCGGGAAGCCGAGCTCGCGGCCGCGCTGCGCGCCCCGGACGACCTCGCCCTCGACCCGGTGCGGACGGCCCAGGATCTCCGCCACGCCGGTCAGGTCGCCCTCGGCGACCAGCCGCCGGCACAGGCTGGACGAGAACGGCTCGCCGTCGCCCGCCGCGCCGCGCACCTGCAGGTCGAGCACCTCGACCTCGAAGTCGTCCGCCCGGCCGAGCTCGGTGAGCAGCGCGACGTCCCCGGCCGCCTTGTGCCCGAAGCGGAAGTTCGGCCCCTCGACGACCAGGCGCGCGCGCAGCGCGTCCACCAGCACCGACCGGACGAAGTACTCCGGCGACTCCTTGGAGAACTCGGCGGTGAACGGGAGCACCAGCACCGCGTCCACCCCCAGCTGCTCGATCAGCTCCGCGCGGCGCGGCTGCGGCGCCAGCAGCGGCGGGTGGCTGCCGGGCCGGACGACCTCGCTCGGGTGCGGGTCGAAGGTGACCACCACCGACTTCGCGCCGAGCTCGCGCGCGCGTTCCACCACCCGGCCGATGATCAGCTGGTGGCCCCGGTGCACTCCGTCGAACGATCCGATGGTGACGACGCTGCGCCCCCAGTCCCCGGGGATCTCCTCCAGGCCGTGCCAGCGCTGCACCTGACCGCTCCTTGTTCCTATGCCGTGCACACCCGGTGCACTCGAACATCCAAACCTGAACCCCTATAGCGTGCCATGCGCCCGCCCCTGCCTCGGCACCGGAAGGGGCTCGGTGTGATCGGTGCGACGCTCCGCCTCCGACGCCGCAGGCCACTGGGCCAGCAGCCGGGCGAAACCGGCCGAGCGGCCCGCGCAGCGGGCCAGCACCGCGTCGGCGCCGTCCCAGCGGCCGCCGATCCGCCGGAGCAGCTCGCGCAGCCGTCCGGGCTCGTGCTCGGCGTACCGGTCGGCCAGCCGCTCCAGCACCGCGACCAGCACGTCGGGATCCTGCTCGGCGGCGAGCAGACTGTCCAGCAGCCGTCCCCGCCCGGGCACCTCCGTCCGCTCCGTCCCGCCGTCCCTCCCGTCGCCCGTCCCGGTCTCCGCCCCACCGTCCGGCGCGGCCAGGACCGCGGCGAACGGCACCCGGACGGCCGGGGCGGCGGCCAGTACCTCCGCCAGCAGCGGGCGGGCGTCCCGGCCCGCGGCGAGCAGCGCGTCCAGGAACTCGGCGACCTGCCCGGCCCGCTCCGGCCGCTCGCGCAGCAGCTCCGCCGCGAACCGCCTGCCGTGCTCCGCCGCCTCCTCGCCCTCCGCGGCCGCCAGGACCGCCAGCACCTCGCGCACCGGCGCCGCCGGGGCGGCCAGCCGCTCGCGCAGCGCCGCCAGCACCTGCTCGGGGTGGTCGGCGACCGCCCCGACGAGCACCTCCGGGGTCAGGAAGGGGTCCTCCGCCCGGTACGCCGCCAGCGCGGCCGGCAGGTACTCGGCGCGGCACTCCGGGTCGTCCAGCAGCAGCGCCAACGCGGCGCCGTGCAGGGCGGGTTCGTCCTCCCGGGCGAGCAGCCTACGGGCCGCGTGGCGCAGCAGCCGGCGGCCCGAGCCGCCGGCGTGCGGCGCCGTGCGGCGGGCGTGCACGGCCGCCGCCACGTGCCGCTCCGGCCGCGGGTCGTGGCTCCACCGGTCGACGGCCCGGCACAGCGCGGACGGCTCCTGGACGGCGAGCCGGCCCAGCAGCCGGTCCGCGCGGGGGTGCGCGGCGCCGACCAGCACCTCCGTCAACTCGTCCAGGGCGAGCGCCCGATGGGTGAACAGCAGCTCCTCGGCGAGGTCCCCGGCCCGCTCGTCGGCGCCCTCGAACCAGCCGCACAGCAGCGGAAGCACCGTTCCCGGGTCGGCGGTCAGCAGCTCGGCGGTGGCGGCGTCGAACACCGTGTCCACCCCGACCAGGCGGCGCAGCAGCCCCAGCCGGTCGACGGGGGCGAGGGGCAGCGCCGCCCAGAACGCCGCCCCGAACCGGGGGTCGCTCCGGGCGCGCTCGGCGAGCACCGCCAGCAGCTCCCGGTGCACCGCCACGTCCGGGCTGCCCGTCACCCCGGCGGCCAGCAGCCGGCCCGCCCACCAGTCCGCCTCGCCGCCCGGCTCGACCCGGTCCAGCGCCAGCCGGATCCGGTGCAGCCACACGTCCAGCGCGCCCGCGCCGTGCACCTCCCCCACCCGCCGCAGGGCCGCCACCACCACCCCGGCCCGCCCCCGCCCGACCCCGTGCGACGCTCCTGCCGGGCCGCCGCCCCCCTCCGGCACGCCCGGCGACCCACCGACCGCCGGCTCCTCCGCCGGGCCGGCCCGTCCCCCTCCGGGCCGCAGGGGGGCTTCCCGGCGACCGTGGAGCGCCTCTTCGGTGCCCGCTCCGCTGCCGTCGGCACCCCGTTCCCGCCCGTCGGCACCCCTCTCGCCCGCCCCCGGCGTGGGCGCGGGCCCGCGCGCCCACGGGTCGCCTCCGTCGGCCCCCTTCTCCCCCTGCTCCGTCAGCAGCAGGCGCAGCGCCGCGTCCAGGTCCAGGTGCAGCCCCTGCAGCCACTCCCCCCACTCCTCGTGTCCCGGCCGGTACCCCGCGCCCGCGGGCGTCAGCAGCCGCGCCTCCACCACCGCCCGCGCCCAGCCCCCGGCCACCGGGAACAGCCGCTCGAACTCCGCGGCGGCGAGCCCCCCGTGGCCCGCCCCCAGCATCAGCCGCGCCGCGTCGTGCAGCCGCCCCGCGGCCTCCGCCGCCAGCCGCCGGACCTGCCCGGCGTCCTCGCCCGCCGGCAGCGGCCCGCCGCGCCGGTGCGCCCCGGGCCGCCGTACCGTCCGCGCCGCCGCGACCCGGCGGGCGACGCGCAGGCACCCCAGGTCGAACCAGCCCGCGAACGCCTCCTCCCGCCCCGGTACCGGCCCCCGGGCGCCCGCCGCCGCCAGTTCCCCGCCGAGGCGCAGCACGAGCGCGTGGCCCGCCTCCGACGGCGCCAGATAGCCCTCCGGCAGGCCGTACCGCCGGGCGGCCCGGGCCGCCGCCTCCGCCGGCAGCCCGCCGAGCCACAGCAGCCGTGCCTCGCCGTGCCAGCCGGCGAGCTGCTCCCAGCCGTCCGGTCGGCAGGCCGTCAGCAGCCGGGCGCCGCAGCGCCGGAGCCACTCCCCGCCCGCCCGCAGCCACGCCTGCCCGAGGGCGAGGGGCGCCTCCTCCGGCCCGTCCAGCACCACCAGCAGCGGACGCCCCGCCGCCTCGCACAGCGCGGCCACCGCGTCCGCCCCGGGCACCGGGACGCCGAGCGTCCCGGCGGCCCCGGCGAGCGCCCGCTGGACGGCGTCGGCGAGCGAGCGGTCGGCGGGCTCCAGGTCCGCGCCGCGCAGCCACAGCGTGGGCAGCGGGTGGCCGCCGCCGCTCCGGCGCACCGTCAGCGCGGCGAGCTCGGTGGTCCGTCCGCTGCCGGTCTCGCCCAGCAGCACGGTGAGCGGCTGCTGCGGCTCCTCGCCGCTGATCCCGTCCGCCCGGTCGACCCGGTCGGCGGCGAGGTCGGCGATCCGGCCGTGGCCGGCGCTCGCCGCGGCGAGCTGCGCGGACGCGATCCGCAGCACCCCGCCGAGGTTGAGCGCCCGCCCGTACGCGGGGACGTCGGCCGCGTTCCGGGCCAGCAGCGCACCGAGCGGCCCGGCCCGGTCGGCTCCCGCACCGCCCAGCGACGCCGCCCGGACGGCGCCCTCGGGGCCGCCGCGCAGCCGCGGCGCGACCACGCCGAGCACGGCGCCGGTCTCCGCGTCGAGCACCGGCGCCCCGGCCAGCGGCGTCCCGGCGAGCTCCAGCAGCAGGGCGCCCTCGACCAGGTGGAACGCCTCGCCGTACGGGTACATCACGGTGTCCCGGCCGACCACCCCGCCCTGGACCAGCACCGGCTCGCCGTCCTCCCAGCGCTGGTGCGGCACCGCGATCAGCCGGGCGGTGGCGTCCGCCGCGATCGGCAGCGCCGGGCCGGGCAGTCCGCCGACGGCCGCGGTCCGCAGCAGCGCGAGCCCCCGCGCGGGCAGCAGGTCGACGGACTCCGGCCCGAGCACCCGGGCCTGCCCGCCGGGCGTGTGCAGCACCACCCTGGGCAGCCCGGCCACCGTCTCGTGGGCGGTCACCACGGTGCCCTGCCGGTCGGCGAGGAAGCCCAGGCCGTACAGCCGTCCGTGCAGGTCGCGGATCCTCAGCAGCGCCGCCGCCGGATCCGCCGCCACCTCGTCGCCCATCCGCACCGTCCTCCCGCCGGGCCCCGGTACCAACCGCCGGTGAGCCTGCCCCCACCTGCACCTCCGGCACCTCGTACGCCCCGCTCACCCCGCCCGTTCACTACGCGCGCTCGCCCGTCCGGGCGAACCCGACCACCGCGCCGCTCGCTCACCTGAGCGACCGCGCCCCGGAAACGGCGGACGCCCCGCTCCCGGCCGACTCCTGGTCGACCGGGCGCGGGGCGCCCGGGTACGTCTGGGTGGATCTAGCTCTGGCCGACGAAGACCGCGACCGGCTTGGCGGTGCCGCCCTTCTCCTCGACCAGGGCGAGGAAGCGCCCGTCCGGGTCGAAGACGGCGATCGGGCCGTCGACGCCCAGCCCGGGGGCCTTCAGCTTCATGCCGTTGGAGAGCAGCCGGGCCGCGTCCGCGTCGATGTCCCAGCGCGGGAAGGCGGCGGCGGCCGCCTCGGCGATCGGCAGCACCTCCAACTTCTCTTCCAGCTGCTCCAGCGTCCGCGCGGACTCCACGCCGTACGGCCCGACCCTGGTGCGCCGCAGCGCGGTCAGGTGTCCGCCGACGCCGAGCGCGGCGCCGAGGTCGCGGGCGAGCGCCCGGATGTACGTGCCGGAGGAGCACTCCACCGTCACGTCGAGGTCGATCACCGGGGTGCCGTCCTCGGCGACGGCCGCGCGCTGCTCGTGCACGGTGAAGGAGTGCACGGTGGTGGGCCGGGCCGCCAGCTCGAAGTCCTCGCCCTCGCGGACCCGCGCGTAGGAGCGCTTCCCGTCGATCTTGATCGCGGAGACCTTCGACGGCACCTGCATGATCTCGCCGGTGAGCGCGGCGATCCCGGCGTCGACGGCCTCCCGGGTCACGCCGTCGGCCGGGGTCGAGGAGGTGACCTCGCCCTCCCGGTCGTCGGTGACGGTGGTCTGGCCGAGCCGGACGGTCGCCTCGTACGTCTTGGCGGTGAGCATCAGGTGGCCGAGCAGCCGGGTGGCCCGCTCGACGCCGATGACCAGGACGCCGGTGGCCATCGGGTCCAGGGTGCCGGCGTGGCCGACCTTGCGGGTCCCGGCGAGCCACCGCAGCTTGGCGACCACGCCGTGCGAGGTGATGCCTTCGGGCTTGTCGACGATGACCAGGCCGTCCGGCCCGGTGCCCTTGCGCTTCATCGATTCTTTTCTAGTCGGTGGTGGGGACGCCGAGCGCGGCCCGGAACCGGGCCAGGGTGGTGGGCACGTCCTCGCGCGAGGTGAACCCCGCCGCGTACACGTGCCCGCCGCCGCCGAGCTCGGCGCAGGCGGCGGCGACGTCGACGGCGCCCTTGGAGCGGCAGGAGCCGCGCAGGGTGCCGTCCGGGTCCTGCTTGAGCACCAGGGCGACCTCCGCCTCGGCGGGGCGGCGCAGCACGTCGATCAGGCCTTCGATCTCCTCGACGGTGACGCCGAACAGCGCCAGGTCCTGGTACGGCACCCAGGTCCACACCAGGCCCTGCCCGTCGGCCTCCTCGGGCTCGTAGACGGCCCGTTCCAGCGCGCCGGCCAGCACCTTCAGGTAGCCGAAGGAGGAGGTCTCCCACAGCTGCCGGGAGATGAGGTCCTGCCGGATGCCGGTGGCCAGCAGCCGGCCGGCCAGCTCGTGGGTGGCCGGGGTGGTGGCGGCGTACCGGAAGGAGCCGGTGTCGGTCGCCACGCCCGTGTAGAGGCAGGTGGCGATCGCCTGGTCCAGCGGGACGCCGAGGCGCCGCAGCAGCTCGTCCACCAGGACGGCGGTCGCCGGGGCGGCCGGGTCGATCAGCCGGACGCCGCCGAAGCCGGGGTTGGAGGCGTGGTGGTCGAAGACGACCAGGGTCCGCGCCGCGAAGGCCTTCGTGTGCAGCAGACCGAGCCGCGACTCGGCGGCGACGTCGAAGCAGAGCACCAGCTCGGGCCGGTCGGGCACCGCCGAGGCGGGCACGATCAGCTCCTGGCCGGGCAGGAAGGAGAGCGACTCCGGCACGATCTGCGGGTCGTCGCCGAAGGACACCCGGACCTCGTGGCCGAGCTCGCGCAGCGCCAGCCCGGCGGCCAGCGCGGAGCCGAGGGCGTCGCCGTCGGGGCAGATGTGGCAGATCAGGTCGATCTCGCGGGCGCCGGAGATGGCCGCCAGCGCCGCCTGCCAGGCCGGCTCGAAACCGCCCGGTGACTCAGTGCGAGGGCCCGGAAGCACCGCGAGGGCGGTCTCCACCTCGACAGTGGAGACCGCCCTCGCGGAACCGGCCCCGGCCGGCTCGCCGGCCATGGCTACTCGTCCTCGTCCGCGTCGTCGGCGGGCTGCCGGTACGGGTCCGCGTCGCCGGCGTACGTGGCGCCGGCGGCGGCCGTACGGACGGCGGCGTCGGAGATCCGCGCCTTGTCCAGCAGGTCGTCGATGTTCTTGGCGTTGTCCGGCAGGGCGTCCGCGACGAAGGTCAGCGTCGGGGTGAAGCGCACCCCGGTCTGCTTGCCGACCTCGGAGCGGAGGACGCCCTTGGCGCTCTCCAGCGCGACCGCGCTGGCCTGCCGCTCGGTCTCGTCACCGTAGACGGTGTAGAAGACGGTGGCCTCGCGCAGGTCTCCGGTGACCCGGGCGTCGGTGATGGTCACGTAGCCCAGCCGCGGGTCCTTGATGCGCCGTTGCAGGGTCTCCGCCACGACCACCTGGATCCGGTCGGCGAGCTTGCGCGCCCTTGCGGTGTCGGTCACGTTGCCTCCTCGTGCAGTGAGCGCGGTACCCGGGTCATGACCTCTCCCGGTGGGGCCCATCCCCCAACGTACCCGCCCGCGCCCAGCCTTGTGGGCGCTCTCGGTCCTTGGCGGGTGTGAGAGTGGTGACTCCCGCACCCGCGCTCAGTCATCGTCGTCGTGGTGGTACCGCCTCCGTGCGGAGAGCAGCATCACCTCGGGGCGGCCGGCGACGAGCCGCTCACAGCTGTCCAGGACCTCGGTGACGTACCCGGCGTCGCCGGACACCACCGCCAGGCCGATCTCGGCCCGGCGGTGCAGGTCCTGGTTCCCGACCTCGGCAGCGCACACGCTGTACTTGCGCTGCAGTTCGGCCACGATGGGCCGCACGATCGAACGCTTCTCCTTCAGCGAGTGGACGTCGCCGAGGAGCAGGTCGAAGGTGAGTGTTCCTACGAACATGAAAGGCAGGTCTCGCCGACCTGAAGGCCTCGAAGGATTCCCAGCACTGGGACCCTAACAGCGAGACCGGGGCCGGTCGACGGGATAAACACCCCGTCGACCGGCCCCGTGGGCCACTCGCTTACGCGCGCGGCTTCTCGCGCATCTCGTAGGTCTCGATGACGTCCTCGACCTTGATGTCGTTGAACGAACCGAGCGTGACACCGGCCTCGAAGCCCTCGCGGACCTCGGTCGCGTCGTCCTTGAAGCGGCGCAGACCCTCGATGGAGAGGTTCTCCGCCACGACCTTGCCGTCGCGCAGCAGGCGGGCCTTGGCGTTGCGGCGCAGCAGGCCCTCGCGGACGATGACACCCGCGATGTTGCCGAACTTGGAGGAGCGGAAGACCTCGCGGATCTCCGCGGCGCCGAGGCGCACCTCCTCGTACTCCGGCTTGAGCAGGCCCTTGAGCGCGGCCTCGATCTCCTCGATCGCCTGGTAGATGACCGAGTAGTACCGGATGTCGACGCCCTCGCGCTCGGCCGCGGTACGGGCACGCCCCTCGGCGCGCACGTTGAAGCCGATGATGATGGCGTCCGAGCCCATCGCCAGGTCCACGTCGGACTCGGTGATGGCACCCACACCGCGGTGCAGGATCCGGAGCTCGACCTCCTCGCCCACGTCGAGCTTGACGAGGGCGTCCTCGAGGGCTTCGACGGAACCGGAGACGTCACCCTTGATGATGAGGTTGAGCTTCTCGATGGAGCCGGCGGCCAGGGCGGCCTCGAAGCCCTCCAGCGAGACGCGCACGCGGCGCTGCGCGAAGGACGCGTTGCGGTCGCGGGCGGCACGCTTCTCGGCGATCTGGCGGGCGGTGCGGTCCTCGTCGACGACGATGAAGCTGTCGCCGGCGCGGGGCACCGAGGTCAGACCGAGCAGCAGCACCGGGCGGGACGGGCCGGCCTCGGAGAGGCTGTTGCCGTTCTCGTCCAGCATGGCGCGGACGCGGCCGTAGGCGTCACCGACGACGACCGAGTCACCGACGCGGAGGGTACCGCGCTGCACGAGCAGCGTCGCCATGGCGCCGCGGCCCTTGTCGAGGTGGGCCTCGATCGCAATACCCTGCGCGTCCTGCTCCGGGTTGGCCCGCAGGTCGAGCGAGGCGTCCGCGGTCAGGACCACGGCCTCCAGCAGCTCGTCGATGTTCAGGCCCTGGCGGGCGGAGATGTCGACGAACATGGTGTCGCCGCCGTACTCCTCCGCGACCAGGCCGAACTCGGTCAGCTGACCGCGGACCTTGGTCGGGTCGGCGCCCTCGACGTCGATCTTGTTGACCGCGACCACGATCGGGACACCGGCGGCCTTGGCGTGGTTGAGCGCCTCGATCGTCTGCGGCATGACACCGTCGTTGGCCGCGACCACCAGGATCGCGATGTCGGTGGACTTGGCACCACGGGCACGCATGGCGGAGAACGCCTCGTGACCCGGGGTGTCGAGGAAGGTGATCGGACGCTCTTCGCCGTTCACCTGCGCCGTGACCTGGTAGGCACCGATGTGCTGGGTGATGCCACCGGCCTCGCCGGCCACCACGTTGGTCTTGCGGATGGCGTCCAGCAGGCGGGTCTTACCGTGGTCGACGTGACCCATGACGGTGACGACCGGCGGGCGGGCCACCAGCATGTCCTCGTCGCCCTCGTCGGCACCGAAGTCGATGTCGAACGACTCGAGCAGCTCGCGGTCCTCGTCGTCCCGGCTGACGATCTCCAGGACGAAGCCCATCTCCTGGGCCAGCATCTCGAGGGTCGCGTCGGAGACGGACTGGGTCGCGGTGACCATCTCACCGAGGTTGAACATCACCGAGACGAGCGCCGCCGGGTTGGCGTTGATCTTCTCCGCGAAGTCCGTCAGCGAGGCACCACGCGACAGGCGGACCGACTGGCCGTTGCCGCGGGGCAGCATCACACCGCCGACGGACGGGGCCTGCATGGCCTCGTACTCCTGGCGCTTCGCCCGCTTCGACTTGCGACCACGGGCCGGACGGCCACCGGGGCCACGGCCGAAGGCACCCTGCGTGCCACCACGGGCACCCGGGCCACCGGGACGACCGCCGAAGCCACCGGGACGGGCACCGCCGCCGCCGAAGCCACCGCCGCCACCGGCACCCGCGCCACCCGGACGCGGGCCGCCGAAGCCGCCACCGGCCGGACGCGAGCCCGGACCGGCCGGACGGCCCTGGAAGCCGGGACGACCGCCGCCGCCGGGCGCACCCGGACGGGCGCCGGGACCACCCGGACGCGCACCCGCACCCGGACCCGGACGCGGGCCCGGACGCTGCGGCATCATGCCGGGGTTCGGACGCGGCATGCCGGACGGGCTCGGGCCGCCGGGACGCGGGCCGGCCGGACGGGGCAGCCCGTCGGGACGCGGCGCACCGGCGCCGGGGGCACCGGCCGGACGCGGACGGTCGCCACCCGGACGGGGAGCGCCACCGGCACCGGGGGCACCGGCCGGACGCGGACGGTCGCCACCGGGACGCGGAGCGCCACCGGGACGCGGGCCGCGCTCGCCACCGGCACCGGGGGCACCGGCCGGACGCGGACGGTCGCCGCCCGGACGCGGGCCGCGCTCACCGGCACCGGGGGCACCCGCACCCGGACGCGGAGCGCCGGGACGGGCCATGCCGGAGGCACCGCTGGAGGTGAAGGGGTTGTTGCCCGGACGGGGACCGGCCGGACGCGGGCCCGGACGGGCCGCGGGGTTCGCCGGAGCCGGACGCGGAGCGGCCGGACGGGCGGGGGCCTCGCCGGCCGGGGCCGGGGAGGAGAACTCGGCAGCGGGCGCCACGGGGGCGGCCGGCGCTGCCGGGCGGGCAGCCGGGCGCGGACCGGGGGTCGGCGCACCGGGCTTGGAGGCAGCGGGCGCCGCGGGGGCGGCCGGCGCTGCCGGGGTGGTGGGACGGGGACCCGGCGTCACGGTCGGACGCGGGCCGGGGGTGGGCGCGCCCGGCTTGGGCGCGGCGCCGCCGGAGGCGGCAGGGGTGGGCGCCGCGGGCTTCCGCGGGCCAGGCTTGGCGGACGCGCCACCGGACGGCGGCGTCGCTCCCAAAGCGTCAGTCAACTTGCGAACGACCGGTGCCTCAATCGTCGAGGACGCCGACCGCACGAACTCACCGAGCTCGGTCAGCTTGGCCATGACGGCCTTGCTCTCCAAGCCAAGCTCCTTGGCGAGTTCGTATACCCGGACCTTAGCCACTTCGCTCCTGTCTATCCGTCCGGGGGGTAATCGTCCGCCGGACTGTCGCTACTTCATGGGCGTACTCATCGCGTACTCATCGAGTGCTCATCGCAATCTCGACCTACTTCCATCTCGCGAGGTACCTGACGACGCACGGCGTGCCGATGCCGTGCGCTGGTGCGTGCTGCGGTGCGTTCACCCCTCGACGTGGGCCCGCAGCACCGTGGTGTCGAGTGCCCCCTGGAGCCTGAAGGCCCTGGGGAACGCCCGGCGGCGTACCGCGAGATCGAGGCAGCTCGGGTCGGGGTGCAGATGTGCGCCCCGGCCCGGCAGTGTGCCGCGGGGGTCGGGGACGCAAGCACCCTCGACCGCCACGACACGCAACAGCTCGTGCTTGGCCGCGCGCTTGCGGCAGCCCACGCAGGTGCGTTCCGGGCATGCTCGGACATGCGTCCGGCCAGACACGTTCAAGTCTACCCCTCCGAAGGGACCTGCCGCCGCCCGGTTGATCGGCACATGATCGCCGGAGGACAGCTACAACGCTTTTCAGTGGGTCTGCGATTCCCCGCCGGGAACCTCGGTGTCCGGACGGATGTCGATCCGCCACCCCGTCAGACGCGCGGCCAGGCGGGCGTTCTGGCCCTCCTTGCCGATCGCCAGCGAGAGCTGGTAGTCGGGGACGATCACCCGCGCGGAGCGCTGGGCGTAGTCCACGATCTCCACCTTCGTCACCCGCGCGGGGGACAGCGCGGCGGCCACCATGTCGGCCGCGTCCTCCGACCAGTCGACGATGTCGATCTTCTCGCCGTGCAGCTCGGCCATCACGTTGCGCACCCGCATGCCGTTCGGGCCGATGCAGGCGCCCTTGGCGTTCAGACCGGGCTTGCGCGACCAGACCGCGATCTTGGTGCGGTGGCCGGCCTCGCGGGCGATCGAGGCGATCTCCACCGAGCCGTCCGCGATCTCCGGCACCTCCAGCGCGAACAGGCGCTTCACCAGGTTCGGGTGGGTGCGCGAGAGGGTGACCGACGGGCCGCGCACGCCCCGGCGGACGCCCACCACGTAGCACTTCATCCGGGTGCCGTGCTTGTACTCCTCGCCGGGGACCTGCTCCTGCGGGGGCAGGATGGCCTCCAGCTTGCCGATGTCGACCAGGACGTTCTTCGGGTCGTTGCCCTGCTGGACGACACCCGTGACGATGTCGCCCTCCTTGCCGGCGTACTCGCCGAAGGTCTGGTCGTCGGCGGCGTCGCGCAGGCGCTGCAGGATCACCTGCTTGGCGGTGGACGCGGCGATCCGGCCGAAGCCGCTCGGGGTGTCGTCGAACTCCTTCGGCTCGACGCCCTCCTCCAGCTCCGACGCGTCCTCCAGCGCCCACACCGTGACGTGGCCGCTCTTGCGGTTCAGCTCGACCCGGGCGCGGCGCCGCGAGCCCTCGGTGCGGTGGTACGCGATGAGGAGCGCCGACTCGATCGACTCGACCAGCAGGTCGAACGGAACGCCCTTCTCGGTGACCATCCCACGCAGGGCCGTCATGTCGATGTCCACGGTTACGCCTCCTCTTCCTCTACGTCCGTGTCCTCGGTGAAGTCAGCAGCCTCGTCGAGCAACGCGTCGTCCTTGCGGTTGAACTCGACCTGCACCCGGGCCTTGGCGACCTCGGCGAACTCCAGCCGGCGCTCCTTGGGGCGGCCGGCACCCTTCACCGGCTGCACCTCGACCAGGGCACCGTCCTCGTCGCTCTCCAGGATCCGCGCGGTGATCTCCTTGCCGTCCGCCAGCTTGACCGCGGCGAGGCGGCCGGTGGCGCGGCGCCAGTGGCGCGGCTCGGTGAGCGGGCGCTCGGCACCCGGGGAACCGACCTCCAGCAGGTACGCGGCACTGCCCATCAGGTCGGACTCGTCCAGGGCCTGCCCGACGGTGCGGGAGAACTCGGCGATGGTGTCGAGATCGACGCCGCCGTCGGCGTCCACGTCGATCTGCACCTGGCGACGGCTGCCGGCCTGGGTGACCTTGACCTCTTCCAGGTCCAACCCTGCCTCGGCGGCGAGCGGCTCCAACAACGCGCGCAGCCGGTCGGTGGGGGTGGTGCTCATCCGGGTGACTCCTCGGCCGCGTCTGCTGTTGTCGAAGGTGCTAACTCACGGCGAAGCCTAACGGGTCGGACCCCGAACCGCCGATTCCGACCTGGCGGGGCCCCCGGTCGGCGTACCCCGCTGCGAGCAAGGTCACAATGGGCGGATAGCCTCCGTAGTCGCTCCGGAACCGTGAGGGTCCGGTCATGATTCATCACAACGGGGGCACAGGGCCCCCACGAGACTCCGGGAGCGCGTTCCATGTTGTCCCCCACCCGGCGGAGCTTCCTGGCCCTCGGGGCGATCGGCGGCCTGTCCCTGCTGTGCGGCTGCACCGACGAGGGCGACAAGGATCGCAAGCAGGCCGAGGACGCCGACCGCGCGGTCCGGATCCGGGCCGTCGCGGCCACCGACGCGCTGTTGGCCTCCTACGACGCGGTGATCGCCGGACCGGGCGCCGGGCAGGCGGACACCCTGCAGGACCTGCGCGAGGACGTCGCCCAGCACCGGGCCGCCCTCGCCCAGGGCCTGCCCGCCGCCACCGGCTCCCCCTCGCCCTCCGGCAGCGGCGCCCCGGCCGCCTCGGTCGCCGCGCTGGCCGCCGCCGAGCGGCAGACCGCCGCCGCCCGGCTGGCCGACCTGGACGGCGCCTCCCCCGAGCTGGCCAGGCTGCTCGCCTCGGTCTCCGCCTCCAACGCCGCGCACGCCGCCGCGCTCGGCGACACCGGCCAGGTCGCCCCCGCGCCCGCCGCCTCCGGCTCCCCCTCGCCGTCCGCCGCCGCGTCCGGACCGGCCTCCGCCACCGGCTCCGGCTCCGGCTCCGCGAGCCCCTCCGCCAAGCCCAGCCCGTACCCGTCACCGCAGGCCACCGCGCTGCAGTCGGCGCTGGCCGCCGAGCACGCCGCGGTCTACGGCTACGGCGTGGTCGGCGCGCTGCTGCCGGTCGGCCCGCAGCGCGAGGACGGCCGCGCCTCGTACGCCGCGCACCAGGCCCGGCGGGACGGCTGGCAGCGGCTGCTCGCGAACGGCGGGGTCTCCCCCACCGCCGCGGCGCCCGGCTACCGGCTGCCGTTCGCGGTCAAGGACGCGGCCGGCGCCAAGCAGCTCGCCGCGTACATCGAGACCCAGCTGACCGGCGCCTACGTGGAGTTGACCGGCACCTCGACCGGGGCGCTGCGGGCCGAGGGCGCCGCCGCACTGCGGGAGACCGCGCTGCGCGCCGTGCACTGGGGCGCCGAACTGCCGGCGCTGCCCGGCATGCCGGCCGCCGACGGCGCGGCGAGCGGCGCGCCGAGCAACCCGCCGGACAGCACGGGGAGCGCCTCGCCGAGCGCCTGACCGGCTGTCGCGCCCCGATGGCCGACAATGGGCGGGCAGCCACCCCCCCCCCCAGGGGACGGACCGAGCGAGAGGCCAGCATGCCGGCACAACCTGGGCAGATCACCATCCCCGAGCGGCTGGCCGACGCGGTCCGGGCCGAGCAGGGCGAGGCCGCGCCGGCCCTGCTGGCGGAGCTGCCCGGCCGGTTCGCCGAGCACCTCGGCCGCTGGGGCCTGGTCCTGGAGCGGATCGCCGAACCCGGCGGCCGCTCCAGCCTGATCGGCTACGTCCACCGCGAGGACGACCTGGCACCCGCCGTGCTCAAGGCCTCGCCGGCCGGCTCCGACCAGGAGCACGTCGCGCTGCGGCAGTGGGCCGGCCGGGGCGCCGTGCTGCTGCTGGACGCCGACCCCGCCGCCGGGATGCTGCTGCTGGAGCGGCTGCACGGCGACATCCCGCTGCGCTCCCTGGCCGAGGCCAAGGCCATGCTGGAGGCCGCCGGGCTGCTCCAGCGGCTCTGGGTGGAGCCGGGCGCGGGCCACCCGTTCACCCCGCTCGCCGACCGGGTCGCCGAGCGCGCGGAACTGCTGCGCGCCCGCCGCGACCTGGCCCCGGAGGCCGCGCCGCTGATCGACGAGGCGCTGGAGACCGCCGGGGCGCTGCTCGTCGGCGCGACCGAGCAGTACCTGCTGCACGGCGACTTCCACCACGGCAAGGTGCTGGCCGCCGACCGCTCCCCCTGGCTGGCCGTCAGCCCCCGTCCGCTGGTGGGCGAGCGCGCCTACGACCTGGCCCGGCTGGTCCGGGACCGGTTGGACACCCTGGCCGGCTCCCCCGGCCCGCGCGGCGCCGCCCGCCGCCGGATCACCCAGCTCGCCGACGCGGTCGACCTCGACCCGGACCGGGTCCGCGGCTGGGCGCTGTTCCGCGGCGCCGACGCCGGCCTGGCCGCCCTCGCCGCGGGCGACCGCGCCACCGCCGAGCTCTGCCTGGAGTTCACCGGCTGGCTGTGAGCGGCCGTCAGACCGCGTTGCCGCCCGTGGTGACGGTGCCGGTGCCCGCGTCGTAGAGCGCCGCCGCACCACCGCCCCAGCCCCGCAGGTCGTTGCCGGTCACCCAGGCGTCGGTGACCGCGGCGACCACGCCGATCGCCCCGGCCGCGACCGCCGCCGGGGCCGCGGCGCCGGTCGGCGCCTTGCGCACCACGTTGCCCTGGCAGGAGACGTTGGCGGACCTGCCGCCGATCCGGATGC
Source organism: Kitasatospora sp. NPDC048365 (assembly GCF_043200835.1). Classification (NCBI taxonomy): domain Bacteria; kingdom Bacillati; phylum Actinomycetota; class Actinomycetes; order Kitasatosporales; family Streptomycetaceae; genus Kitasatospora; species Kitasatospora sp. NPDC048365. The sequence continues at coordinate 41,190 of NZ_JBICYJ010000064.1, forward strand.
CGTAACGGTCGGCGGTGTTGCCGGTGTTGGCCCCCACCACGACGTTGTCCCGGATCGCGGCGTCCGAGCAGTTCACCGCGATGCCGTTCATCGTCGGGTCGGTGATCCGGTTGCCGGAGACCACGACGCCGAGCGAGCCGTCGTCCACCCCGATCCCGTCGCCGTCGGCGCAGTTCACCGTGTTGCCGGAGACCACGACGCCGGCCGAGCGGTAGACGTGGATGCCCTGCCGGTCGACGTTGCCGCCCAGGGTGGCGCCCCACACGGTGTTGCCGGTGACGGCGGCGCCGTCGGCGTACTGCAGGAAGACCGCCGCGGTGCCGAGGGTGTCCTTGACGGTGTTTCCGCTGATCACCAGGCCCTTGGTGCGGCCCGGGGCCGGGCCGACCACCACGATGCCGCCGCCGCTGTTCGGGTCGGTGCTGCCGAGGATCTGGTTGCCCTCGATCACCAGCCCCTCCAGGGTGTTCGCGGCGTGCTCGATCACCTGGATGCCGATCTTCGCGGACCCGGTGACGGTGTTGCCGACCACCGCGGAGTGCCGCCAGCCGGCCACCCGGACGCCCGCCTCGGTGGCGCCCTCGATGTGATTGCCGATCACCCGGACGCCGGTGTGCTGCATCCCCTCGAAGGTGCCGTGGTCGCCGCAGAGGACCCCGTACGCCTGCCCGCCGGTGGAGTCGCGCAGGGTGCAGCCTGTGATCAGCACGTCCACGCAGGGCGTGAAGTCGAACGGCGGCGCGGGCAGGTTGTTCGAGCCGGTCGCGCCGGTGATCTGCACGGCTTCCTTGTTGCGGTCGGTGCCGCACAGGCCGTCGAAGACGCAGTCGACGACCCGGGCGTGCTTCACCGCGTTCAGCTCGATCGCGTGCGCGCTCGGCACATTGAGGATCGCGCAGTCCCGAACCAGCACGTCCTGCGCGTGCGCGAAGACCATCGCGTCGCACTGGTCGGTGTGGGTCGCACCCGCCATGTCCCAGGTGCCGCCGAGGACCGCGACCCGGCCGGCGCCCAGGTACGTGCCCGCCGCCGGGTTGCCCGGGCCGACGTTCTTCACCAGGGCGCCGGTGTTGCCGCCGCGGACCACGGTGGCCCCGTACGCGGAGACGGTCATGCCGGCGGACAGCACCAGCGAGGTCGAAACCTTGTACACGCCCGGCGGGATCAGCAGCGTGGCACCGCCGGGGACCGCCCGGGCGGCGTCGAGGGCCGCGGTGAAGGCCGCGGTGGCGTCGCTGCCGTCGCCCTTCGCACCGTACGGGTCCGCCCGGACGTCGATCACCGACGCGGTGCCCGCGGCAGCCGCGGCCGGCGCGAGCGCCAGCTGGGCGGCCGCGGCCGTCCCGGCCAGCGTGCCCGCACCCAGCAGTATCGAACGACGGTTCATCCCGGTTCTCCCCCTCCGTGGCGATCGTTCGTGATCGTGCGAGGAGGGTACCGCGGGGAGTGATCGTCTCCGGGGGCGGCGGAGTAGTAACGTCCCGGTCATGGAGCAGCTCACCGAGGTGACGATCGAATCCATCGACCTGGCGGCCTGGGCGCCGGCCGCGCTGGAGGTGCAGGCGGTCGCCTTCGGGCTGCTGCCGGACGAGGTGGCGGTGCGGCTGCCGATCGTGGGCCGGCACGCGCTCCAGCCGGGCGTGATCGCGCTGGGCGCGATGGCCGACGGCCGGCTGGTGGGCTTCGGCTACGGCATGCCCAACCGGCGCGAGCACTGGTGGAGCACGGTGATCGAGCCGTACCTGGCCGCCCAGGGCAACGACCACTGGCTGGACGAGGTCTTCGCCGTCACCGAGCTGCACGTGCTGCCCGAGTACCAGGGCCGCGGGGTGGGCAGTTCGCTGATCCGCACACTGTGCGAGCGCTCCGGCAAGCCCCGCTCGATCCTGTCCGCGATCGACGCGGAGACCCCGGCCCGGCGGCTCTACCGGGCGCTCGGCTACCGGGACCTGGCCCGCGCCGTCCGCTTCCCCAACACGCTGCGCCCGTACGCGGTGATGGGCGCCGAGCTGCCGCTGCGCGCCCCGCACTGATCCCGCACGCCGGATCGGACCCGGGTCAGAACAGCACGCTCATGAAGGCGCCGACCTCGCGGAAGCCGACCCGGCGGTACGCGGCGCGGGCCCGCACGTTGTAGTCGTTGACGTACAGCGACACCACGGGGGCGACCTCGGCCAGCGCGGTCGCCAGCACGGCGGCCATCCCGGTCTCGGAGTGGCCGAGGCCGCGGTGCTCGGGGGCCACCCAGACGCCCTGGATCTGGCAGGCCCCGGCGGTGACCGCGCCGATCTCGGCCTTGAAGACCACCCGGCCGTCCTCGTCGAAGCGGGCGAAGGAGCGGCCGCTGGAGACCAGTTCGGCGACCCGGGCCTGGTAGAGCAGGCCGCCGTCGCCGGCCAGCGGGGAGACCCCGACCTCCTCGGTGAACATCGCCACGCAGGCCGGCATCAGGGCCTCGATCTCGTGCCGCCGCACCCGGCGCACCAGCGGGTCGGGCGCGATGTCGGCGGAGGGCCGGTCGGTGGCCATCAGCGGCTGGTGGGCGCGGACCTCGCGGGCCGGGCCCCAGCTGCGCTCCAGCAGTGCCCACAGGGCCGCGGCGGCCTCGGCCGGGCCGACGATCGAGGAGCAGCGCCGGCCCTGCCGGCGGGCCCGCTCGGCGAAGGCGCGGACGGCCTCCGGCCCGGCGTTGACCGGGACCAGGTTGGCGCCCGCGTAGCAGAGCGACTCCAGCCGCCCGTCCTGGTCGTGCCAGCCCCACATCTCGCCGCCGAGCCGCCAGGGATCGAGGCCGACGGCCTCCACCCGGGTGGCCACGAAGGCGTTGGCGACCGGGTCGCGGTGGAGGATCTCCAGCGCGTCGTCGAGATCCGGGGCGTCCAGGATCCGGGTCGCGGACAGGGCCCGGGCTACCTGGAAGGGGCCGGGGAGCATCACACCTCGGTCGAGCACGGGCGTACCTCTCTGGGTTACTCCTGCCGCAGGACCCTACTCCCCATTCGGCTGCTGGCAAGACTGCGGGGCCGTCCGTGGACGGACGGCCCCGCCTGACGACTCAGCCGGTCACTCGGCGGCGACCACGACCGGGGCGCCGGACTCGACGCCCTCCTCCTGCATCTGCTCGGCCAGCTTCAGGGCCTCCTCGATCAGGGTCTCGACGATCTTCGACTCGGGCACGGTCTTGATCACCTCGCCCTTGACGAAGATCTGGCCCTTGCCGTTGCCGGAGGCGACGCCGAGGTCGGCCTCGCGGGCCTCGCCCGGGCCGTTGACGACGCAGCCCATGACGGCGACCCGCAGCGGCACCTCCATGCCCTCCAGGCCGGCGGTGACCTCCTCGGCGAGCTTGTAGACGTCGACCTGGGCGCGGCCGCAGGACGGGCAGGAGACGATCTCCAGGCCGCGCTGGCGCAGGCCGAGCGACTCCAGGATCTGGTTGCCGACCTTGATCTCCTCGGCCGGCGGCGCGGAGAGCGAGACCCGGATGGTGTCGCCGATGCCCTCGGCCAGCAGCGCGCCGAAGGCGACCGCGGACTTGATGGTGCCCTGGAAGGCCGGGCCGGCCTCGGTGACGCCCAGGTGCAGCGGGTAGTCGCAGGCGGCGGCCAGCTGGCGGTAGGCGTTGATCATCACGACCGGGTCGTTGTGCTTGACCGAGATCTTGATGTCGCGGAAGTCGTGCTCCTCGAACAGCGAGCACTCCCACAGCGCGGACTCCACCAGCGCCTCGGGGGTGGCCCGGCCGTACTTCTCCAGCAGGCGCTTGTCGAGCGAGCCGGCGTTGACGCCGATCCGGATCGGGACGCCCGCGTCCTTGGCCGCCTTGGCGATCTCGCCGACCTTGTCGTCGAACTGCTTGATGTTGCCCGGGTTGACCCGGACCGCGGCGCAGCCGGCGTCGATCGCGGCGAAGACGTACTTCGGCTGGAAGTGGATGTCGGCGATCACCGGGATCTGCGACTTCTTCGCGATGATCGGCAGCGCGTCGGCGTCGTCCTGCGAGGGCACCGCGACCCGGACGATCTGGCAGCCGGAGGCGGTCAGCTCCGCGATCTGCTGGAGGGTGGCGTTGACGTCGGAGGTCAGCGTGGTGGTCATCGACTGCACCGAGACCGGGGCGTCTCCGCCGACCGGGACGTTGCCGACCATGATCTGACGCGAGTAGCGGCGCTTGGCGAGCGGCTTGAGCGGCAGGGACGGAATACCGAGCGAGATCGCGGACATGTGCGCAGGGTTCCCCTGAGTGAGGTCGGTGAGCCGGCCGGGTGCTCTGGCCGGGGCGGGGGGGGGGGGGGGGGGGGCGCCCCCGCCCCCCCCGCCCCCCGCCCCCCCCCCCCCCCCCCCCCGGACCGCCTCCGCCGCGGCGCCGCCGTTCAGCGACAGGCCGAACTTCTGGTCCTCGTGCGCGGTCGCGATGAACTCGTGGGTGTGCGCCTCCAC
>NZ_JBICYJ010000065.1:0-40863 GCF_043200835.1 Kitasatospora sp. NPDC048365
TTGAGTTCTCAAGGAACGGACGCTTCCTTCGGACCGCCTTCCAGCGGGCCCTCCGGGCGCTTCGTTCTTTCGTGTTTCCAGCTTATCAGATCCGCTCCGGCCGTTTTAACCGGCTTTCGTTTCTCTGAATTCCCGCTGGAGGGATTTCCTTCACTTCGCGGAGAAGCTTATCAAAAGCTTTTCACTGCTCAGTTCAGGTGGTTTGGATCTACACCGGGCGCCTGCGTCCTGAAGGACGCGCAGCCTCGGCTCGACCGTGTCGTTGACACTACGCCAGGATCCAGCCTTTGTCCAGCTGCTCCCAACCGTTCAAACCTACTAGTGCGGGTGAATCACGTCAATGGTTCTCCCGCGCTGATCATCAGACTAGCAGGTCAGAGGGGGTACCTGTTCACGCGGCCGTCGGGCGGAGGTCCGCGCGGTCGGCGGCTTCGACGTCTCCGACCTCGCCGAGGGCGGCGGCGCGGCGGCCGAGGACGAGGGCGTAGAGGAGGAAGAGGACCTCGGCGACCACGCCGATGCCGATGCGTGCCCAGGTCGGCAGGGACGACGGGGTCACGAAGGCTTCGAGGACGCCGGTCACCAGGAGGACGGCGGCCAGGCCGATGGCCATGCCGATGACGGAGCGGCCCTCCTCGGCGAGGGCGGCGGCCCGGGTGCGCGGGCCGGGGTCGATGACGGTCCAGCCCAGGCGCAGGCCGAGGCCGGCGGCGACGAAGACGGCGGTGAGTTCGAGCAGGCCGTGCGGCAGGAGCAGGCCGAGGAAGAGGTCGAGTCGGCCGGCGGAGGCCATCAGGCCGATGCCGACGCCGAGGTTCAGCACGTTCTCCAGGAGGACGTACAGCACGGGCAGGCCGAGCAGGACGCCGAAGGCGAGGCACTGGGCGGCGATCCACGCGTTGTTGGTCCACACCCGGGCGGCGAACGCGGTCGCGGGGTGCTCGGAGTAGTAGGACTCGTAGGCGCCGCCGGGCTTGGTGAGCTCCTGGATGTAGTCGGGTGGGGCTATCGAGTCGCGGACCTCCGGGTGGCTGGAGATCCACCAGGCGATCAGCGCGCTCAGGAGCAGCGAGACCACGGCGATCGGCACCCACCAGCGGCGGGAGCGGTAGAGCGCGGCGGGGAAGCTGACGGCGAAGTAGCGGCCGGCGTCGCGCCAGGAGGCGGTGCGGGCCCCGGTGACGGCGCTGCGGCCGCCGGCGACCAGCGTGGTGAGGCGGCCTTCGAGCACCGGGTCCGGTGCGCTCGCCTGGACCTGGGCGAGGTGGCTGGTGGCCCGCTGGTAGAGGGCGATCAGTTCGTCCGCCTCCTCGCCGTCGAGGCTGCGCCGCTTGCTGAGAACCTCCAGACGGTGCCACTCCGCCTGGTGGGCGGCGACGAAGACGTCCAGGTCCATATGCGGCTCACTCCAGGGCTGTTGTGGTGCGGAGGCGAAGGACTGCGGCCCGGCCGGGGACGCGGGTGGGCGCGGGGTGGCCCTAGCTTGCCAGAGCGGGCCCGGGGTTCGGTGGGCGGTCCGGGCTTCCCGGGCCGGACGGGCCACCGTATGTTTGCGCCTGAGATCGCGGGGGTCGGACCGCGCGGTGGCCGTCCGACCAGGTGGGTCGGCGGGGCCGGGGGAACAAGGACGGGTGGGTGCGGTGAGCGACCTGGTGACGGGCGAGGCGGTCGTCCTCGGGCTTCGGGAGGCCAAGCTGCCGAGCCGGGCTCTGGCCCGGCTGCTGGACGGCGTGATCCAGGTGGTCGCCTGGTTCGTCCTGGCCGTGGTCTTCTCGATGCTGCTGGAGACCGTGGACGAGGCGGCGGTCGAGGCGATCGCGCTGTCCGTGTTCGTCCTCCTCGTGGTGGTGGTACCGGTCGTGGTGGAGACGCTGAGCAAGGGGCGGTCGCCGGGGAAGGCGGCGTTCGGCCTGCGGGTGGTGCGGGTGGACGGCGGGCCGATCCGCTTCCGGCACGCGCTGGTGCGCGGCCTGGTCGGGGTGGTCGACTTCGGGCTGATGGGGGTCCCGGCGGTGGTCAGCTCGCTGGTCTCGCCGCAGGGGCGTCGGCTGGGGGACGTGTTCGCCGGGACGCTGGTGGTCCGGGAGCGGCTGCCGCGGGTGGCGCGGGAGCAGGGTGTCCTGCCGCCGGTGCCGCCGCAGTTGCTGAACGCGCTGAGCGCCGACCTGCTCTCGCTGGAGGTCTCGGCGGTGCCGGACCGGCTGTGGCTGGCGGTCCGTCAGTACCTGGGCCGGATGCGGCAGCTCGATCCGGCGGTGGCGGCGGCGATGGCGCAGCAGCTGGCGACCGATCTGACGGCGCACACGGGGCGTCCGGTGCCGTACGGGGTGCCCCCGGCGGCGTACCTGGGTGCGGTGCTGGTGGAACGGCAGCGGCGCGAGTGGGTCCGGGCGACCGCGGCGGGCGAGATCCCGCAGATGTACGCGGCGCCGTTCGGGCAGCCGCCCGGGTACGGCGGGCAGCCGGCGTACGGGCAGGCGCCCGGGTACGGCGGGCAGCAGGGGTACGGACAGCCGGTGCCCCAGCCGCAGGTCCAGCAGCCGCAGGTCCAGCCGCAGCCGTCGCAGCCGGGCGGGCCTCCGGTCCGGGTGCTGGGGTATCCGGCGCCGCAGCCCGCGTCGACGCCGCCGGTGCAGGCGACTCCGGTGACGGCGCCGGTGGAGCAGTCCGCGCCGGAGCCGTCGGCCGGCGGGTTCGCACCGCCGGCGTGACGGGGGCGTGAGGGGGCGGGGTCAGCCGGCGAAGTCGGTGGGCCAGGGGTTGGGCGGGGACTCGAGTTCTTCGAGTTCGAGGCCGGCGGCGGCGAGGACCACGTCGCCGGCCAGGTGGACGATCTGCTGTTCGCCGGTCTCCAGGTCGGCGACCTGGTAGCGCTCGACGTGCAGCGGTCCGCTGTCGGTGTCGTGGGTGTCGACCGCTTCGAGCAGCCAGCCCTGGTCGAGGGTGCGCGGGGCGAGCGCGTCGCCGGTGAAGGAGACCAGGCGGACGCGGGAACTGGCGCCGACGTCGAGGCGGAGCAGCCGGGCGGTGGCGACCAGGAAGCCGGGTGAGGTGCCGGTGAAGCCGTGGGCGCGGTCGTGGCCCTCGGTGGCGTGCTCGGCGCGGGGGTCATCGGCGGCGGCGCGGACCCAGGCGACGCCGTCGACCGCGCCGCCGCGCACCTGCCAGCCCCCGGAGCGCAGTTCGAGCCGGAGCGGTCGGCTGCGGGAGTCCAGGGTGAGGTCGGTGGTGGCGAGGACGGTGCCGTCCGGGGCGTAGGTCTTGGAGACGTAGCGCCAGCCGGCGGCGCCGGGGGCGCAGCTGAAGCGCTCCTCGCCGAGCGGGGTGTGGTCGTGGGTGTCGTGGAGTGCGTAGCGGCCGTTCGGCATGGTCGAAGCCTACGGGGGCGACGGGGGCGGGGGCCGCCGCGGATTCGCATGCAACCTTCCGGCGGTCCCGCCGCATCAGTGGGGCAGCGGTGGCAGTGGGCGCCGCCGGACGAGGGAGGGAGGGGCCCCGGGGATGGCGAAGCAGTCGCGCGACGCCGAGTTCACCGCGTACGTGGCCTCCCGGGCGGGGTGGCTGCGCAAGGTGGCGTATCTGCTCAGTTCGGACTGGCACCGGGCGGACGATCTGGTCCAGGAGAGCATCACCAAGCTGTACACCAACTGGGCCCGGGCGGCCCGGGCGGAGAACCTGGACGGCTATGCCCGGACGGTGTTGGTGAACACCTTCCTGGCGGAGCAGCGCTCGTCGTGGCGCAGGCGGACCCGGACCTCGGCGCAGACCCCGGACGGGGTGACGGCGGGGACGGATCTGGATGTGTCGATGGATCTGCGGCAGGCGCTGGCGGCGCTGCCGCCCAAGCAGCGGGCCACGGTGGTGCTCCGGTACTACTGCGACCTGTCGGTGGAGCAGACCGCCGAGGCGATGGGCTGTTCCAGCGGCAACGTGAAGAGCCAGAGCTCGCGGGCGCTGGGTGCGCTGCGGCTGTCGGCCGCGCTGCGTGTGGCAGGGGGGTTCGAGGGATGAGCGAGGTGAGTGGTCTTGGCGAGCTCATGGCAGGGCTGACGGAGGCTCCGTCCCCCGAGAGCACGGTGGACGTGGCACTGGCGGTGCGGACCGGGCAGGTCCGGCTGCGTCGGCGGCGGTTGGCCGCGGTGGGCGCGGCGATGGCCGTGGTCCTGACCGGGAGCGCGGTGCTGTCGCTGCGGCCGTCCGGTGCTCCGGCACCGGCGGCGCCGACGGTCAGCGCGTCGCCGTCGGCGCTGCCCTCGACGGCTCCGCAGCCGTCGGGGGGTGCGGCGGCGGGCGCCGCACCGGTGACCGCGGCGCCGGTCAACGGGAAGGACCCGCTGACGGTGGACGCGGACTTCGGCTGGCTGCCCGCGGAGGCCAACGCCGTGCACTACCAGTTGTCCCCGTACGAGACGACGGTCCGCGGCGAATCGGCCGACAGCATCGGTCCGCGGCTCACGCTGAAGGTCTTCGCGGCCGGGGTGGTGCCCGATGCCGGGAAGTCACCGCTCGGCGCGATGGGCGTGCGGCAGGACGTGGCGCCGGTGAACGGCCGGACGGCCTTCCTGGTGACGGCGGCGGGCGACCACCGGAACGGCGCCCTGTACTGGCAGGGCCCGGAGGGTCGCTGGCTGGAGCTTTACTTCCTGTACCTGAGCGGGGCGGACTCGGACCAGGTGGTGCACAAGGTCGCCGAGAAGGCCGTGGTCGGCCGGCACTCGGTTCCGCTGCCGGCCACCTTCACCCAGGCGCCGAAGAGCTTCACCCTGAGCAGCGGGTCGTTCGAGCGGGAGAACATCCGCGGTCAGCAGTGGTGGACCATGCAGCTCAACTACGCGGCCGGTCCCGGCCAGTACTTCTCCACCACGATCACGCCGGACGGCGAGCGCCCGGACCCGCACCCGGAGATCACCGACCGGCCGCCGGCGCCGCTCGGGGACAGCGACCCGGGGACCTGCCGGTCCGAGAACGGGCTCAAGGTCTGCGTGCGCGTCGCGCAGGAGAAGTCGATGCTCGACCCGGTGGGCGGTCCGGCGGGATGGCTGAGCAAGGTGGGTCTGCTCGGCATGGACGAGACCCGGTGGACGACCGACGTGCTGCCCTAGGGCCACGGTGCTGCCTCAGGGCGGCGGACGCCGGACGGCCGGTGCACCCACGGGGGTGTGCACCGGCCGTCCGTCACATCGGGGGTCAGTAGCGGTACTGGTCCGCCTTGTACGGGCCCTCGACCTGGACGCCGATGTAGTCGGCCTGGTCCTGGGTGAGGGTGGTGAGCTTGACGCCGAGGGCGTCGAGGTGGAGGCGGGCGACCTTCTCGTCCAGGTGCTTCGGGAGGACGTAGACGCCGATCGGGTACTGCTCGGTCTTGGTGAACAGCTCGATCTGCGCGATGGTCTGGTTCGCGAAGGAGTTGGACATCACGAAGGACGGGTGGCCGGTCGCGTTGCCGAGGTTCAGCAGGCGGCCCTCGGAGAGCACGATGATGGTGCGGCCGTCGGCCTTGCGCCACTCGTGGACCTGCGGCTTGACCTCGGTCTTCACCACGCCGGGGAGCTGGGCGAGGCCGGCCATGTCGATCTCGTTGTCGAAGTGGCCGATGTTGCCGACGATGGCCTGGTGCTTCATCCGCGCCATGTGGGAGGCGAGGATGATGTCCTTGTTGCCGGTGGTGGTGATGAAGATGTCGGCGGTCTCGACGACCTCGTCCAGGGTGGTGACCTGGTAGCCGTCCATCGCGGCCTGGAGGGCGCAGATCGGGTCGATCTCGGTGACGATGACCCGGGCGCCCTGGCCGCGGAGCGACTCGGCGCAGCCCTTGCCGACGTCGCCGTAGCCGCAGACGACCGCGACCTTGCCGCCGATCAGGACGTCGGTGGCGCGGTTGATGCCGTCGATCAGGGAGTGGCGGCAGCCGTACTTGTTGTCGAACTTCGACTTGGTGACCGAGTCGTTGACGTTGATGGCCGGGAACAGCAGCTTGCCGTCGCGGTGCATCTCGTACAGGCGGTGGACGCCGGTGGTGGTCTCCTCGGTGACGCCCTTGATGGTGGAGGCGACCTCGGTCCACTTGGCCGGGGACTCGGTGAGCGTGCGGTTGAGCAGCTCCAGGATGATCCGGTACTCGTCGTTGTCGGCGGTGGACGGGTCCGGGGCCTCGCCGGCCTTCTCGAACTCGACGCCCTTGTGGATCAGGAGGGTGGCGTCACCGCCGTCGTCCAGGATCATGTTGGGGGTCTCGCCGTTCGGCCAGGTGAGCGCCTGCTCGGTGCACCACCAGTACTCCTCCAGGGTCTCGCCCTTCCAGGCGAAGACCGGGACGCCCTGCGGGTCGTCCGGGGTGCCGTTCGGGCCGACCGCGATGGCGGCGGCGGCGTGGTCCTGGGTGGAGAAGATGTTGCAGGAGCACCAGCGGACCTGCGCGCCGAGCGCGGTCAGGGTCTCGATCAGCACGGCGGTCTGCACGGTCATGTGCAGCGAGCCGGTGATGCGGGCGCCGGCCAGCGGCTGGGAGGCGGCGTACTCGGCGCGGATCGACATCAGGCCGGGCATCTCGTGCTCGGCGAGCTGGATCTCCTTGCGGCCGAACGGGGCCTGGGAGAGGTCGGCGACCTTGAAGTCACCGGTGGTGTTCGACATGCGGGGAACTCCTCGCTGCATGGGCCTTGGTTAACGGGTGTGCTGGGCGGCAGAGGGGCACGTGGGCGGCCCTCTGCTGCGGCACAATCCGTCGGAGGACCTCTCTCCCTCGGCCGGCGCGGGCTGCGCGCCGATCGACCGCCATCAGCAGCGACGTTTTGCTCTGATAGACGAATCTACACCGAGGGGCCCGGGGTCAGTGCGCGTTCCTGGCCGGACCGCCCGGGGTGGCGTCCGCGTCGGGGCCGGCCGCGGCCTTCTCCTCGCTGTAGATGTCCGGCTCCAGGTAGATCACCCGGGCGATCGGCACGGCCCGGCGGACCCGGGCCTCGGCGAGGTCGATCGCCTCGGCGATCTGGGCGGCGCTGTCCTCCGCGTTGACGCCGATCTTCGCGGCGACCAGCAGCTCCTCGGGGCCGAGGTGCAGGGTGCGCATGTGGATCACGTCGGTGACCGAGTCGTGGTCGACCAGCGCGTCGCGGATCTCGGTGACCACCTCGTGGTGGGCGGACTCGCCGATCAGCAGCGACTTGGTCTCCAGCGCGAGCACGATCGCGATCAGGATCAGCAGCAGGCCGATGCAGAGGGTGCCGATGCCGTCCCAGACGGCGTCCCCGGTGATCACGGTCAGGCCGACGCCGAGCAGTGCCAGCACCAGGCCGATCAGTGCGCCGGTGTCCTCCAGCAGCACCACGGGCAGCTCGGGGGCCTTGGCCCGGCGGATGTACGAGGACCAGTTGTGGCCGCCCTTGTCCTTGCTCGCCTCGCGGTAGGCGGTCAGGAACGACCACCCCTCCAGCGCGATGGCGAAGACCAGCACGCCGACCGGCCAGTACCAGTTGTCCAGCTCGTGCGGGTGGGCGATCTTCTCGTAGCCCTCGTACACGGCGAACATGCCACCGACGCTGAACAGCACGATGGAGACCAGGAAGGCGTAGACGTACCGCTCGCGGCCGTAGCCGAAGGGGTGCTCGGGGGTGGCCTCGCGCTGGGCGCGCTTGCCGCCGACCAGCAGCAGCACCTGGTTGCCGGAGTCGGCGATCGAGTGCACGCCCTCGGCGAGCATCGAGGACGAACCGGAGAACGCGAACGCCACGAACTTGCCGAGCGCGATGCCCAGGTTCGCGGACAGTGCCGCGACCAGTGCCTTGGTGCCGCCTTCGGTACTCACGCTAAAGGTCCCTCCGCCTGCGAATGCTGCGACGCTGTGACGAGGGGACCTTACCGTGACCCCGGATCAGCCCTTCGTGGCGAGGCCGAGGTAGACGGCGGCGAAGTCGGTCAGGCCGATCAGTTCGGCCAGCGCCTGCAGCGGGTCCTCCACGCTGGAGGTGTAGTCGGTGAACCGGACCTCGTGGGCGTCGGCGAGGCGGCGGGCCCGGGCGACCGCGTAGCCCGGCTCGGACAGTTCGTCCACGCCCGGGGTGTGGCGCAGCAGCACGACCTGGAGCTGGAGCGGCCCGGGCTCGTCCACCCGGTCGCGGAAGAAGTCGTCCAGGTCGCCGCCGACGGCGCCGAGCCGGCCGGTGAACATGCCGCGGTGCGCGGTGAGCGCCTGCGGGAGCCGGCCGGTGGGGGCGGGCAGGCCGGCCTGGTCGGCGAGCATCGCGGCGAAGCGCTCGGCCGCCGCGGCGGTGGTCGGGCCGTCCGCCCAGAGCAGCGGGACGGTCTCGGCGAGCTGGCCGGCCAGGCCCTTCGCCGGGTTGCCGTACGCCTCGGCGTCGGGCCGGCAGCGGACCGCGACCTCGTCCAGCCGGTCGGCCGCCGCCTCCAGCGCGCCGGGGGCCAGCTGGGCCGCGCCGACCCGGTCAGCGAGGGCGAGCAGCGGGGTGAGGTAGGCCCAGAGCGCGGCCGGGTCCTCGACCGGCAGGTCGGGTTCGGGGCTGTCCTCGCCCTCCTCGACCTGACTGGTCGCGAACGGCAGCGGGAGTCCGCGGACCTGCTGGGCGGCTTCGAGGAGGTCGCTGCGCTCGGGGGCGATCACGGCGATCGCGCAGCCCCGGGCGTAGGCCTGCTCGGCGAGGTTGATCAGGCCGCCCTCGCGGCCGGCGGAGCTGGCCAGCACGATCAGGTCGAGCGGGCCGGCCCAGCCCGGCAGCACCCAGGACTGGCCGTCGGTGAAGTACGGCGCGGACGGCCGGGTGCCGGCCGGAGGCAGCGGGAGGACCAGGCTGCTGGGCGCCGCCAGGGCGGCGAGCACGGCGGCGGCGGTCAGCGCGCTGCCGTGGCCGGCCACCAGGACGGCGCGCGGGCGGCCGTCGGGGCGCAGCGAGCTCAGCCCGGCGGCCTCGGCCAGCCGCAGGGCGATCCGGACCCGCGCGCCCGCCCCGGCCAGGGCGAGCAGCGCGTGCTGGCGGTCGGCGCGCTGTAGGGCGGCCGGGTCGTCGAGCAGTGAGTCGTCGAGCATGCGGCTTCGCCTCCAGCGGCTGCGTGACGGTCAGGAGGGGCGGCGGGCCTCGTCCACCAGGAGGACCGGGATGCCGTCGCGCACCGGGTAGACCAGGCCGCAGCTCTCGCCGGTGCAGCGCAGCTCGCCGGCCTCGTCCGAACCGCTCTCGGCGAGCGGGGCGTGGCACTGCGGGCAGACCAGGATCTCCAGCAGGAAGGGCGGCAGGCTCATGGTGGTCGGGCTCCAAGTGGTCGTGCGGGGCGGGGCTCGGGACTTCGGGCCCGGGACATAGACGTACCCCGGCCGGTGGCAACCCTACCGGCCGGGGTGCGCGCGCCGGGGTCAGGCTCGGACGATCGCCAGCACGCCGTCGCGCAGTTCGGCCATCCGGGCCTCGTCCTTGGCCTCGACGTTGAGGCGCAGCAGCGGCTCGGTGTTGGAGGCGCGGAGGTTGAACCACCAGTCGGGGCCGGCCACGGTCAGGCCGTCGAGCTCGTCGACGGTGACGTCCTCGCCGGTCGCGTAGGCCGCGCGGACGGCCTCGGTGCGCTCGGCCTGGTCGGCGACGGTGGAGTTGATCTCGCCGGAGGCCGCGTAGCGGTTGTACCGGGCGGTCAGCGCGGACAGCGCCTGCGGCTGGCCGCCGAGCGCGGCGAGCACGTGCAGCGCGGCGAGCATGCCGGTGTCGGCGCGCCAGAAGTCGCGGAAGTAGTAGTGCGCGGAGTGCTCGCCGCCGAAGACGGCGTCGCTCTCCGCCATCTCCTGCTTGATGAAGGAGTGGCCGACCCGGGTGCGGACCGGGTTCGCGCCGAGCTCGCGGACCACCTCGGGGACGGTCCAGGAGGTGATCAGGTTGTGGATGATCGTCGGCTGCTCCTCGCCGGCCTCGCGGGCGCGGGCGATCTCGCGCTCGGCGACCAGGGCGGTGATCGCGGACGGGGAGACCGGGTCGCCGTTCTCGTCCACCACGAAGCAGCGGTCGGCGTCGCCGTCGAAGGCGAGGCCGAGGTCGGCGCCGACCTCGCGGACCTTGGCCTGCAGGTCGACCAGGTTCTTCGGGTCGAGCGGGTTGGCCTCGTGGTTGGGGAAGGTGCCGTCCAGCTCGAAGTACATCGGGACCAGGTCGAGCGGCAGGCCCTCGAAGACGGTCGGCACGGTGTGGCCGCCCATGCCGTTGCCGGCGTCGACCGCGACCTTGAGCGGGCGGATCGCGGTCAGGTCGACCAGCGAGCGCAGGTGGTCGGCGTAGCCGGTCAGGGTCTCGCGGGAGGAGAGCGAGCCGGTGGCGGCGTCGACGACCGGGACGGTCACCTTGCCGTCCTCGTCCAGCCAGGACTCGACCAGCTCGCGGATCTCGGCCAGGCCGGTGTCCTGGCCGACCGGGGCGGCGCCGGCCTTGCACAGCTTGATGCCGTTGTACTGGGCCGGGTTGTGGCTCGCGGTGAACATCGCGCCGGGCAGGTCCAGGCTGCCGGAGGCGTAGTACAGCTGGTCGGTGGAGCACAGGCCGATCTCGACCACGTCCGCGCCGTACGCGGCGGCACCCTCGGCGAACGCCCGGGAGAGGGACGGCGAGGACGGCCGCATGTCGTGGCCGACGACCACCGCGGAGGCGCCCAGCACCTGGACGAACGCGGCACCGAAGGCGCGGGCCAACGACTCGTCCCACTGGTCCGGCACCACGCCCCGGACGTCGTAGGCCTTCACAAGCTGCTTGAGGTCCCGCACCTGAATGCTCCCGGATGTACGTCGTGCTCGGTCGAGGGCACTGTACCCGGCGGACGGGAACGGTTCGTTCAGGAGTCGGGCGAGCGGAGCACCCGGAGGTGGCCGCGGCGGCCCGCCTCGGTCTCCTGGGGGCCCGGCTGGCGCGGGGTGCGCTCCTGCGGGCGGGCCGCCTCGCGGACGGCGTTGGCCAGCGCCTCCAGGTCGTCGCTGGTGCGACGCAGCGGGCCGGCGTCGGCGGCGAGCCGGACCACGTCCCAGCCGCGCGGGGCGGTGAGGCGCTCGGCGTGCTCGGCGCACAGGTCGTAGCAGTGCGGTTCGGCGTAGGTGGCGAGCGGGCCGAGCACGGCGGTGGAGTCGGCGTAGACGTACGTCAGCGTCGCCACGGCCGGACGGCCGCACGCGGTCCGCGAACAACGACGTACAGAGCTCACGAGGGTGGACGGTACCGCACTCCTGACCGGGCCGCGAAGACCTCCCCCGTCCCCGCGTGTCTCACCGGCCCCCGGCGCACCGCTACGCGCTGTGCCGGGGTGGTCCACTTTGGGGCACACAAGGACTACTCTCGACACTGATATGGACAGTTCGACACCCTCGACACCCCAGTCACCCGGCGGGCCGGTGCGTCGGCCGCGGCACCGCGACCGGCACGGGCGGGGCCTGCGCGGCCCGTTGGCGCCGCCGCAGGTACCGATCTCGCTGACCCGGTCCGAGCTCTTCGACGACTACGTGCGCGAGTCGGTGGAGCGGCTGGAGCGGCGCTGGCCGCAGCTGGCGGACGTGGAGTTCGCGGTGGAGGAGGTCCCGCTGCCCGGCAAGGGCGAGCCGGACCCGGACGGGGTGCCGCTCGGGCGGGTGATTCCGGCGCACCAGGGGCGGCCCAGCCTGATCCTGGTCTACCGCCGGCCGGTGGAGATCCGCGCGAAGTCGCGGGAGGACCGGGCGGCGCTGGTGCACGAGATCCTGATCGAGCAGGTCGCCGAGCTGCTGGGGCTGTCCCCCGACGCGATCGACCCGCGGTACGGCGAGGAGTGAGGCCTGCGGGGGTGTGCGCACCGGGACGGTGCGCACACCCCCGCCGACTACTGGACGACCCCGGGGTCGTCCACCGTGGTGGGGATGCGGACCGTGGAACGGTCGTCGCGCAGCGGCTGGATGGTGAAGGCCGGGGTGTCCTTGACCGGGACGGTGAGGATCCGGGCGGCGACCACCGGCCCGCCGGAGAGGGTCTCCAGGGTGATGCCGTACGTGCCGTTCAGCCCGGCCGGGTCGATGCCCTCGACCGCGACGGTGGCGCCCGCCGGGATCTGGACCTCCTTGGTGGCGGGGGTGCCGCCGCCGGTGCCGGCCGAGGAGGAGACCCGGACCTTGGCCTCGCCCTCGACCGCGGTGAGCAGCAGCTGGGACTGCCCGGCCCGGTTGTCGGCGATCGAGGCGCGCGGGCCGATCGGGGCGGCGCCGGAGATCCAGGCGGCCTCGAACTTGCCCTTGTTGGTGCGGTCGACGCGCAGGCCGGCGACGACCGGGGTCGGGTGCGCCGGGTCGCTGGGGCTGAGGCGGATCGCGCTGGCCTCGCCGCCGCGGGTGATCTGGCCGAGGTCGACCGCGGTGGTCATGCCGGCCTTGACGTGCAGGGTCTCGTGGCCGGCCGGGGTGAACCAGCCGTTCTTGCCGGAGACCTGGACCTTGAGGTCGGCGTCGTCCTCCGCCGGGGCGGCGACCACCAGGCGGGCGGTGGCGGTGTCGCCAGGCAGGCCGGGGATGGTGACGGCGGCCGCGGGGTCGGCCGAGGGCTGCAGCCAGTCGGCGCCGCGCGGGCCGTCGAGGGCGCGGATGCCCGCGCCGATCCGGCCGCTGCGGGCCACCACGTTGACCGCGAGGTCGTTGACCTGGCCCTTGGTCAGACCGGGCAGCCGGATGGACTGCCAGCTGCCGGGGGCGACGGCGATGCCGGAGGCGAGCTCGTTGTCGATCAGGCCCTTGTCGCCGTACATCCGGACGTCCACCACGGCGGGGACGGTCTCGGCGTTGACGATGGTGACGTAGTCGACCCGCTCGCCCGCGGTGGAGGCGCCGGCGAACCAGAAGCTGGTGCCGGAGGGCAGGCAGCCGACCCCGGAGAGGGCCGGTCCGGCCTGCTCGGAGGCGGTGGTCTGACCGACCGTGAAGCCCGGGGCGTACGCGCCGGTGGCGACCGCGAAGGCACCGGGGGCGCTCTCGCCGTTGGTCGCGTTGCCGGTGGCGGGGACGCCGGGCTTGGCCGCGGCCACCAGGGCGCCCGCGGCCTGCGGCGCGGCCGGTGAACCGGCCGGCTGCGGCGAGCCGGACGCCTGCGGGGAGCCCGCGGGCTGCGGCGAGGCGGCGGCCGGCGGGGCCATGGCGGCCGCGACCGCCTGCGGGGACACGTCGTTCAGCTGGGCGGTGCCGCCGGAGGCGGTGGCCCCGACCGGGGTGTACAGGGAGTACGTGGTGGAGCCGATCAGGCCCTGGGTGGGCGGCGGGCAGACCACCGCGGTGCGCTCGACCTGGGTGGTGGTCGCGCCGCCGCCCCGGCCGGCCGCCGCGGGGGCGACCGGGGAGCGCAGCTCGGCGACGCCGAACACCAGCGCCAGCACGGCGGCGCCGGCCAGCAGCGACTGCCCCGTGCGGCTGCCCCCGGCGATCGAACCGAGGTCGGGCGCCTTGAGCTTGGGGGCCTTCAGGTTCGGGGCCTTCAGGTTGGGCTTCTTCATCGCGGGTCAGTTCCCCGTTCCGTGCGGGCCGGGGTGGCCGGGCCGGCCGCCGTAGGGGTCGTTGGGGTCGTAGTACTGCTCGGGCTGCTGCTGGTCGGGCAGCCAGGCCTGCTGTTGCTGCTGCCCGTACGGGTCCTCCCAGCCGGGCTGGGCGGCCTGCTGCTGGTAGCCGTACTGCGCGTACTGGTCGGCGTAGCCGTCGTCCTGACCGGGCTGCTGGTAGGGCGCGCCGACCGGCTGCTGCTGGGCGTACGGGTCGTAGCCGTACCCGTCGCCCTGGGCGTACGGGTCGCCCTGCGCGTAGTCGCCCTGGGCGTAGTCGGCCTGGCTGTAGGGGTCGGCCTGGTACGGGTCGGCGTAGCCGGTCTCGGCGGCCTGGTAGCCGGGCTCGGCCTCGGGCTCGGCGGTGGCCTGGGCGGGGATGCCGGCGTACACGCCGGTCTCTGCGTCGCCGCCCTCCTCCCCCTCGCCGCGCTCGGCCATCCGGCGGGCCCGGCGGCTGCCGGGGGCGGGCGCCTGGGCCTGCGCGGCGGCGGCCAGCGCCTGGGCGGCGACCACCTCCTCGGGGAGGTCGTCGTCGTTGTGGTTGCGCCGGCCGGGCAGGGCGAGCACCAGGACGGTCAGGCCGATCAGCAGCTGGCCCCAGGCCCAGCCGGTGTGCGGCAGGCTGCCGGAGCGGGTGACGTCGAGCTGGCCGCCCTCGGCGGGCAGTTCGAAGCCCTGGGCCCAGCCGTCGACGGTGACCCGGTTGAGCGGGGTGCCGTCGAGGGTGGCCTGCCACTTCGGGTCGGCCTGCTCGGCGAGGCGCAGCACGCGGCCGGCCGGGCCGGCCGGGAGCTCGGTCCAGATGTCGTGGACGCCGGCCGCGACCGGGACGGGCGCGGCGTTCGGCGCGGTGATCACGGCACGGGTGCCGGGGGCGCCGGTGACCTTCCAGAGCGCGACGCCGTTGTCCTTGGACTGCCGGGTCAGGCCGGGGGTGGTGTCCAGCACGTCGTCGACCCGGTCGATCATCGGGTCCTTCACCTCGACGTAGCCGATGCCGTAGCCGGCCAGCGCGCGGGCCTGGTCGCCGCCGGAGCCGGCCAGCAGCTTGCCGGTGAGCTCGCCGAGGCCGTGGTCGGCGTGGGCGTCGACGGTGGCCTCGGCCTGGCCGAGGGCCAGCCCGGCGCCGCGAACCAGGGCGTAGCGGACGGCGGCGGCGTCCGCGTCGCCGGTCAGCACCAGGGTGCGGGCCCGGTCGACGGTGGAGGCCTCCTCGGCGATGAACGCCGGGAGCTGGGCGGCGGGGGCGCGGTGCAGCGGGCCGTCCGCGCCGGCGATCGCCCACCAGGCGGCGGTGCCCAGCGGGGCGAGCACCGCGGAGGCGACGACCAGGGCGGCGACCGGCTGGCGCCAGCCGAAGGCGATGCCGGAGACGCGGGCGTTGGCGCCGTCGGCGCCGATCGCGGCGGCGGCGAGCAGGGCGACACCGGCGAGCAGGGTGGCCGGGCCGGCCCAGGCGCCGTAGCCGGGGCCGCCGGAGGCGGCGGAGACCGTGGTGCCGGCCACCGCGACGGCGAAGACCAGGCCGGCGGCGGCGGCGCCCCAGGCGGCCAGCACCGCGCGGCGGCGGTCGGCGCGCAGCAGGGCGGCGAGCGCGGCCAGCACCACGCCGACGGACAGCCAGACCGGCGGGGTGCCGGCGCCGCCCGGGTTGACCAGGACCAGGCCGAGCGGGCTGGCGGCCGGGCCGTTGAAGCCGGCCACGCCGGCCTCCAGCAGCAGCCGCGAGGGGTGCCGCAGGACGTGCAGCGACCAGGGGGCGAGCGCCAGCACGGGCACGCCGAGGATCACCGCGATGCGCAGGCCGAGCAGGCGCAGCGCCTGCCCGCCGGAGCCGAAGGCGCCGCCGCGCAGCACCGCGTGGACCAGGGCGGCCAGGCAGAGCGGGACGGCGATGGCCCAGGTGAGCGGGACGAACGCGGTGCAGACGGTGAGCATCAGCACGGTCATCCAGGCGGACCGCCAGCCGGGGCGGGCGCCCTTGGCGGCGGTCTCGGCGCGGATGCCGAGGCCGGCGGTGATCGCCGCGGCGCGGGCCAGCGGCGGCAGCAGCACGGCGAGCACCGCGGTGCCGATCCGGCCCTGGGCCAGTGCGCCGGTCGCGGCGGGCAGCAGCGCGTACGTGGCGCTGGCCCAGGAGCGGACCAGCTTGGACTCGATCAGCGGGCGGGAGACCAGGTAGGCGCTGACCGCGGCGAGCGGCACCGAGAGCAGCACGATCAGGGTGATCGCGAGGTCGGCGTTGCCGAACAGCGCCCAGGAGAGCACCGAGAGCACCGCGAGGTAGGGCGGTGCGGTGGCGGTGGAGCCGGTGCCGACCGGGTGCCAGGCGTCGGCGTACATCGACCACAGGCCGGAGGCGCCGTCGGCGGCCGGCAGCAGGGCGCCGCCCTGCAGGTAGCCGGAGCCGATCAGGTTGCGGCCGGCGGCCAGCGCGAAGACCAGCAGCAGGGTGAAGAGGACCGGGGCGGGGCGCCGGGCCAGCTTCTTGATCAGCGCGAACTGCTCGACCACCAGGTCGTCGGCGTCGTCGTCGCCGGGCCCGGACTCGACCGAGCCGTGCCGGCCGGCGCCGGGGTCCTCGCCGCCGCCGATGCCGAGCGAGGAGATGGCGTTCTCGACCGCCAGGCGGGCGGTGGCGCCGGGAGCCGGGAAGAGCGTGCGGTCGTCCAGCGAGTCGACCGCGCGGGTCCGCTTGCGGCGCTTGCGCGCCAGCATCAGCCGGGGCAGCCGGATCAACTCGTGGCCGAGGCCCGCGATCTCGTCGTACGCCTGCCGCGGGTCCTTGCCGATCAGGTTGGCGACCACCCGCAGCAGGGTGCCGAGGATCAGCCGGAGCAGGATGTAGGGGAAGAGCTTGCCCTTGGAGTTGGCGAGCAGCGTGTAGACGGCGCCGGCCTTGTCCACCCGGTGCGGGTGGGCGGCGGCGCAGTCGATCGCGCGGCGCTCGCGGCTGGCGGCCTCGGCGTGCCGGAGCACCGCGTCCGGGGCGACCACCACGCGGTGGCCGGCGGCGTTGACGCGCCAGCAGAAGTCGGTGTCGTCCCGCATCAGCGGGAGCGCCTTGTCGAAGCCGCCGAGCTCCTCGAACACGTCGCGGCGGACCAGCATGCCAGCGGTGGACACGGCCAGCACCGGGCGGACCTGGTCGTGCTGGCCCTGGTCCTGCTCGCGGCGGTCGAGCCCGGTCCAGCGGCGGCCGGAGCGGGCGATGGTCACGCCGACCTCGAGCAGCTGCCGGCGGTCGTACCAGCTGCGCAGCTTGGGGCCGACCACGGCGGCGCTCGGGGTGGAGTCGGCGACCTGGAGCAGCCGGCGCAGCGCGTCGGTCTGCGGCTCGCAGTCGTCGTGCAGCAGCCACAGCCACTCGATCGGCTCGCTCTGCCGCGGGCCACCGCGGCCCAGCTCGTCCTCGGCGCCGAGCGGGTCGCCGAAGTCGTCCCAACCGCCGGTCACCGGGTCGTAGCCGGACGGGTCGAGGCTGTACGGGAGGTCCTCGGGGCGCAGCGGGGCGCTGTTGAACACCGCCTCGCCGACCGCCCGGCCGAAGCCGGACCGGCGGCCGAGGACGATCGGGCCGCTCTCCGGCAGCCAGTCGCCGAGGTGCTCCTGCAGCAGCTGCGGGGAGTTGTCGGTGGAGCCGGTGTCGACGGCGAGGATGCGCTGCACCTGCCGGTCCTGGCCGAGCAGGCCGGACAGCGCCTGCGGGAGCCAGCGGGCGCCGTCGTGCGACACGATCACCGCGGTGACCAGATGGCGCGGGTACGCGGGCGGCCTGGCAGCGGAGAAGCCGCTCTGGTGGCTGTAGACAGTCATCGGGTGCGCGGACCACCGGTTCGGGTTTGACGGCAGATGACGCACCACACTAACGGCTCCGGCCGAGCGGGTTGCCCCCGGTGTGGGTGAAGAGCGGGGAGAAAGGGCGCGGACACGCGAAAGCGCCCCACCGAATGGTGAGGCGCCCGGCGGGAGGGGTCAGACCGCGCTCTTCTTGAGGCGACGGCGCTCGCGCTCGGAGAGACCGCCCCAGATGCCGAAGCGCTCGTCGTTGGCGAGGGCGTACTCCAGGCACTCGGCCCGGACCTCACACGCCAGGCAGACCTTCTTGGCCTCCCGGGTGGACCCGCCCTTCTCGGGGAAGAAGGACTCGGGGTCGGTCTGGGCGCACAGCGCGCGCTCCTGCCAGCCGAGCTCCTCTTCCTCCTCCTCGATGCCCTCACCGATCAACAGCTCAAAGAGCTCGCTCATCTGGCGCGCCTCCTCTGCCCCTCTTGGCGTCCCCGTCGATTGCCGTTGGCCGGAGCGGCGGAACGACACGAGTGAAATTACAGTTGCGTCACTCTGGCCCAGTCAAGCCGAGCTCTGGTATTGGGCCAAGGATTCACTCCCCGGAACCAAGCCGTCACCATTAGTGTACATATCCGGACATCCCGGACATTCGACCTGGTCGCTGACCCGTCGTCAA
This sequence comes from Kitasatospora sp. NPDC048365, assembly GCF_043200835.1. Taxonomy (NCBI): domain Bacteria; kingdom Bacillati; phylum Actinomycetota; class Actinomycetes; order Kitasatosporales; family Streptomycetaceae; genus Kitasatospora; species Kitasatospora sp. NPDC048365. The sequence goes on from NZ_JBICYJ010000065.1 coordinate 17,990, forward strand.
CCCGGGTCCACCCGACTCCCCCTCCGCTCGGGAGGGACGCCCGGAACGACTGATCCGGTTGCCCGACGCCCCGGAACCGACGGGGTCACCGCCTCCCTTCCCGGCGATCTTCGCATCGAAACATCAAGGGTGATTTATCACTCCATCCGGTGGTTCAGGCGTTCTGTGACCTGAATGTCCGTCGGATCGCCTTGACACCCGCAGCCCTGTTGCGGTCTGCTTGCACGCATGTCAGAGTTCCCCGCCCACCAGAGCCGCCGCCAGGCGCTGCTCGGTGCTGCCGTGAACTCGTCCTCCCGCTGTTGTCGCCTCTGTTCCTGTATCTAGGCGCACGCGTCCCACCGCGCGCCGCCCCGGATCAGAGGCCGCCCGCGCGACAGTCCCCCTGAACGCTCCTGCGGAGTCGGCTGAGCCCGCCAGTCATCAGCCGAACCCGAGGACGTCACGCCATGCGAATGCCCCGCCCCCGCAAGCGGAACCGAGACCGCAAGAAGCACGCCGCCGCCGTCACGGCCGGCCCGGCCGTGAAGTGGATCGACGGGCTGAGCGACGTCTCCATCGCCGGAGACCCGCTCGCCTTCCCGCACCTCGCCCGCACCGACCTGCCCGCGCACCCGACCACCATCGGCGGGTACGCGCAGCTCGTCCGGGAGATCGCCGCCGACCGCGCCCGCTGGGAGCCGCTGGTCCGGTACGACGCGCTGACCCGCTGGTACGCGCGGCTGGAGACCGGCCCCGGGTACGAGGTCTGGCTGCTCAGCTGGTTGCCCGGGCAGAGCAGCGGCTTCCACGACCACGGCCGCTCGGCCGGCGTGATGACCGTCGTCCAGGGCGAGCTGACCGAGCGCTCGCTGACCGGCGAGGGCGAGGCCACCCGCACGCTGGCGCCCGGCGGGCAGCGGGTCTACTCGGCCGGCTACCTGCACGAGGTGGTCAACGCCGCGCTGGAGCCGGCGGTCAGCATCCACCTCTACACCCCGGGCCTGGTCGAGATGAACCACTACACGCAGGACCGGGAGCGGAGCGTCACGGCGGACCGTTGAGGCAGGATGATCCCCATGCGGATCGTTGCGTTGGCAGGTGGGATCGGTGGGGCGCGCTTCCTGCGCGGGCTGAAGGAGGCGGTGGCGCCCGGGGACGAGATCACCGTCGTCGGGAACACCGGGGACGACATCCACCTCTACGGGTTGAAGGTCTGCCCCGACCTGGACACCCTGATGTACACCCTCGGCGGCGGGATCCACGAGGAGCAGGGCTGGGGCCGGGCCGACGAGACCTGGTCCATCAAGGCGGAGATGAAGGAGTACGGCGTCGGCCCCGAGTGGTTCGGGCTCGGCGACCGGGACTTCGCCACCCACCTGGTGCGCAGTCAGATGCTGACCGCCGGGTACTCGCTCTCCCAGGTCACCGAGGCGCTGTGCGTGCGCTGGCAGCCGGGCGTGCGCCTGCTGCCGATGAGCGACGACCGGGTCGAGACCCACGTCCGGATCACCGAGGACGGCACCCCGAAGGTGGTCCACTTCCAGGAGTACTGGGTGCGGTTGCACGCGGCGGTCGACGCCGAGGCGATCGTCCCGGTCGGCGCGGACACCGCGAAGCCCGCGCCCGGGGTGCTGGAGGCGATCGCCGCGGCGGACGTGATCCTGCTCCCGCCGTCCAACCCGGTGGTGTCGATCGGCACGATCCTCGCCGTGCCGGGCATCCGGGAGGCACTGGTAGCGGCGTCCGCGCCGGTGGTGGGGCTCTCCCCGATCGTCGGCGGCGCACCCGTGCGCGGGATGGCGGACAAGGTGCTGGCCGCCGTCGGGGTGGAGAGCAGCGCGGCGGCGGTCGCCGCGCACTACGGCTCCGAGCTGCTGGACGGCTGGCTGGTGGACGCCGCCGACGCCGGGTCGGTGGCGGCGGTCGAGGAGGCGGGGATCCGCTGCCGCGCGGTGCCGCTGCTGATGACGGACGTGGCGGCGACCGCGGAGATGGCGCGGGCCGCGCTCGCGCTCGCCGAGGAGGTCCGGGCGTGACGGCCGCGGCACCGGACGGGGCCGCGGCGGACGCGGCCGTGCCGGACGGGGTCGCGGTGCTGCCGGTCACCGGGCTGCCGGAGGTCGAGCCCGGCGCCGACCTGGCGGAACTGATCGCCAAGGCGGGCGACTTCCAGGACGGCGACGTCCTGCTGGTCACCTCGAAGATCGTCAGCAAGGCCGAGGGCCGGATCCTGCGGGCCACCGACCGGGAGGCGGCGATCGACGCCGAGACCGTCCGGGTGGTGGCCCGCCGGGGCAAGGCCCGGATCGTCGAGAACCGCAACGGGATGGTGATGGCGGCCGCCGGCGTCGACGCGTCCAACACCGCGCCCGGCACCGTGCTGCTGCTGCCCGAGGACCCGGACGCCTCGGCCCGCGCCCTGCGGGCCGCGCTGCAGCGGCTGACCGGCCGTCGGCTCGGCGTGCTGATCACCGACACCTTCGGCCGCCCGTGGCGCAACGGGCTCACCGACGTCGCGATCGGCGCCGCCGGCCTGCCCGTGCTGGCCGACCACCGGGGCCGTACCGACAGCCACGGCAACGAGCTCACCCTGACCGTGACCGCCACCGCCGACGAACTGGCCGCCGCCGGCGACCTGGTGAAGGGCAAGGCCACCGGCACCCCGGTCGCGGTGGTCCGGGGCCTCGGCGCGCTGGTCACCGAGGAGGACGGCGAGGGCGTCCGGCCGCTGATCCGGCCGGCCGCCGACGACATGTTCCGGCTCGGCACCTCCGAGGCGCTGCGCGAGGCCGTGACCCTGCGGCGGACGGTCCGCTCCTTCACCGCCGAACCGGTCGACCCGGACGCCGTCCGCCGTGCGGTCGCCGCGGCCGTCACCGCGCCCGCCCCGCACCACACCACGCCGTGGCGCTTCGTGCTGCTGGAGTCGGCCGGCGTCCGCGAGCGCCTGCTGGACGCGATGCTCGCCGCCTGGCAGCGCGACCTGCGCGAGCTCGACGGCTGGGACACGGAGAAGATCGCGCGCCGGACCGCCCGGGGCAACGTGCTGCGCGCCGCGCCGTACCTGGTGGTGCCGTGCCTGGTGATGGACGGCTCGCACGCCTACCCCGACGCCCGCCGGGCGGGGGCCGAGCGGGAGATGTTCACCGTGGCGATCGGCGCCGCGGTGCAGAACCTGCTGGTCGCGCTCACCGGCGAGGGCTACGGCTCGGCCTGGGTCTCCTCCACCATGTTCTGCCGCGACACCGTCCGCGAGGTGCTCGACCTGCCCGACGGCTGGGACCCGATGGGCGCCGTCGCCGTCGGCCGCCCCGCCGAGGCCCCGCGGCACCGCCCGGCCCGCGACGCGGAGGCCTTCGTCGCGGTCCGCTGACCCGCGGTCAGCCGACCGCGGTCGGCCGAGCTGCGGTCGGCGGTTGCGGTGGTCAGCGGTTGCGGTGGTCGTTGGGGGTCAGCCGCGGCCCGTAGCGCGGGGCGTGCCAGGCGGTCAGGCGCAGCAGCCGGCAGACCCGGTAGCGGTGCGGCCGGAAGGGCTCCAGGAGTTCGAGCATCTGGGCGTCGTCGCTGCGCGGGCGGCCGGCCAGCGCCCAACCGACCAGGTTGGGCAGGTGGTAGTCGCCGACCGAGACGGCGTCGGCGTCGCCGTTGGAGCGCTGGAGGGTCTCGGCGGCCGTCCAGATCCCGATGCCCGGGACGGCGGTGAGCCGGGCGAAGGCGTCGGCGTGGTCGAAGCCGGAGGCCTCCTCCAGGCGGGCGGCGAGCCGGGCGGCGCGCAGCACGGTGGCCGACCGCTTGGGGTCCACCCCGGCCCGGTGCCACTCCCAACTGGGGATCAGCGTCCACTCCCGGGCCGAGGGCGCGACCCGCATCCCCTCGGCGCCGGCCGGGCCGGGCGCCGGGGTGCCGAAGTCGCGCAGCAGGGTGCGCCAGGCGCGGTACGCCTCGTCGGTGGTGACCTTCTGCTCCAGGATCGAGGGGACCAGCGACTCCAGCACCAGGCCGGTCCGGGTCAGCCGCAGCCCGGCGAAGGTGCGCTGGGCCTCGCGCAGCGGGCCGGGCGGCAGGGTGAGGGCCGACGGGTCGTCGGCCGCGCCGAGCAGCTCCGGCAGCCGGTCGAGCAGCCACTCGGCGCCCGGCCCCCAGGCCCGGCCCTCGACCGCCCCGGCCGCCGGGGCGACGCGCAGGGTGCCCGGCCCGGCCGGGGTCCGGGAGGCCCGCCAGACCGCGCCGTCCGGCGTGGTCCGGTACGCCGGGTCGGCGGGGCCGTGGCGCAGCGGGAAGAGCGTCCGCCCGAGGTCGAGGGGGTACGGGGGGTGCCACTGCCGCACCGTGCCGGGCATGATCCACCGCCTTCCGCCGATATCGGGATGAACGATACGCACGGGGGCGGACAACCGTGGTGGTCTGCACCGATGACGGTCTCCCGGGGGCGGGGTCGCAGGGATTAGGGTGGACTGCACCATGACTGCGCCTTTCGCTGCCGATGCCCGCACGCCCGCCGAGCTGCTGCACGCCTATCTGCGCGCCGGGGCCCCCGATGCCGATCCGTCCCGTCCCCTGATCACCTTCTACGACGACTCGACCGGTGAACGGGTCGAGTTGTCGGCGAAGACCTTCGACAACTGGGTGGCGAAGACCGCCAACCTTCTCCAGGACGAGCTGAACGCCGGCCCGGACGACCGGGCGGCGCTGCTGCTGCCCGCGCACTGGCAGACCGCGGTCTGGCTGCTGGCATGCTGGTCGGTGGGCGTCACGGCGGTGCCGGGCGGCGAACCTGCCGACGCGGACCTGGTGGTGAGCGGCCCGGAGGGGCTGGCGGCGGCGCAGGAGTGCTCCGGCGAGCGGGTGGCGCTGGCGCTGCGTCCGCTGGGCGGCCGGTTCCCGCAGCGGCCGGACGGGTTCCTGGACTACGCGGCCGAGGTGCCGGGCCAGGGCGACCGCTTCGCGCCGTACTCGCCGGTCGACCCCAACTCCCCCGCGCTGGAGACGCTGATCGACGGGCTGCCGCTGAAGCTGTCCGGCGAGCAGTCGGTGGCGCTGGCCCGGGAGGGCGCGGCCCGGCTCGGGCTGGGCACGCAGAGCCGGGTGCTCTCCACGCTGTCCTTCGACGACTGGTCTGGCCTGGAGGCCGGGCTGCTGGCACCGCTGGCGGCCGGCGCCTCGGTGGTGCTCTGCCGGAACTCCGACGGTCTGACGGACGAACAGTGGGAGAAGCGGATCGACGCCGAACGGGTGACTCTTCGGCTGAGCTGATCTCCGGCCCGGTACCCGCGGGGTAGGGATCCCCGCGATGGAAGAGGAGCAGGACACCGGCGAGCGCCCCCCGACCGACCAGGGCGGGGGGCGCCGCTCTTTCGTGCGCCGGCACTGGATCGCGCTGACCGGCGGGACGCTGGCGCTGGTGATGGCGGCGACCGGGACACTGGCCTGGCTCGCGTACCGGAAGCTGAACGGCAACATCGAGGCCGACCGGATGACCGGCACGCTGCTCGGCCGGGCCTCGGACCGGCCGGACCGCGGCGACGGGCAGGCCGAGAACATCCTGCTGATCGGCAGCGACGACCGCACGGGGGCGAACGGCGCTTACGGCGAGGCCGGCGGGCAGCGGTCGGACACCACGATCCTGCTCCACCTGGCGGCGGACCGGCGGCACGCGACGGCGGTGTCGATCCCGCGCGACGTGATGGTGACCGTGCCGGCCTGCGACCTGCCGAACGGCACCCGGACCCGGCAGCAGGTCACCCAGTTCAACGCCGCGTTCGAACTGGGCGGCCCGGCCTGCACCATCCGCACGGTGGAGCGGCTGAGCGGGATCCGGGTCGACCACCACCTGATCCTGGACTTCACCGGCTTCAAGAGGATGGTGGACGCGGTCGGCGGCGTGGAGGTGTGCGTGCCGCGGGCGATCCACGACCGGAACGCCAAGCTGGACCTCGCCGCCGGACGGCAGACGCTCACCGGCGAGCAGGCGCTCGGGTACGTCCGGGTGCGGGAGACGATCGGGGACGGCAGCGACACCCAGCGGATGGGACGTCAGCAGCAGTTCCTGGCGTCGCTGCTGCGCAAGGTGCAGTCGCAGGGGGTGCTGTTCAACCCGGCCAGGCTGTGGCCGCTGCTGGACGCGGCGACCTCGGCGGTGAAGGCGGACCCGGAGCTCTCCTCGCTGGGCTCGCTGTACGACCTGGCGCAGGAGCTGCGCGGGATGGCGCCGTCGAACGTGGCGCTGCTGACCGCGCCGCGCCGGGCGTACCAGCTGAACGCCAACCGGGACGAGTTCGTGCAGCCGCAGACCGCCCAACTGTTCGCGGCGCTGCGGGCGGACCAGCAGGTGGCGGTCAAGCCGTACGCGGCGAGCCCGAGCGCCGGTCCGAGCGCGAGTGCGAGTGCTCGGCCGGGTGCGAGTGCGAGCGCTCGGCCGAGTGCCGGGGCGAGCGGGTACGCGGCTCCCGGCGCGGACGGGAGCGCGAGCGCGGCGCCCGGCGCGGGTGATGCGGCGCCCGCCTCGGAGGAGGGCGAGGTGCTGGAGGACCCGACCGCGCTGCCGTCACCGTCGGCCTCCGGATTCGCCGGATCGAGTCCGGTGCTGGAGGGGCGGACCGCCGACCAGGACACCTGCGGCATGCACTGACGTCGGGGCGCGGCTTCTGCCCGTCCTTGCCGGACTCGTCCGGATCACGAAGATGAGCATGCGATGTGAAGATCGGTCAACGGTTATGTCCGGTTTGCCCTCAGTCGGGGCGGTGACGGCCGTCACAAGCCGGCGGAGTTCGACCGATGCTCGTCTAGGGTGTCCGAGGTGAACAGCGGACACCGGAACACGAACAGCCTGGCGGACCCGTACCCGCACGGCGTCGACCCGGCCGATCAGTGGGTGCTCGACCCCGAGACCGGCGAGTTCCGCCTGGACCTGAACGCCGCCACCGTTCCGACCCCGCGCACCCCCCGCACCGAGCGCGTCCGCGAACCCGCTCCGCGGCGCGCGCCCGAGCCCGCGGCCGGCGGCGGCCGGGCCGCCCGGCGCCGCGGCGCGAGGACCGGACGGGCCGGACGGCAGCGCGGCCGCCGACGCGCCCTCAAGTGGACCGCCGGGGTGGCCGCCCTGGTGCTGGTGGCCGGCTGCGGCGGCGCGTACTACGCGTACCAGCACTTCAACCAGAACATCTCCTCGGTCGACGTCCAGGTCGGCAGCGACGCGGAACGCCCGCAGGGCGTCACCGACGCGATGAACATCCTGGTGATCGGTACCGACAGCCGGGTCGGCCTCGGCCGCGAGTACGGCGACGAGGGCAGCACCGGACACGCCGACACCACGCTGCTGATGCACGTCTCCAAGGACCGCTCCAACGCCACGGTGATGTCCATCCCGCGCGACCTGATGGTGACCGTCCCGGAGTGCCAGACCGGCAGCAAGAAGATCGCCGGCAGCGCCCGGGCGATGTTCAACGAGAGCCTCGGCCAGGAGGGCCGCGACCCCGGCTGCACCTGGAAGACGGTCGAGAAGATGACCGGCGTCCGGATCGACCACTTCATGATGGTCAACTTCGAGGCCGTGAAGACCCTCTCCACCGCCGTCGGCGGCGTCGAGGTGTGCGCCGCCAAGGACATCAACGACCCCGGCTCGCACCTGAAGATGTCCAAGGGGAAGCACGTGGTGCAGGGCGACGAGGCGCTCGCCTTCGTCCGGACCCGCCACGCGGTCGGCTACGGCGGCGACCTGACCCGCATTCCGCTGCAGCAGCAGTTCATCAGCTCGATGATCCGCAAGATGAAGAGCAGCGACACCCTGACCAGCCCGACCAAGCTGTGGAACCTCGCCGACGCCGCCACCAAGGCGCTGACCGTCGACTCGAAGATCAACGACGTCAACAAGCTGAAGGACCTGGCGCTCGACCTGGCCAAGGTGAACACCAAGAACATCACCTTCACCACCGTGCCGGTGCTGGACTCCACCGAGAAGGGCGAGAGCGGCCGGCTCGTCCTCAAGGACCCGGACGCCAAGCAGCTGTTCGCGATGATCGCCGGGGACAAGTCGCTCACCGACGTCCCGCAGCCGGCCGCGAGCGCGCCCGCCGCCGCACCGACCACCGAGGCACCCGCCGTGCCGCAGGTCGACGCCAAGACCGTCAAGGTCACCGTGCGCAACGGCAGCGGCGTCACCCAGCAGGCCACCAAGGGCGCGACCGCGCTCCAGGGCAAGGGCTTCACCCTCGCCGCCCCCGGCAGCAACGCCGACCCGACGGCCACCAGCATCGTCCAGTACCCGGCCGGCAAGGCGGACCAGGCCGCGGCGGTGGCCGCCGCGCTCGGCCTGCCCGCGAGCGCCGCGCAGCAGAGCTCCAAGCTCGGCGCGAAGGACGGCCTGGTCGTGGTGGTCGGCAAGGACTACGCCACCGGCACCACCAGCGCGGTCGCCGCGGCGGCACCCACCGAGGCGCCGAAGGACCTCCAGCGGGTCCAGGCCGACGACGAGAACGTCTGCGCCAAGTAGCGTCGGCCAGCGGTCACTTCCGTGCGGGGTCGATCGGTTTCGTAACCTGCCCGTCCGCCGGAGCGTGGACACCGGTATGACGAGCGACCAACCGACGGGCGCGACGCACGCGATACCGGTCGACGGCGGGCGGGCGGCCACGAGGCGGCGCGCCGGACAGGAACCCGGCCGGGCCGCCGGGCGGGCCCCCGAGCAGACCTCCGGACGAGCCGCCGGACGTGGCGGGCGACGGCGGCGGCGCGCCACCGGCGTGCGGCGGTGGCTCAAGCCGGTCGCGCTGACCACCGGGCTGCTGCTGGTGGCCGGCTGCGGCGGCGCGTACCTGTACATCCGGCACCTGGACTCCAACATCCAGCACGCCCCGCTCGGCGCCGGCAACGAACCGCCGCCCGCCGGGGCCGCCGACGCCCAGGGCCGGGTCGCGATGAACATCCTGGTCATCGGCACCGACAGCCGGAAGGGCCTGAACGGCGCCTACGGCGACCGGGACAACGTCGGCCTCGGCAACAACGACGTCAACATCGTCCTGCACGTCTACCCCGACCGGCGGGCCGCCGTCGCCATCGACCTGCCGCGCGACTCCCTGATCGACCACCCCAAGTGCGTCGCGCCCGACGGCACGGTCCACCCCGCGCGCAAGCACCGGCCGCTGAACGAGGCGATGTCCCACGGCGGCCCCGGCTGCGTCCAGGACACCGTGCAGGCCATCACCAAACTGAAGATCGACCACTGGATGGTGGTCAACTTCGAGGGCGTCAAGCAGCTCACCGACGCCGTCGGCGGCGTGGACGTCGACCTGTGCACCCCGGTCAAGGACCGGGAGTCGCAGCTCGACCTGCCGGCCGGGCGCAGCCACCTCAGCGGCGAGCAGGGCCTGCAGTTCGTCCGCACCCGGCACGCCGTCCAGGACGGCAGCTCGGTCGGCCGTTTCTCGATGCAGCGTGCCTTCCTCGCCTCACTGCTGCGCAAGGTCACCGCGCAGGGGACGCTGCTCGACCCGACCAAGGCGTTCCCGGTCGTCGAGGCCGCCACCAAGTCGATCACCGTGGACGACGCGCTCGCCGGCACCACCAAGCTGGTCGGGCTCGCCACCGACCTGCGGAACGTGAAGCCCTCGGACGTCACCTTCGTGCAGCCCGTGGTGGAGTACACCAAGGACGATCCCGATCCGGCGCTGCAGGAGAAGGCCCGGATGGTGCAGCCGCAGGCGGACCAGCTGTTCGCGCTGGTCCTCGCGGACCGCACGCTCGGCGGCGGCGAGGACCACACCGGCGGCTCGGCCGCGCCCTCGTCCCCGGCGGCGGCGCCCGCACCCGCGTCCTCGGCGCCGGCCGCTCCGGCGGTGGACCCGCGCGGGGTGACCGTGACCGTGCTGAACGGCACCACCCGCCCGCAGTTGGCCACCACGGCCGCGAAGACCCTGACCGGGCTCGGCTACCAGGCGAAGCCGGGCAGCGGGGCACCGACCGGACTGGCGGCCAGCACCGTCCGGTACGCGCAGGCCGACCAGAAGGCGGCCGCGCAGGCGGTGGCCGCGGCCCTCGGACTGCCCGCCGGCTCGGTGGCGGTCGGCGGCGGCGGACGCGGCGTCACCGTCACCCTCGGCGCGGACTTCGGCTCTACCGCGGCCGCCGCCCCGGCGCCGGTGCCCAGCGCACTGCCGACGGACGTGAAGACCCATCAGGGCGACGACGAGAGCTGCACCCAGGCGAAGACCGGCGGAGCGCTCAAGCAGTAGGCGCCGGGTCGGCCTCGGTCAGCGTGCCCTCGTGCTCGCGGTACTCCTCGCCGGTGCGGGGGCAGCGCCAGGTGCCGGGGTCGTCGGTGGGCAGGAGCGGCTCGCCGGCCCGGCCGACCCACTTGATCCGGCGGGCCGGGACGCCGGCGACGAGCGCGAAGTCGGGGACGTCGCGGTGGACGACGGCCCCGGCGGCGACCAGCGCCCAGCGGCCCACCGTCACGCCGGCGACCAGGACGGCGCGGCCGCCGATCGAGCAGCCCTCGCGCAGGGTGACCCCTTGGGCGTGCCAGTCGTCGGTGCGCTTGAGCTTGCCGTCGACGTCCACCGAGCGCGGGTAGAGGTCGTTGGTGAGGACCGCCGCGGGGCCGACGAAGACGCCGTCCTCGACCACGGCGGGCTCGTACACCAGGGCGTGGTTCTGGAGCTTGACGCGGTCTCCGAGCCTCACCCCCGGACCGACGTACGCGCCGCGCCCGATGATGCAGTCGGCGCCGATCTCGGCGTCCTCGCGGACCTGGGCGAGGTGCCAGACGGTGGTGCCGGGACCGATCACCGCCCGGTCGTCGACGTCCGCGCTCGGCTGGATGCGGGCGGCGGCCGCCCCCTCAGTGCTCCCCATGCCGCGAAGATAGCGGCTGCGGGGCGGCGCCGAGGGGGAAACGGCGGCAGCTACGTCGTCAGGACGAGACCGGGCTCATCGGGGCCGGGGCCTTGCTGGCGATCACCTTGCGGGCGAGCGAGCGCGGCGAGGTGAGGAAGCCGAAGCCCCAGCTGAGGTGCATGGTCGCGAGGGCGACCGGCAGTCGGACCCGGGCCCGGGCGGACAGGCCCCGGCCGGCGACCGCGCCGCCGCCGAGCAGCCCGCACAGGTAGAGCAGCGGGACGGCGAGGAACGCCGGGTGGAGAGCGGCACCGAGCACCAGGCCGCCGAGCACGCCGAGCAGGGCGGCCGGCGGGGCGAGGTAGCGCAGGTTGACGGAGCCGCGGTGGTAGCGGGTCACCACCCGGCGCCAACGGCCGTAGTCCTTGTACTGCTTGGCGAGCGCGCGGACGCTGGGACGCGGCCGGTAGGTCACCCTGAGCTGCGGGGTGAACCAGATCAGCCCGCCGTCCTGGCGGATCCGGTAGTTCAGCTCCCAGTCCTGGGCGCGGACGAACTCCTCGTTGTAGCCGCCCTGCGCGGCGAGCACCTCGCGGCGGAAGACGCCGAGGTACACCGTGTCGGCGGGGCCGGCCAGACCGCCGGTGTGGAAGGAGGCGTTGCCGACGCCGATCCTGGAGGTCATGGCGGCGGCGACCGCCTTCTCCCACTCGGTCTCGCCCTCGGCGTGCATGATGCCGCCGACGTTGGCGGCGTCCATCTCGTCGAGCAGGCGGACGGCAGTGGAGATGTAGCCCGGGGTGAGCAGGCCGTGGCCGTCCACCCGGACCACGACGGGGTGGCTGGAGGCGCGGACGGCCGCGTTCAGCCCGGCCGGGGTGCGGCCGGTGGGGTTCGGCACGGTCCGGACCCGGGGGTCCTCGGCCACCAGTTCGGCGGCGATCTCGTCGGTCCGGTCGCCGGACGGGCCGAGCGCGATCACCACCTCCAACTCGCCCGGGTAGTCCTGTTCGAGGATCCGGCGGACGGCGGTACGGAGGTGACGTTCCTCGTTCAGCACCGGCATGATCACGGAGACCGCCGGCAGCTCCTCAGCAGCCTTGGTGTTCATCGCGCCCGAGCGTACCGGCGGCGCCCCGGCCTTGTCAGATGCGAGGTGCGTCGACCCGGTGACCATCGCGGCGGAACGTTTCACCGCCCTCGTCCGACTGCGGCGCGCCGTCCGGGAAACGGGCGGGACGCACGCCTACGATCCGGAGAATGCCCCGTACTGCGCCGTCCGACCGTCACGCCCCGCCGTCCTCCCGGCGCCGTTGGGGACGCTGGGCGGCCGGCACCGTGTCACTGGCGATCCTGGCCACCTCGTGCGGCGGCTGGGTGGTGCTGAACGGGGTCGGCGACGCGATCGACCGGGTGGACGCCTTCGGCGGCGACCGGGACCGTCCGGCGGACGACGGGGTGACCACCTTCCTGGTGGTCGGCACCGACGACCGCGAGGGCATTCCCGAGGCCACCCTGAAGAACGTGCTGCACGCGGGCGGCGAATCCTGCCACTGCACCGACACCATGATGATCATTCAGCTCGCCGACGACGGCGGCCGGGCCAACGTGGTCTCCCTCCCCCGCGACTCGTACGTGGACATCCCCGCACACAAGGACCGGGTGAGCGGCCGTCAGGTCGCGGCGGGCAAGGGGAAGATCAACGCCGCGTACGGCATGGGCGGCGCCCCGCTCACCGTCCGGACCGTCGAGCAGAACACCGGGCTGCGGATCGACCACTACCTCCAGGTCAACTTCCTCAGCTTCGTCGCCACGGTGGACGCGGTCGGCGGGGTGGAGGTGTGCACCGCCAAGCCGCTGAAGGACGAGTACTCCGGGCTGGACCTGCCGGCCGGCACCACCCGGCTGGACGGCGCGGGCGCGCTCAAGTACGTCCGGGCCCGGCACGTGGACGGCAGCTCGGACCTCGGCCGGATGCACCGCCAGCAGCGCTTCCTGGCCCAGCTGCTGCACCGGGCTACCTCCGGCGGCACGCTGCTCGACCCGGCGAGGCTGACCGGCCTGGTGGACACCGTGCTGAGGTCGGTCAAGGCCGACAAGGACCTCTCCACCGAGGACCTGCTGCAGCTGGCGGGCCGGCTCAAGGACCTCTCCGCGGCCAACGCGGACTTCACCACCGTGCCGATCGCGGACGTGGACTACCAGGTGCCGGGCTGGGGCTCCGCGGTGCGCTGGGAGGAGAAGGGCGCCAAGGCACTGTTCGACGCGATGCGCACCGGGAAGTCGCTGACCGGGCGGGCGGTCACCCCGGCGGGCGGGCCCTCCACGACCGCCACCCCGGTCGCGGCGGGGACGGTGCCGCCCGCCCAGATCCGGGTGCAGGTGCTCAACGGCGCGGGGGTGTCCGGGCTCGGCTCGCGGGTGGACGGCGACCTGCGGAAGGCCGGCTTCGCGACCACCGGGACGCCGTCCAACGCCGGCCCGGAGGCGGGGCCGACACCGGTCGGGCGGACGGTGGTGCGGTACGACCCGCGGTGGGACGAGTCCTCGAAGACGCTGCTGGCCGCCCTGCCGGGCGCGGAGGCGGTGGCCGTCCCGGGGCTGGGGGCGACCCTCCAGGTGGTGGTCGGCGCCGACTACCGGGGGGTGGCCGGGGCGGCACCCGCTGCGGCGGACCCGTCGACGGGCGGGGCGACGGCGGGGACGGGTGCGGGAACGGGTGCGGCAGCGGCAGCAGCGGGCTCGGCGGGGGCGGGCGCCTCGGCGGGGGCGGGCGCCTCGGCGGCGGGGGCGACGGCGGGAACGGGCGGGGTGAGCGCGGAGACCGGGACGGCGATCAGCTGCCCGTGAACGCGCCCGAGGGGCGCGGAGCTCTGCGGGTGGGCAGAGCCTCGCGCCCCTCGGGGCGGCCGGTGAGGCGGCGTCAGTCCGTGGCGATGGCGGCCAGGATGTTCATCCGGGCGGCCCGGAAGGCCGGGACCAGGGCGGCGAACAGGCCGACCACCGCGGAGCCGATCAGGATGCTGACGATGGTGCCGGTCGGGATGGTCAGGATGTCCAGGCCCTGGTCGGCGAGCACCTGGCGGGCGGTGATGCCCCAGCCGAGGCCGAGGCCCGTGCCGAGGACCGCGCCGAAGAGGGCGATGACCACCGACTCCAGACGGACCATCCGGCGCAGCTGGCGGCGGGAGAGGCCGATGGCCCGCAGCAGGCCGATCTCCCGCGTCCGCTCGACCACCGACAGCGCCAGGGTGTTGACCACGCCGAGCACCGCGACCACGATCGCCAGGCCGAGCAGGCCGTAGATCATGTAGAGCAGCTGGTTGACCTGCGACTGGACGAGGTCCTTGTAGCCCGCCTGGTCGAACACGGCGACCTGCGGGTAGCTCTCCAGCGACTTCTTCAGGTCGTTGTAGACGGCGGTCTTGTCGGCGCCGGCGGCCGCGCGGCCGTAGAGGGCCTGGTCGAGCGGCAGCTCGGTGGCCGGGACGGCCTTGGTGACGGCGTCGATCGAGGCCAGCGGGCTGTCGCCGAAGAGGTTGCCGCGCTGGGGGACGGCGCCGAGCGGGAGGGTCTGGGTGTGTCCGTTGCCGTAGTCGACGGTGATCTTGTCGCCGATCTTGAGGTTGTGCTCGGTGACCACCTTCTCCGGCATCAGCAGCCCGCCGTCCTTGATGGCGCTGTCGATCGAGCCGGCGGTGACGGGGATGGCGAAGTTCTCGGCGAAGTTGCCGGAGACGGCGGTGACGCCGTCCTCCAGCTGCTTGCCGTCGGGCAGGGTGAACCGCGCCGGGAGCTGCTTCGCCTCGGTGACGGTGGCCAGGCCCTTGGTGGCCTTGACCGCCTCGACCATGGCCGGGGTGAAGGCGCCGCCCGGGCCCTGGACCTGGCTGTTGATGCCGTAGTCCGCGCCGACCGTGCTGTCGACCTTGGCGTTGGCGGAGCTGACCATCGAGGCGGTGACCACCGAGGCGCCGGTGACCAGGGCCAGGCCGATCATCAGGGCGGCGGCGGTGGCGCCGGTGCGGCGCGGGTTGCGCAGCGCGTTGCGCTGGGCGAGCTTGCCGGCCGGGCCGAACAGGGCGGGCAGCGCCGCGCCGAGGACCCGGACGATGCCGCCGGCCAGCAGCGGGCCGAGGACCACGAAGCCGACCAGGGAGAGCAGCACGCCCAGACCGAGCAGCAGGCCGGCGGTGCCGCCCTCGCTGCTGGCGGCGGCCCCGGCCATGGCGGCGGCGCCGAGGGCGGTGACCAGGGTACCGATGACGACCCGGCGGCGGTTGGCGGCGCCCTCGACCGGGGTGCCGTGGTCGCGCAGGGCGGCCATCGGGGAGATCCGCGAGGCCCGGCGGGCCGGGATCCAGGCGGCGATCACGGTGATCAGGATGCCGACCCCGTACGAGGCGACCGGGACCGTCCAGTCGATCGCCAGCGAGGTGGCGTCGAGGTTCATCCCGACGGCCTTCATCAGCTGGATGAGCAGGACGGCGAGGCCGAGGCCGCCGGCCAGGCCGAGGGTGGAGCCGAGCACGCCGAGCAGCAGCGCCTCGATCAGCACCGAGCGGTTGACCTGCTCGCGGCTGCCGCCGACGGCGCGCAGCAGACCGATCTCCCGGGTGCGCTGGGCGACCAGCATGGAGAAGGTGTTGATGATCAGGAAGCCGCCGACCAGCAGCGAGATGCCGGCGAAGCCGAGCATGGCGTACTTCATGAAGCCGAGGAAGGAACCGACGCCCTTGGCGCTCTCCTCCTGCTGCTCCTTGGCGGTCTGGGCCTGGTAGCCGCTGCCGAGGTCGGCCAGGGCGGCCGTCTTCAGCTGGTCGTTGGTCCGGCTGCCGTCGCCGAACACCTCGACGGAGGTGTAGGCGGTCTCGCCGAGCAGGTCCTGCTGGGCGGTCGGGGTGTCCAGGAAGGCCAGGGCCGCGCCGGGGTTGGTGGTCCGGAAGGTGGCGATGCCGGCGATGGTGTAGTCGTGGTTGCCGGTCTGGGCGATGACCCGGAGCTTGCCGCCGAGGCCGAGGCCGGCCTTCTTGGCGGTGTCGGCGTCCAGCACGATCTCGCCGGCGCCCTGCGGGGCGTGGCCGGAGGTGATGTCGACCGTCTTGCGCGGGCTGTCGGTCCAGTTGCCGACGAAGGTCGGGGCGCCGCCGGTGGGGCTGACCGACTTGTTGGTGGCGGGGTCGACCAGCACGTTGGACTCGCTGAAGACGCTGCCGACGGCGCTCTTCACGCCGGGCTCGGCGGCCAGCTTGGCCTGGGTGGCGATCGGGACGGTGCGCGGCTTGCCGCCGTTGCCGCCGTCGGACAGCTCGCCCTTGGCCTGCTGGACCTTCAGGTCGGAGGCGGTGGAGGCGAACAGCCGGTCGAAGGTGGCGGTGGCGGTGTTGGAGAACACCAGCGTGCCGGAGACGAAGGCCACCGAGAGGACGACGGCCAGCAGGGAGAGCACCATCCGCCCCTTGTGGGCGAGGAAGCTCCGCAGTGAGGTCTTGAGCAGCATGATTTCCCGGCCCCGGCTCAGCTGGTGCGCTTGCCGTCGAAACGGCGCATGCGTTCGAGGACGGAGTCGGCGGTCGGGGCGTGCATCTCGTCGACGATCCGGCCGTCGGCGAGGAAGAGCACGCGGTCCGCGTACCCGGCGGCGACCGGGTCGTGGGTGACCATCACGATGGTCTGGCCCAGCTCGTCGACCGAGCGGCGCAGGAAGGTCAGCACCTCGGCGCCGGAGCGGGAGTCGAGGTTGCCGGTCGGCTCGTCACCGAAGATGATCTCGGGCCGGGCGGCCAGCGCCCGGGCCACCGCGACGCGCTGCTGCTGGCCGCCGGAGAGCTGGGTCGGCCGGTGCTTCAGCCGGTCGGCCAGGCCGACGGTGGAGACCACCTGGTCGAGCCAGGCGGCATCGGGCTTGCGGCCGGCGATGTCCATCGGCAGCGTGATGTTCTCCAGGGCGTTGAGCGTGGGCAGCAGGTTGAACGCCTGGAAGATGAACCCGATCTTGTCCCGCCGGAGCCTGGTGAGCTGCTTGTCGCGCAGGCCGGTGATCTCGGTGTCACCGATCCAGATCCGCCCCTCGGTCACGGTGTCGAGGCCGGCCAGGCAGTGCATCAGGGTCGACTTGCCGGAGCCGGACGGGCCCATGATCGCGGTGAAGCGACCGCGGTGGATGTCCACGTCGACCGCGTCCAGCGCCGTGACCCGAGTCTCCCCGGCGCCGTACGCCTTGGTCACCTGCCGGGCCGAGGCCGCGATGGTCGCGGTCGTCTGCACGGCGTTCGCTGCCGTCGTCACTGGAATCTCCCTCTGTGGTGTCCACCCGTCGCCCCAAGCCTGCCGGTCGCGACCCGGGCCGCGGAATGGTGTGGGCATCCGTCTTGATGGTGGTGCCAGCACCACCCTCCGGCGGGGGTCCTTGGGGATGACACCAACCGTAGGAGCAGCCCCGGGCGGGGTCATCCACCCCCGGGAGGAACACCGGTGGCAGGGAGATGTACGGGCTGGGCGCGGGCTCCCCCTAGGGGACGAGGGCCCGGGCCTGAGGGTCGCCGGCCCTCCGGAGGGCGTTGCGGCAGGTCAGCCCGCGACCAGTGGCGCGGTGTGCCGGTCGAGCGCGGCCGCGAACGCGTCCACCACCGGGTGGAGGAGGACGTCCGTCTCCCGCTCGACCGCGGTCGAGCCGTCGTCCCGCACCGCGATGTCCCGGTCCAGGACGAACCAGCCCCGGCTGATGTGCTCGGCCCCCATCGAGCTGAGCACCGGGCGCAGCGCGTAGTCGACCGCCAGCACGTGCGCGGTGGAGCCGCCGGTGGCCAGCGGCAGCACGGACTTGCCGCGCAGCGCGTGCTGCGGCAGCACGTCCAGCAGGGTCTTCAGCAGGCCGGAGTAGGCGGCCTTGTAGACCGGGGTGCCGATCACCACGCCGTCGGCGTGCTCGAAGAGCTCGGCGAGGCGGACGATCGCCGGGTGCGCGAAGTCGGCGTGCAGCAGGGCCTCGGCGGGCAGTTCACGGGCCTCCAGCGGGACCACGTCGTGCCCGTGGGCGATCAGCCGGGCGTCGACGTGGCGCAGCAGCCGGCTGGTGCGGGAGGTCCGGGACGGGGAGCCGGAGACGGAGAGGATCGTGGCCATGGGGGTACACCTCGTGGGGCGGGGTGGGTGGGGGGACGGCGGGAGCGGTCAGCCACGACACAGCGAACGGGACACGCGACCCAGGTCGACGTGGCGCCGACGGGTGAGAATCCTTCGCTGCTCCATACGGGTCATGCAAACACGGGCCGTTTCGGAGGGTCAAGGCCGCATCCAGCAGGTGAACATGGCCCGGAACGGTCCGGCCCCTGCATCAAAACGGATACAAGAGGCCCGGTCAGCGACCCGGAAGCACTGCGGGGCCCGGGTTTCGGGCATCCTCTCCCCCATGAACACGTGGCAGGAGGACCGCCCGGGCGGCGGTGGCTCGTACGGTCGGAGTGACGCGGCGCACGGCCACGGCGGTGCCCCCGCCGAGCCGCCGCTGCCGCCGGAGCTGAACCCGCGCGGTGCGAGCGCCCCGCTCGCCCAGCAGCCCCCGCAGCCGCCGCGGCAGCGCCGGGGCAGCGGCGAGGACCGCACCCTGGTCGACCCGCTCGGCCCGGACGGCCGGCCGGCCGGGCAGGCGCAGCCGCAGCCCGGCCACGGGCAGCCCCCGTACGGGCAGCCGCAGCAGTACGGGCAGCCCGCCGCGCAGCCCGGCCGGCCGCAGCCCGCGGGCCCCGGCGGGCAGCCGCCGTACGGCCCGGCGACCCCGGGCGGCCCGGGTGCGCCCGGCGCCCCCGCCGGCGCGGCGCGCTCGCGCTGGCCGCGCCGCCGGAAGATCAAGGTGGCCGCGCTGGCCGTGGTCGGCGCGCTGCTGGTGACCGGCGTCTCCACCTACTTCTGGGCGGACTCCAAGCTCAACCACGAGAACGTGCTGGCCGACTACCCGAACCGGCCGGCCGAGGGCAAGGGCACCAACTGGCTGATCGTCGGCTCCGACAGCCGGCAGGGCCTCACGGACGCCCAGGAGGACTCGCTCCACACCGGCTCCGCGCAGGGCAAGCGCAGCGACTCGATGATGATCCTGCACATCGGCGACAACGGGAACACGCTGATGTCGATCCCGCGCGACTCCTGGGTCACCATCCCGGCGCACCCCGACACCAGCGGCAGCGGCAAGACGATCCCGGCCGCCACCCGCAAGATCAACGCCGCCTTCAACACCGGCGGCGGGAAGCTGCTGGTGCAGACCGTGGAGGCCAACACCGGCCTGCACATCGACCACTACGCGGAGATCGGCTTCGCCGGGTTCGTCGGCATCGTCGACTCGGCCGGCGGCGTGGACATGTGCATCGACAAGGCCGTCTCCGACAAGGACTCCGGCCTGAACCTGAAGGCCGGCTGCCAGACCCTGACCGGCGCCCAGTCGCTCGCCTTCGTCCGGCAGCGGCACCAGGAGGCGGACCAGGACCTCGGCCGGATGCGCAACCAGCAGAAGTTCCTCTCCGCCCTGGCCAAGCAGGCCGCCTCCCCGGCCACCCTGCTCAACCCGTTCGTCTTCTACCCGATGGTCTCCTCCGGCCTCGGCACCCTGATCGTGGACGACGACGCCGGCCTGACCGACCTGGGCTCGCTGTTCCTCGCCATGAAGGAGGTCTCCGGCGGCCAGGGCAAGTCCATCACCGTGCCGATCGGCAACCCGGACTTCCGCACCCCGACCGGCGAGTCCGCGGTGAAGTGGGACCCGACCAAGTCCAAGGCCGTGTTCGACGCGCTGAAGAACGACGCCCCGGTGCCCGACACCAAGTGACGCCCTTCCAGGTGGGCACTCGGGGGGCCGGTATGAAAGTCCGTCCACTCCGCGTGCCCCGCCCGGGCTGACCGGCGGAGGTCGGTTACGTTGCTCCTGGAAAGGGGCGACGGCCATGGCGAAGTCAGACCCCGAGGCGGCAGCCACCCCGGACGCGGTCGCGGACGCGGACGGATCCGCCGGCGCGTCGGACTCCGCGCTGCTCCCCGTCACGGGCTGCGTCTGGTGGCTGTTCCTCGCGGGCGCGCTGGAGATCCTGCTGGGACGGGCCGACCTCGCGCACGTCGGCCTCGGGACGTCCATGGTGGTGGCCGGCTTCGGGCTCCTGCGGCTCGAACGGTGGGCGTACTGGGCAGGGTGGGCGGCCGTCCTCGGCCTGGCCGCCGTCGCGTTCCGGACCTGGCCGAACGCGGTGCTCGCGGCCCTCGGCCTCTGCTTCCTGCTGCACCCGGGCACCCGCCGGGCGGCGCACTTCCCCCCGTTCGCGGGCAGCCCGTTCTCCCCCGGGATCGCGCTCTGCGCGCTCGCCCTCGGCACGCCGTCCCTCGCCCTCGCCTTCGTCGTCGAGCACTACGGGCGGAACCCGCGCGACCCCGCGTTCCTGCTCGGCGGCCTGCTCTGCGGCGCGCTGGTGACGGTGACGGCGTTCGCCGGCCTCGGGGTGCGCCGCTGGGTCTGGGCCGGCGACCTGCTGTGGATCGCCGGCCTGCTGGGGCTGTCGGCGTTCTGGTTCACCCTCGCCCGCTACGACGACCTCCAGGGCCTGGCCTTCTGCGGCATCAACCTGCTCTTCGCGGCGGCGGCCTGCGCCGCCCTGTTCCAGCGCGGCGTTCGCAAGCCGGTCTTCGGGGCCCGGACGAAGCGGGGGGTGTTCGCCCCGCCGGTCCTGGTCGGGGGGTCGGTGCTCGCCGCGGCCGCCGCGGCGACCTACCTGCTGCCCGGCCGGCTGGGCGCGCCGGTGCTCGCGTACACGGTGTTCGGCCTGGTGACGGGCACCGTGGTCGGGCTGGTGCCGGGCGCGAACCCGGCCGAGCGGATCGCGGCCTTCTCGGTCGGGCTGCTGCTGGCCGCCGCCTCGTACGTGGCGCGGGGCGGGCTGCTGCCGTATACCGGGCAGTGGTCGGCGGTGGTGGTCGGCGTGCTGTTCGTCCTGGTCACCGCCGTCGCGGCGGCGGTCCGCAGCCGGGCGTGGTTCGTCCTGTTGCTGCTGGGTGTCGGTACGGTCTACGGCGTCACCGAGCCGCTGTTCCAGGCGGCGCCGAGCACCTACCTGGCGACGCTGCGCGCCGGGGCGACCGGGATCTTCCTGGGCTTCTCGCTCGGCTTCACGGCCTCCGGCCTGCTGGGGCTGGAGCTGGTCGAGCGATGACGGCGGCCCGGGTCCGGCGCGGCGCCGCGGCGCTCGCCCTGGCCGTGCTGCCGTCCGCCGCCCCCGCGTGGGCGAGCGAGCCCCCCGGCCCCGAGGACGGGACCTGGGTCGGCGTCTCCCAGACGGTGGTGGCGTCGGCCGCCGCCACCGGGGAGGTCACCGGGACGCCGAAGGTGTTCACCGAGGTCACCGCGGTCGGCCACGGTCCGGCCGACCTGAGGGTGCCGATGGCCACGTCCGGCCTGCGGGACCTGGCCGGCTCCGGCCGGCCCCCGGTGGTCGACGGCGAGGCGGTGTGGCACCTCGACCTGAACGGCACCGCCACCCGGCGGACCGTCTCCGACTTCGACCGCGCGCAGCTGCCGGTGAAGGTCTCGGCGACCTACCGGCTGGACGGCGAGGAGCTGCCCGCCCGGGACGTCGTCGGCAGGTCCGGGCGGCTCACCGTCACCTACCGGATCGAGAACACCACCACGGCGCCCACCCGGGTCACGTTCACCACCGTGCAGGGCGCGGCGGACAGCCGCTCGGTCGCGGCGCCCGTCCCGCTCGCCGCGACGGTCACCGTCGCCCTGCCCGCCGGGTTCGCCGCGGTCCGGGCGCCCGGGGCGACCGTCGCTCCGGACGCCACCGGCCGGGGCACCAGCACCGCCGCGTGGTCGCTGTTCCTCTTCGACCCGCTCGGCGGGGTCGACCAGTCGGTGAGCTACCAGGCGGACGTCACCGACGCGGTGGTCCCGTCGGCCACGGTCGGGGTCGCCCCGCTGGCGCCGACCGCGCCCGGGAGCCCCGCCGCGGCCACCGGACCCGCGGCGGCCGGACTCGCCCCGCCCGGGCCCGAGCTGCCCCGGCCCGAGCTGCCGGGGACGTCCGCCGACACCGTCGGGAGCCGGGTGGCCGCCCTGCAGAACGAGGCGCGCGCCTCCGTGCAGGACCTCGCGGCCAAGGCCTCGGCGGTCCTGACCGACCTCCAGCAGACCGCGCTGCCGGCCGCCCAGCAGGTGGCGGCGGGAGCAGCCGAGGGCGCGGCCGCCCTCAAGGACCTGCCGTCCGACGCCCAGGCCCTGTCCACGGCGGCGGCCGGCGCGGCCGCCGACTCCGCCGGGGCGGCGGAGCGGGCCTCCGAACTCGCCCGCCGCGAGCGGGCCGCGCGCGAGCGGCTGGAGCAGCTGCCCGGCACGGTCAAGGACACCCAGGCGTACCGGCTGCTGCACAGCGAGCTGCTGGTGCTGGAGGCCCGCGCGTCCGAGCAGGCGGCCGAGCTGGCGGCCCGGGCCGTCGAGGACCGGCTGGTGGAGGCCGGGGCGGAACGGCAGGCGGCCGGGCTGGAGGCGCGGGCCTCCGCCGCCGACGCGCTCGCCGCGCAGGCCGCGCAGGCGGCCGCCGCCCTGGCCGCCGCCGCGGTGCCGCGGTCCGGGCCGGGCGAGCCGGTCCGGCCGGAGGAGCCCGGCGACAGCGCCGGGCTCCGGTCGGCCGTCGACCGGCTCGACGCCGCCATCGCGCAGTCCGGCGACGAGGTGGACCGCAGCCACGCCGGCCTGCTCGCGCTCGACCGGCGCTCGGCCCAGTACCTGCTGCCGGCGGGCAACGCGACCGGCGCGAGCGCCCAGACCGGATCGTTCGTCCTCACGGTCCGGGGCGCCGACGCCGCCGGGCGGCAGACCGGGCTCGCCGCGCTGGTCGGCGGCTCGGCGCTGCTGCTCGCCCTCACCCTCGGCGTCGGGCTGCACCGCGTCCGGCACGGCCTGCCCAGCTCGCTGAGGCGTCGGGCGGGCCGCGCGGAGGGTGTTACGGGAGGTTGCGGGCCATGACGATGCGCTGGACCTGGTTGGTGCCCTCGTAGATCTGGGTGATCTTCGCGTCGCGCATCATCCG
>NZ_JBICYJ010000066.1:0-39031 GCF_043200835.1 Kitasatospora sp. NPDC048365
GACATCGACATGAACACCGTCGACGGCTACGAGGTCTCCTCCTGGGACAGCGGCTACGGCGACCTGGTCTTCGTCCCCGACCTCGGCACGCTGCGCATGGTGCCCTGGCACCCGGCCACCGCGATGGTCCAGTGCGACCTCGCCCACCACGACGGGCGGCCGGTGGCGGTCTCGCCCCGGCAGGTCCTCAAGCGGCAGCTGGACCGGCTGGCCGGCTACGGCTGGCACGCCTACGTCGGCACCGAGCTCGAGTTCATCGTCTTCCGCGACACCTACGAGCAGGCCTGGGAAAAGAACTACCAGGCGCTCACCCCGGTCAACCAGTACAACGTCGACTACTCGATCCTCGGCACCGCCCGGATCGAGCCGCTGCTGCGCCGGCTGCGCAACGAGATGGCCGGCGCCGGGCTGGTGGTGGAGTCGGCGAAGGGCGAGTGCAACCTCGGCCAGCACGAGATCGCGTTCAAGTACACGGACGCGCTGCGCACCTGCGACGACCACTCGGTGTACAAGACCGGCGCCAAGGAGATCGCCGCGCAGGAGGGGCAGAGCCTGACCTTCATGGCGAAGTACAACGAGCGCGAGGGCAACTCCTGCCACATCCACCTCAGCCTGCGGGACGGGGAGGGGCGGCCGGTGATGGCAGGGGAGGGCCCGAACGGGTTCTCGCGGACGATGGAGCACTTCCTGGCGGGGCAGTTGGCCTGCCTGGCCGAGTTCTCGCTGCTGCTGGCGCCGAACATCAACTCCTACAAGCGGTACGTGGCCGGCAGTTTCGCGCCCACGGCCGTTGCCTGGGGACGCGACAACCGGACCTGCGCGCTGCGGGTGGTCGGCCACGGCCCGTCCCTGCGCTTCGAGAACCGCGTCCCCGGCGGCGACGTCAACCCGTACCTCGCGGTCGCCGCGCTGATCGCCGCCGGACTGCACGGTGTCGAGCAGCAGCTGGAGCTGGAACCGGAGTTCACCGGCAACGCGTACGCCAGCGACGCGCCCCGGGTGCCCGCCACCCTGCGCGACGCGGTCGCCCTGTTCGAGAACAGCGCCGCCGCCACCGAGGCCTTCGGCAAGGATGTCGTCCAGCACTACACCCACGCCGGACGGACCGAACTGGCCGCCTATGACGCCGCCGTCACCGACTGGGAGCGCCGCCGGGGGTTCGAGCGCCTGTGAGACCGCTGATCGGAGTCACCACCTACCGGGAGCCGGCCCGGTGGAGCGTCTGGGACCAGGGCGCCGCGCTGGTCCCGGAGAGCTACGTCGAGGCGGTGGAGCGGGCCGGCGCGACCGCCGTGCTGCTGCCGCCGCAGGCGGACGCCGGACGGCTGGTCGGGGTGCTGGACGGCCTGCTGCTCGCGGGCGGCGCCGACCTCGACCCCGCCCGCTACGGCGCCGACCCGCACCCGCGCACCGGCGCGCCCCAGGGCGCCCGCGACACCTGGGAGTTCGACCTGCTGGCGGCCGCCCTCGGCGCCGGGGTGCCGGTGCTCGGGGTGTGCCGCGGGATGCAGCTGCTGAACGTGGCGCTCGGCGGCGACCTGGTCCAGCACCTGCCGGACGGCAGCCACCAGGACCCGCCCGCGCGGTTCGTGAAGACCGAGGTGCGGACCGTCGGGGGGAGCCGGATCGCGGCGATCCTGGGCGAGGACACCCAGGTCAACTGCTACCACCACCAGGCGGTGGCACGGCTGGGCGACGGCCTGCGGGCCACCGCCCGGAGCGCGGACGGCGTGGTCGAGGCCGTGGAGACGGACGGGCCCGGCTTCGTGGTCGGCGTCCAGTGGCACCCGGAGACCGACCTGTCCGACCTGCGGCTGTTCGAGGCACTGGTGTCGGCCGGAAAGAAAGGATGATCGTGGCTGAGGACCTGTTCGAGGTGGTCAACCCGGCGACCGAGGAGGTGATCGCGACCGTCGAGCTGGCGGACGTCGCGGCCACCGACGCGGCGATCGCGCGGGCGAAGGCCGCGTTCGACAGCTGGCGGCGCGTCGCCCCCGGCGACCGGGCGCGGCTCCTGCGGGCGTTCGCGGCGGCCGTCGACGGCGACCGCGAGCACCTCGCGGCGCTGGAGGTGGCCAACGCCGGGCACACCGTCGGCAACGCCCGCTGGGAGGCCGGCAACGCCCGCGACGTCATCGAGTACTACGCGGGGGCGCCGGAGCGGCTGTTCGGCCGGCAGATCCCGGTCGCGGGCGGCCTGGACGTGACCTTCCACGAGCCGCTCGGCGTGGTCGGCGTGATCGTGCCGTGGAACTTCCCGATGCCGATCGCCGCCTGGGCCTTCGCCCCGGCGCTCGCCGCCGGCAACACGGTGATCGTCAAGCCCGCCGAGCTGACCCCGCTGACCGCGCTGCGGCTCGGCGAACTCGCCCTCCGGGCCGGGCTGCCGGAGGGCGTGCTGCAGATCCTGCCGGGCCGAGGCCCGGTCGTCGGGCAGCGCTTCGTCACCCACCCGGACGTGCGCAAGGTGGTGTTCACCGGCTCCACCGCCGTCG
This sequence comes from Kitasatospora sp. NPDC048365, assembly GCF_043200835.1. Lineage (NCBI taxonomy): Bacteria > Bacillati > Actinomycetota > Actinomycetes > Kitasatosporales > Streptomycetaceae > Kitasatospora > Kitasatospora sp. NPDC048365. The sequence goes on from NZ_JBICYJ010000066.1 coordinate 2,496, forward strand.
GTAAGTCGATCATGGCGGGCTGCGCGGAGCAGGTGAAGCCGGTCACCCTGGAACTCGGCGGCAAGAGTGCCAACATCGTCTTCGCCGACGCCGACGTGGAGAAGGCGGCGGCGGCCGCCCCGTACGCGGTCTTCGACAACGCCGGACAGGACTGCTGCGCGCGCTCGCGGATCCTGGTCGAGGCCTCGGTGTACGAGGAGTTCGTGCAGCGCCTGGAGACGGCCGTGCGCGGCGTCCGGGTCGGCGACCCGAAGGACGAGAAGACCGAGATGGGCCCGCTGATCTCGGCCGCGCACCGGGAGCGGGTGGCCTCCTTCGTCGGCGAGCCCCTGTTCCAGGGGAGTGCGCCGGAAGGCCCCGGCTTCTGGTTCCCGCCGACCGTGCTGACCCACGAGTCGCACCAGGAGCGGGCGTTCACCGAGGAGATCTTCGGCCCGGTGGTCAGCGTGGTGCCGTTCCGCGGCGAGGACGACGCGGTGCGGATCGCCAACGCCACCGAGTACGGCCTGTCCGGCTCGATCTGGACCCGCGACGTGGGCCGGGCGCTGCGGGTGGCGCGCGCCGTGGAGGCCGGCAACCTGTCGGTCAACTCGCACTCCTCGGTGCGCTACTGGACCCCCTTCGGCGGCTTCAAGCAGTCCGGGCTCGGCCGCGAGCTCGGCCCGGACGCCCTGCACGCTTTCACCGAAACCAAGAACGTCTTCATCTCGACGGAGGAGTGAGCACCATGACCAAGCGACTCGAGGGCCGGGTGGCGGTCATCACCGGCGCCGGCAGCGGCATCGGCCTGGCCACCGCGCGGCGGTTCGCCGCCGAGGGCGCCAAGGTGGTCTGCGTGGACGTCGACGAGGAGCGCGGCGCCAAGGCCGCCAACGAGGTCGGCGGGCTGTTCGTGCAGGCGGACGTGACCGACGAGGAGCAGGTCCGGGCGATGTACCAGACCGCCGTGGACACCTACGGCTCGCTGGACATCGCGTTCAACAACGCCGGCATCTCGCCGCCCGACGACGACTCCATCCTGGTGACCGGCCTGGAGGCCTGGAAGCGGGTCCAGGACGTCAACCTGACCAGCGTCTACCTGTGCTGCAAGTACGCGATCCCGCACATGCAGCGCCAGGGCAAGGGCTCCATCATCAACACCGCCTCGTTCGTCGCGGTGATGGGCGCGGCCACCTCGCAGATCTCCTACTCCGCCTCCAAGGGCGGCGTGCTGGCGATGTCGCGCGAGCTCGGCGTGGAGTTCGCCCGGCAGGGCATCCGGGTGAACGCGCTGTGCCCGGGGCCGGTCAACACCCCGCTGCTGCAGGAGCTGTTCGCCAAGGACCCGGAGCGGGCCGCGCGCCGCCTGGTGCACATCCCGCTCGGCCGGTTCGCCGAGCCGGAGGAGATCGCGGCGGCCGTCGCCTTCCTCGCCAGCGACGACTCCTCGTTCATGACCGCCAACACCTTCCTGGTGGACGGCGGCATCTCCGGGGCGTACGTCACCCCGCAGTAGTCCGCGCAACGCCGACGGCCGGGCACCCCGCACGGGGTGCCCGGCCGTCGTGCTGCCCGCAAGGGGCAGCCGTCCCCGTGCTCGCGCTAGTCGGCGTCCACCGTCGCGTCGCCGCCGGTCACGATCGCGGAACCGCCGTGGACCCAGGCGTCGCCGCCGGTCACGATCGCGTTCCCGCCGGTCACGTCGGCGTCGCCACCGGTCACGACCACCCACTCGTCGTCACCGTCCACCGTCGCGTCGCCGCCGGTGACGATGGTCGCCGAGGCCGGCGCGGAGTCGTGGTGGTGCGGGTGCGGGTGGAAGTGGTGGTGGCCGTGGCCGTACGCGGCGGCCGAGCCGGCGGCACCGAACAGGGCCAGGCCGGCGGCGGCGGTGAGCGTGGTGACCTTGGCAATGCTGAAACGCATCGGAGTCCTCCGTGGTTGGTGACGGACGCCACCGATGATCCAGCCGGCCGGTGCCTCGCCCACGAACCGACGCCCCGGCGGTCACCCGCACGGTGGACACGATCAGCGCCAATGGCCCAGTGCAGCTCCTCCTCTTGACGGACAGTCACCCCAGCTGCCTAAAGTACTAGGCAACTAGGTAAATGGAGGAACCGGTGATCGAGTTCCATCTCAGCGAGCGGTCCGGGCTCTCCCCGTACCAGCAGCTGGTCCAGCAGGTGCGGCACGCGCTGCGCCTGGGCGTGCTGCTCGAAGGGGACCGGCTGCCCACCGTCAAGGACGTCGCCCGGCAGGTGGCGGTCAACCCCAACACCGTGCTGAAGGCCTACCGCGAACTGGAGTTGGAGGGCCTGGTGGCGGCCCGCCCGGGCGTCGGCACCTTCGTCACCCGCACCCTGGCCGGCGGCGCCGCCCTCGCCTCGCACGCCCCGCTCCGCCGCGAGCTGGAGCGCTGGCTCACCAAGGCGCGCCTGGCCGGCCTCGACGAGGAGAGCATCGAGGCCCTGTTCCTGAGCACGTTTCACCACGCCGAAGGAGAAGTAGCTTGAGCTCGGTGATCCGCGCCCGAGGGCTCGGCAAGCGGTACCGGCGCCGGTGGGCGCTGCAGGACTGCCACCTGGACGTGCCCGCGGGGAAGGTGGTCGGGCTGGTCGGCCCCAACGGCGCGGGCAAGTCGACGCTGCTCAACCTGGCGTCCGGGATGCTCGCCCCGACCGAGGGCGAGATCGAGGTCACCGGCGGGCGCCCCGGCGCGGACGCCGCGCAGCTCGCCAAGGTCGGCTTCGTCGCCCAGGACACCCCGACGTACGCCCGGCTCAGCGTCGCCGACCACCTGGAGCTGGGCCGCCGGCTCAACCCGCGCTGGGACGCGGCCGTGGCCGAGGAGCGGATCCGGCGGCTCGGACTCGACCCGAAGCAGAAGGCCGGGGCGCTCTCCGGCGGCCAGCGCGCCCAGCTGGCGCTGACCGTGGCCATCGCCAAGCGGCCCGAACTGCTGATCCTGGACGAGCCGGTGGCCGCCCTCGACCCGCTGGCCCGGCGGGAGTTCATGCAGGACCTGCTGGAGGCCGTCGCCGACCAGGAGCTGAGCGTGCTGCTCTCCTCCCACCTGGTCTCCGACGTCGAACGCTCCTGCGACCACCTGGTCGTGCTGGTCGACTCCCGGGTCCGGGTGGCCGGCGATCTGGAACACCTGCTCGCCACCCACCACCGGCTGGTCGGCCCGCGCCGCGACCCCGCCACCCTCCCGGACACCCAGCAGGTGGTCACCGCCAGCCACACCGACCGGCAGTCCACCCTGCTGGTCCGCAGCGAGCAGCCGATCCACGACCCGGGCTGGACGGTCTCCCGGCTCGGCCTGGAGGACCTGGTGCTCGCCTACCTCGACCCGTCCGCCGCCGCCGAGACGCGGCCCGCCCTGGAGGTGGTCAAGTGATCTGGCTGACCTGGCGCCAGTTCCGCGCCCCCGCGCTGGTCACGGCCCTCGCGCTCGCCCTGCTCGCCGCCGCGCTCGGGGCCACCCGCGCCGGCCTGGCGCACGACTACACGGCGGGCCTGGCGGCCTGCACCGGACAGGCCGAGGGCTGCACGGCCGGCTTCCTGCGGAAGTTCTTCGACGCCCACCAGCTCGGCTTCCTCGCGGTCTCCGCGGTGGTCCTGGTGGTGCCCGCGCTGATCGGCCTGTTCTGGGGCGCGCCGCTGATCGCCCGCGAGCTGGAGGCCGGGACGCTGCGGCTGGTGTGGAACCAGTCGCTGACCCGCAGCCGCTGGCTGGCCGTCAAGCTCGGCCTGACCTGCGCCGCCGCGACGGCCGCCGCCGGACTGGTCAGCCTGGCCGGCACCTGGTGGGCCGGGCCGCTGGACCGGGCCGCCGTCCGGGACTTCGTCCGGATGGCACCACTCGCCTTCGGCACCCGGGGTGTCGCACCGGTCGGGTACGCGGTCTTCGCCTTCGTGCTCGGCGTCACCGTCGGCCTGCTGCTGCGCCGCACCCTGCCCGCGATGGTGGTCACCCTCGCGGTGTTCGCCGCCGTGCAGGTGCTGGTGCCGACGCTGGTCCGGCCGCACCTGATGACGCCGCTGCGGGCGACCGGGGCGATCACCGCCGCCGACATCGACGGCCTGCGCCGGGGGCAGCAGGGCGACATCGTGATGCTGGCGGTCAGCGGCCCCGAGCCCGGTGCCTGGGTGCTGTCCAGCGGCTCGCTGGACAGCAGGTCGGCGCCGGTCGGCGAGGTGGTCGTGCCCGAGGTCGACGGCACGGCCTGCGCGCCGGACAAGGACCCCGAGCACGCGATGGAGTGCCTGGCCCGGCTGGTCACGGGGTACGGCTACCGCAAGCAGGTGACGTACCAGCCCGCCGACCGCTTCTGGGCCTTCCAGTGGATCGAGACCGCCGGCTACCTGGCGGTCAGCGGCGGCCTGGCCGGGTTCTGCTTCTGGTGGATCCGCCGCCGCCGGGGCGTCTGACCCGCTCAGTGGGGCGGGGCGCCGATCGGCAGCTCCAGTTCGAACCAGACCACCTTGCCGTCGCGGGTGGCCCGGCTGCCCCAGCGGTGGGCGAGCTCGTTGACCAGGTGCATGCCCCGGCCGCCCTCGTCCTCCGCGCGGGCGGCGCGCAGCCGGGGCTCACGGCTGTCCACGTCGGACACCTCGACGGTGAGCAACTGGTTGCGGAACAGCCGGATCTGGACCGGGGCCCCGGCGTGCACCAGGGCGTTGGTGATCAGCTCGCTGGTGAGCAGCTCGGCCAGGTCGCCCAGCGAGCCCAGCCCCCAGCCGTGCAGGGTGTCGCGGGTGAAGCGGCGGGCGTGCCGGACCATCGCCCGGTCGCCCTCCAGGGTCAGGGTGGCCAGCTGGTCGCCGCCGATCGGCCCGGCGTGGGCCATGATCACCGCGACGTCGTCCTGCCCGGCGTTGGCGTTGAGCGCGGCCAGCACCGCGTCGCAGCCCCGCTCCAGGGTCGGCTGCCGCAGGGCGACGGTGCGGCGCAGCAGGTCCAGCCCCTCGTCCAGGTCGTGGCCGCGGCGCTCCACCAGGCCGTCGGTGTACATCACCAGCAGGCCGTCGTCCGGCAGGGTGAAGCGCATCGCCTGGAACGGCACCCCGCCGACCCCCAGCGGCGCGCCCGGCGGCGGGTCCAGCAGCCGGGCGGTGCCGTCCCGTTCGGAGACCACCGGCGGCAGGTGGCCCGCGGTGGAGAGCGTGCAGATCCGGTCCACCGGGTCGAAGACCACGCACACGCAGGTGGCGAACTGGCCCTCGCCGAGCGCCGCGGTCGCCTCGTCGAGCCGCCGCAGCACCCGCGCCGGGTCCATGTCCAGGGTGACCAGGGTCCTTGCCACGGTCCGCAGTTGGCCCATGGTCGCGGCCGCCCGGATGCCGTGCCCCATCACGTCGCCGACGATCAGCGCCACCCGCCCGCCGGTCAGCGGCACCACGTCGAACCAGTCGCCGCCCACCTCGCTGATCACGCTCGACGGCAGGTACCGGTAGGCGATCTCCAGCCCCGGGGTGCGGTGCACGTCCTGCGGCAGCAGGCTGCGCTGCAGGGTCAGCGCGGTGTCCCGCTCGCTCCGGTACAGCCGGGCGTTGTCGATGCAGACCGCGGCCCGCGCCGCCAGCTCCTCCGCCAGCGCCACGTCCGCCGGGGTGAACGGCTCCTGGTTGCGGGTCCGGATGAACTCCGCGCCGCCCAGCACCGTCCCGCGCGCCAGCAGCGGCACCATCAGGTACGAGTGGACGCCCGCCTCCAGGCTCGGATCGATCCGGTCCGGGTGCGCGACGATCCGCCGCAGCGCCGGCTCGTCCACGTGCGGCACCAGGATCGACCGCCCGGTGCGCAGGCTCTGCGCGTACAGCTGCGCCGACCGGGAGGCCCCGCCCACCGGGTCGGAGGCCGAGGTCATCGTCCCGGCGTCGTCGATCTCGCCGACCGCGACCGCCCGCAGCAGCACCGAGCCGGACGGCGGCACCGGGTCCGGCACCTCGCCCTCCATCACCGACTCCAGCAGGTCGACCGTCACGAAGTCGGCGAACCGCGGGATCACCACCTCGACCAGCTCCATCGCCGTGCGCGGCAGGTCGAGCGTGGTGCCGATCCGGGTGGAGGCCTCGTTGAGCAGCGCCAGGCGTTCCTGCGCGGCCCCCGCCGCGTCCAGCGCCCGGCGGCGCTGCTCGGCGGCGTCCCGCTCCCGGGTGTACAGGATCGCGTTGTCGATCGACACCGCGGCCCGCGCCGCCAGCTCCGCGGCCAGCGCCATGTCGGCGTGGTCGTAGGGCTGCTCGGTGATCGACCGGTAGAAGGTCGCGGTGCCGATCGCCGCGCCCCGGGCGATCAGCGGGATCACCATCAGCGAGCGCACCCCCTGCTCGCGGACCGCCTGCGCCCGCTCCACGTCGTCGGCGAACCAGCTCATCGCCCGCTCGTCGGTGTGCGGCAGCAGCACCGGCCGCCGGTGCGCCAGCGCCCACGCGTACGGGGTGCTCGGGTGGAAGCGGTGCACGGTGCCCTCCGGGGCGACCGGCGTCATCCCGCTGCCCGGCACGGTGTGGAACGCCAGCCGGCGCAGCACCGCCGAGCGGTCCGCCTGCCCCGGGGTGGGCGAGGGATCGCCGCGCACCAGCGCGTCCAGCACCTCCACGATCACCGTGTCGGCGAGGCGCGGGGTGGCGGTCTCGGCCAGCTCCCGGGCCGTGGTCGCCAGGTCCAGGGTGGTGCCGATCCGGGTGGAGGCCTCGTTGAGCAGCGCCAGGCGCTCCTGCGCGGTCTGCGCGGTCTCCAGCGCCCGCCGGCGCTGCTCGGCGGCGTCCCGGGCCCGGGTGTACAGCCGGGCGTTGTCGATCGCGGTCGCCGCCCGGGTGGCCAGCTCGTCGCCCAGCGTGACGTCGTCCTCGGTCAGCTCCTCGCGGTCCGCCCGCCGCGAGTACACCAGCATGCCGAGCACCGAGCCGCGGGCCACCAGCGGCGTGATCACCACCCGGCGCGGCCGGTCGCCCAGGTACGCGCTGAGCGCGTGCTCCGGCACGGCCTCGGCGAGCAGCGGCAGCTCCCAGGTCGGGGCGCTGATCGTGCGCCCCAGCTCCAGCGCCCGGCCGTACGCCGACTCGCGGGGCACCACCAGCACCGCCTCGGTCGGCAGGTGCCGGGTCGGATGGTCCGGGTCCACCGTGGTCAGCGCGATCCGCCGCAGCCGGTGCGGCAGCTGCCCACCGTCGCCCGGCACCTCGTCGGCGGGCTGCTCCTCGCCGCCGCTGATCAGGTGCTCCAGCGCGAACACCCCGGCGGTGTCGGCGAGGTCCGGCACGACGGCGTCCGCCAGCTCGTGCGCGGTCTGCCGGACGTCCAGCGTGGTGCCGACCGTCGCGGTGGCCTCCGCCAGCAGGGTCAGCCGCCGCTGGGCGCGGGCCGCCACCGTCTCGGCCTGGAAGCGCTCGGTGATGTCCACGATGGTCGAGGAGACGCCCAGCACCCGCCCGTCCGCCTGCTGCAGCCGGAAGTACGAGGCCGACCAGGCGTGGTCGTGGGTCGGGTCGCCCGGGGTGCGGCCGTGCGAGCGGGTGTCCACCACCGCCTCGCCCTCCTCCAGCACCCGGCGCATCACCGCCTCGATCTCCCGGCCGTTGATGCCCGGCAGCACCTCGGTCACCCGGCGGCGCAGGTGCGCGTCGACCGGCAGGCCGTTGATCTTCGCCAGCGCCTCGTTCAGCCGGACGAAGCGCAGCTGGGCGTCGTACACCGCCATGCCCACCGGGGACTGGGTGAAGAACCCGTCCAGCACCGCCAGGTCCGCCTGCAGCCGGCGCAGCGCCGTCACGTCCGAGGCCACCGCCAGCACCAGCGGGCGCCCGCCCGGCCCGGCGATGGGGTGGGTGCGGAACTCCAGGTTCACGTGGTGCCCGCTGCGGTGGCGCACCGGGAAGACACCGGACCACGCCCGGCCCTGGACGATGTCCCGGAACAGCGCCAGCACCTCCGGCCGCTGCTCGGCGGTGACCAGCAGCTGCGCGGCCGGCGAGCCGACCGCCTCGTCCGCGCGGTAGCCGAGCAGCGCCTCCGCGTCCGGGCTCCAGTGCAGGATCAGGCCGTCCTCGGCGATCAGCGCCGTGGCGATCGGGATGGTCAGCAGGCCGTCGAAGGCCTGCTCGTCGGCTCCGGCGAGGGCCGGGTTCCGGCGGGTCTGGGGGATCCTGCCCTGTTTGTCGGTGTCCATCGGCCACCTGCCGCTCACTGGGCGCTCCGCCCTGCCATGTTCCCATGGCGGCCCGCCGCTGTCCCGTACGGAGCCGAAGGCGTTCCGGTCACCGGGCGGCCAGGCGCCGCACGGGGGCTTCTTCCCCGCCCCGGGCCGTCCACGCACCCCGGGCCCGCCCGGGGCGGCGCCGCGCGGTGGGTAGGGTGGGCGGACGGGTCGAGCGGCGGGAGTGGTGGACTGTGGGGCGCAGGTCAGGGGTGCCGGCGAGCCCGCTGCCGCAGCGGGACGGCATCGACCCGGTCCGGGTCAGGCTGCCGCAGGAAGGTCCGTGGCCGACCGCCGCCGACTACCTGCGCGAGCGCTACGGCCGCGCCGTCGGACCGGACCGGGTGGCCGGGATGCTGGCCCGCGGCGAGTTCGTCGCCGTTCACGGCCCGATCGACGCCGACACCCCGTTCACCCCCGGCGGGTACCTGTGGTTCCACCGCGAGTGGACCCCGTACGAGGAGCCGGTGCCCTTCGAGGTGGAGGTCCTGTACCGCGACGAGCGGATCGTGGTCGCCGACAAGCCGCACTTCCTCGCCACCACCCCGCGCGGCTCGCACGTCACCGACACCGCGCTCGCCCGGCTGCGCCGCGACCTGGACCTGCCCGCGCTCAGCCCCGCCCACCGGCTGGACCGGCTGACCGCGGGCGTGGTGCTGTTCGTCGCCGATCCGCGCCACCGGGGCGCCTACCAGGGCCTGTTCGAGCGCCGGCTGGCCCGCAAGGAGTACCGGGCGGTGGCCCGCCACGATCCCGCGCTGGAGCTGCCTGCGGTGGTGCGCAGCCGGATCGTGAAGGTGCGCGGCGAGATGGCGGCGTACGAGGTGCCCGGCGAGCCGAACGCGGAGACCCGGGTGGAGCTGGTCGGCCACCGCGAGGGCCTGGGGCTCTACCGGCTGCTGCCGCACACCGGCCGCACCCACCAGCTGCGGGTGCACCTGAACCGTCTGGGCGTGCCGATCCTGCACGACCCGATCTACCCCGTGGTGCGGCCCGCGTCCGAGCCGGAGGACTTCGGTGCGCCGCTGCAACTGCTGGCCCGGTCGCTGGAGTTCACCGATCCGGTGAGCGGGGAGGAGCACTGTTTCCGCAGCCGCCGCACGCTGGCGGGGTGGCCCGGGTAGCCGGGTTCTGCGCGGTGTATTGACGGTGGGTCTAATAACTTCTACCTTCGCGGCACGGACACGTACGCGCCGCGAAGGAGATCCCCCATGCCCGAGACGACCCGCCTGCGCGACCGCGAGCGGACCGCCGAACGCCTGCTCGCCTCGTCCGCCAAGCTCTCCTTCGACCCGCTCAAGGACGTCGACTGGGACTCCGCCCCCGAGCCCGGCCGCTACTACTGCCCGCCGCACCGCCTCTCGCTCTACGGCACCCCGCTGTGGGAGACGCTGGACGAGGAGCGGCGGATCGAGCTCAGCAAGCACGAGACCGCCTCGATCGCCAGCGTCGGCATCTGGTTCGAGGAGATCCTGATGCAGATGCTGCTGCGGCACGCCTTCGACCAGGACCCGACCTCCGCGCACGTGCAGTACGCGCTGACCGAGATCGGCGACGAGTGCCGGCACTCGGTGATGTTCGCCAAAATGATCAGCTGGATGGGCGTCCCCGCGTACGGCGCGCGCCCGGTGGCGCACAACCTCGGACGGCTCTTCAAGGCGATCTCCACGCACAGCCAGACCTTCGGCGGCACCATGTACGTCGAGGAGATCCTGGACGCCTTCCAGCGCGAACTGATGGCCGACGAGACGCTCCAGCCGCTCACCCGGCAGGTCTCGCGGATCCACGTCATCGAGGAGTCGCGGCACATCAGCTATGCGCGCGAGGAACTGGTGCGGCGCCGGCTCGGGCCGGTCCGGCGCCGCTACGAGCAGCTGTTCATCGGACTGATCGTCTACTTCGCCACCGTCAGCCTGATCCACCCGCGCCTGTACCGCGCCGTGGGCATCGCTCCCGAGGTCGGCAGCGCCGCCGCGAAGGCCAACCCGCACTGGCGGGCCACCAAGGTGGAGATGGCCGCCAAGGTGATCGGTGTCCTCGACCGGGCCGGGCTGGTCGGCCGCACCAACCGCTGGCTGCTGCGGGCCGCCGGCGTCATCCACTGACGGGCGGCCCGCAGGCCGTCACTGGCCCAGCTGGAGCACCAGGCCGGGCTTGAGCAGGTCCGGGTTCTCGCCCACGACCAGCTTGTTGGCCTCGTAGAGCCCCTTCCAACCGCCCTGCAGGCCGTTGTTGCGGGCGATGGACGCCAGCGTGTCGCCCGCCTGCACCGTGTACGCCTTCGGGGTGGCGGCCGGCGGGGCCGACTCGGTGGCAGGAGAGCTCGGCTGCGCGGTGGGCGCGGCCGGAGCGGTGGCGTCGGCGCCCGGGACCGTCGGGGTGGTCGGACCGGTCGCCGGCGCCGTCGGGTCGACCGGCGGCGCCACCGGCAGCGTCGGGTCGCCGGTGACCGGCGCGGTCGGGTCGACGGTGACCGGCGGGACGGTCGGGTCGGTCGGGGTCCCGGTCGGGTCGGTCGGCAGGGTCGGCGTCGTGGTGACCGGCGCGGTGGGAAGCGTCGGGTCGACCGGGACCACCGGAGCCACCGGGGCGACCGGCGCGGTGGTGGCGGGCGCCGTGGTGCCCTGCGCGTTCCGGGCGTCCTGTGCGGCCTTCGCCGCCTTCGCGGCGGCCGAGCTGACGTGGTGCTCGTACACCGAGTGGTGGCTGGTCCAGAACCAGCCGCCGTCCTGCTCGTACCAGTACACGCTGTACACCGGGTCCCAGCCCGGGAGGCCGGAGAAGACCGGGGTGGTGTGCGCGGCGGGCAGCGAGCCGTCCTGGGCCGCGTTCACCATGTCGACGCCGCGGCTGCCGCGCAGCGAGCCGGTCTCGTCCGCCGAGTCGTTGACGTCCACCACGCCGGTCACGCCGTCCCGGGACAGGCCGGCCTGCTGGGCGCAGGTGCCCCAGCCGCCCTCGCCCTCGGCGGCGAGCACCCGCTCGGCCACCGCGATCTGCTGGCTGCGGGTCGCCCGGTCCGCGCTCGGCGCGAACTCGGTGCCGCCGTACGCCGCCCAGGTGGAGTCCGTGAAACGCAGGCCGCCGTGGTAGCCGTCGCCGGAGTCCGCGCTCCAGTTGCCGCCGGTCTCGCAGCCCGCGACCTTGTCCCAGACCGGCGTCGGCGCGGCCTGCGCTCCGGTGGCGGCCAGCAGGGGCAGTGCCAGGCCCACGCCCGCGATACTCGCGACCGCAATGGCCTTCTCCGCCTGGGTGGGACGGCGGTGCCGACCCGGACCCGTGAAGAGCATGAGGACGTCCCTCTCCGCACGCCTGCGAGGTGAGCTGTCGGGTTCGGACCGGGAGGTGGCCCGGCCGCCGGGAGGCGGCTTCACCCCGAGCCGTCGGGGACGGCGACTTACCTGGTTCCCCCACCCCTGCCCCAGGTGGTGTGTTGGGCATCCCGGGAGCGCGGCGGACAGGGCTCGGCGTTTCCGCGCACGGGGCCCGCGTGTGCGGGCTGCACGGAGACTATTCAACCCGGGCAGCCAATCACAAGCTCATACCGCCAGGATCACAGCCCCGTCACGGGCCGTCCACCTTCGTCGCCCACAAACCACAGCCACCCCACAAGCCCCGTCCGCACACCGCCGCCCCGCGCGGCCGTTCGAAACTCGCTTGCGCGAAGGTCGAACCGCGGTACGGTCCGGCCGCTGACGCCCGGTCGGCGGCCGGACGGATGTGTCGGTCCGGTCAGCGCTTGGTGATGGCGACGTGACGGATGTTCACCGGCAGGTTCGGGAAGCCGTCGCCCGGGTTGTTCTGGTCGTCCTCGCCGGCCGCCGCGATCCGCTGCAGGACGTCGAGCCCGGCCGTCACCCGACCGAACGGCGTGTAGGCGGGCGAGAGCTTGGTGTCCTTCCAGACGAAGAAGAACTGGCTGCCGTTGGTGTTCGGGCCGGCGTTGGCCATCGCCACCGTCCCGGCCGGGTAGGTGGCGCCCTCCAGGTTCTCGTCCGGGAAGGAGTAGCCGGGACCGCCACTGCCGGTGCCGGTCGGGTCGCCGCACTGCAGCACGAAGATGCGCTGGGTGGTGAGCCGGTGGCAGTGGCTGCGGTCGAAGTAGTCGCGCTCGGCCAGGAACCGGAACGAGAACGTGGTGCACGGCGCCTTGTCGGTCAGCGCCTTGAACGTGATCGCGCCCTGGGTGGTGCGCAGCGTCGCGCTGTACGGCTTCGCCGCCTGCTTCGCGTCGAACACCGGGATGCCCTTGAAGTTGTCGGCCGGGACCGCCGGGGTGTAGCTGCAGGCGGCGGACGCGGCGGCGGCCGAGCCGGACGGCTGGGCGGCGGCGACGGTGCCGGAGAGGGCCAGCGGCAGGGTGGCGACGGCGGCGAGCAGGGCCATGGACTTGCGGTTCACGGGGCGGCCTTCCGGATGGAGTTGGCGTGGACCCGTCATTCATGCCCCGTCCGGCCGGCCGCCAAGCGTGCCGGATTCACGCCCGGCGCAGGCGCACCAGTGTGTCGACCGCCTCGCCCGCCGTCCCGTCCGGCCGGGTCGCCGGGCGGCGGACCCGCTCCGCCCGAACGGCCGTCAGGCCGGTGTCGGCGAGGGTGGCGAGGACCTCCGGCAGGCGGTACAGCACCGCCGGGTCCTGCGGCCCGCCGACGCCCTCGGCCAGGTTGGTCGAGTCGTGGCCCACCACCAGCAGCGTGCCGCCCGGCGCCACCGCCCCGGCCGCACGCACCAGCACCGACCCCAACTGCTCGCCGGGGAGCTGCAGGTAGGCGATCAGCACCAGGTCGTACCCGGCTGCCTCCGGCTCGTACGCCAGCACGTCCGCCTCGACCAGTTCGACCCGGGCGGCGTTGTCCGCGGGCAGCGCGGCGGCGAGCGTGCGGGCCCGGCCCAGCGCGACGGGGGAGAAGTCCACCGCGGTCACCCGCCAGCCCCGGGCGGCCAGCCACAGGCTGTTGCGGCCCTCACCGGCCGCCAGGTCGAGCGCCCGCCCCGGCGTCAGGTCGGCGGTCTCCGCGGCGACCCAGCGGTTGGGCTCGGTGCCCCACACCAGCTCCGAGCTTCGGTAGCGGGTGTCCCAGGCGCTGCTGTCCAAGGCGTGCCTCCGGTGCGGTGCTCGTCGGGAGACCGAGACTATCCGGCGGGCGAGCCGGCGGCGTGGAACCGGCGGCCCCAGCCGGGCCCCGTCGCCGAGCACCGGCAGCGGGCCGCCGACGCGGGTAGGGGCGCGGCGCGCGGGTTCCGTGCGTCGGTGCAGGAGCCGGAGGGCCCGATGAGCGGTCGGGGCGCGGAGGCTAGGAGCCGCGGGGGGCGGCCTCGGCGCAGTGCCGATGCCCGGGGCCGAGCGCGCGCAGCAGGTCGAGGGCCTCGGTGCCGCCGGGCGGCGGCGTGAAGACACGCAGGCGCTGGTCGGCCGCCGGCGTCGCCAGTACCTCGCAGTCGAAGACGATCCGGCCCAGCTCGGGATGGACCAGCCGGTACGGGTGCGAGGTCCGCACCGCCACCTCGTGCCGCTCCCAGAGCGTCGCGAACTCTGCCCCGGCGGCCGAGTCCCGGAGCCGGGCGAGGAGGCCGCGGGACGCCTCGTCGGTGCCGCGCCGGACGACCGCGGCGCGCAGGTCGGCGACCAGTTGCCGGGCGTACTCCTCGTGCTCCTCGGGGGCCAGGCGCTCACGCACCACCGGGTCGGAGAACCAGCGCAGCACGAGGTTGCGGTCCGGGCGGGCCACCGAGCAGACGCAGCCGAACAGCGCCTGCGCCAGCTCGTTCTGCGCCAGCAGGTCGCCCAGATCGCTGAGGACCTGCACCGGGACGCCGTCCAGGCGGTCGAGCAGGTAGAGCAGGCTCGGCCGCAGGTACTCCCCGGCCCGGTCCGCCTCCGGCGGGCGGTGGCCGGCGAGCAGGTACAGGTGGTCGCGCTCGTCGACGCTCAGCCGCAGGGCCCGGGTCAGCGCGGCCAGCATCTGGTCCGAGGGCTGCGGACTCCTGGCCTGCTCCAGGCGCACGTAGTAGTCGGCGGACATTCCGGCGAGCACGGCCACTTCCTCGCGGCGCAGCCCGGGCGTGCGCCGCCGCGGCCCCTCGGGCAGCCCGACGTCCAGCGGGCCCAGCCGGGTCCGGGACCGGCGCAGGAAGTCGGCGAGCTGATCGCGGTCCATCCCCATGCCGGTAGTGATACCACCGCACGCCCGGTCCGGCGCCACCCGTTTCCCTGGGACCGGCAGTCCCAGGAAGAACGCTCCGCTCCCCACCCGACGGCGGCCGACGCACAGTGGTGACGTCCCGTCAGAGCGGCCCGAACGAACCGAACGGTGGTCACCCATGAAGGAATCCCTGCTGGCCGTGCCCGGCGCCCGGCTGCGCCACTTCGTCCGCGGCTCGGGCCCCGTCCTGGTGCTCGTCGCCGGCGGCCACGGCGACGCCACCGCGACCGAGGCCCTCGCCGACCGCCTCGCCGATCGGTACACCGTCCTCACCTACGACCGCCGCGGCCTGTCCCGAAGCACCGCCGACCGGCCCGGGGCGAGCCCCGCCACGCACGCCGACGACCTCTCCCGGCTGCTCGCCGCCCACACCGCCGAGCCCGCCCACGTCTACGGGAGCAGCCTCGGCGCGCTGATCGGGCTGGAGCTCACCGTCCGGCACCCCGGGCAGGTCCGTACCCTCGTCGCCCACGAGCCGCCCGCCACCCAGGTACTGCCGGAACCCGAGCGGGCCGCCGCCCTCCGGGACCTGCGCTCCGCCGAGGAGGCCTTCGCGGCCGACGGGACCGCCCCGGCGCTGCGCAGGTTCGCGGAGCTCGTCGGCATCGACCCGAGCGACCGTGAACCCGAGGTCGAGCTCCGCGCCCCGGGCCCGCAGCAGCGGGCGAACGCAGCCTTCCTCCTCACCCACGACACCCCGGCCACCCGCGCCCACCGGCTCGACCTCGCCGCGCTCGCCGCGTCCCCCGCCCGGATCGTCCCGGCCGCCGGCGAGGACTCCGCCCGCTACTGGCCGCACCGCTGCGCCGTGCTGCTCGCCGAGCGGCTGGGGACCGCCTGCGAGCCGTTCCCCGGCGGGCACAACGCCTACGTCTACCGCCCGCGGGCGACCGCGGAGCGGCTCCACTGCGTGCTCAGCACTCCGGCGGAGCCGTAATCAAGGGGCAGGTGAAGGGCCGGCCGGGTAGCGTGCTCGCCCGGTAGTGGACAGACCATCAGGGGGAGTGTTGACGGAGCCGTCGCCGGACCTGACGGACCGGCTGGTCCGTGCGGTGATCGCCAAGGACGCGGAAGCGGTGCGGGCCTGCCTGGAACAGGGCGCCGCACCCGACACCCCGGGCCCCGACGGGCTGCCCCTGCTCTGCACCGCCGTGGCCGGCCTCGACCACCGCACCGCGGAGGTCCTGATCGACGCCGGCGCCGACCAGGACCGGGAACTCCCCGACGGCAGCACCCCGCTGCTGCGGGCGGTCGACACCGGCTCGCCCACCCTGGTCGGCACCGTCCTCGGGAACGAGCCGCGGCTGCGCCTCCCCGAAGCCGCCCGACAGCGCCTGCTCGACCGGGCCCGGCACTGGCACGAGACCGGCGCGGTCGAGGAACTGCGACGCCGGACCGGGGCCACCGGGCCCGCCGTCAGGCGCCGGATCGACGAACCCGACGGCGACACGCTCGACGAGCTGTCCCTCGGCGGGCTCACCGTGCGGGCCGGGCACGGGGCGGTCCTCACCGCGCTGGAGTGGCGGTTCGTCCTGTTCCCGCCCGTCGAGGTGGTGATGGCGCGCGCCGTCCCGGACGCGGAGGTGGGCGACAGCAACTGGTTCGCCGCTTCCTACTTCCTCGGCCAACGACAGGGTCCACGCATCTGGTCCGAGCTGACCGCCCTGCGGGACCGTCCCGATCCCGTCCACCGGCGCTTCCTGGCGGCGGTCCTGGCCATGCGGAGCCTCTTCGTGCCGCTGGAGCGCATGCCGGAGATGGCCCGTGACACCGACTTCCTGGCGGACTGGGCGCTGGACGAGCCCGACGGGCGCGTGCTCGCCGCCGTCCTGGAGGTCTACAACGGCCACGACCACCCGGATCGGGAAGCCATCGGCCTCCAGTACGCCACTCACCCGGAGCCCGACGTACGGGCCGAGGTGGCGTTCTGCCTGAGCGAGGAACGCACCGCACGGAGCGAGGCGGCCACGACGGCATTGCTGGGCCTGGTCCGCGACCCCGATCCCGGCGTGCGGGCCTCTGTGGCGCAGGTGTTCGCCCCACGCTTCGCGGCCGACGGACGACTCGATCCGGCGACCAGGGACGCCCTGATCCTGCTGCTCCGCGACGAAGCCCCGGGAGTGCGCAGACGCGCCGCCGCGTCCCTCGCCTCCTCGGAGGACCGGACCGCCCCCACCCTGGACGCCTTCCTCTCCCTCCTCGACGAGGACGACCCGGACCTGAGGCTGGAGGCGGCCTACGCGCTCGCCCGCCGCGACGACCCCCGGGCCGAGCAGGCGGCCGAGCGGGTCGGACCGCTCGACGCCTTCTGGGAGCACGACCACCGGCTGTTCGCTGTCTGGAGGTATCGGTCCTGACGGCTACGGGAGGCCGTGCGCCGGGGCGGGCAGGGCCAGGCCCGCCTCGATGGCCATCGCCGTGAACGCGACGGTGTCCGCGCCGCGCCTGGCCGTGTCCTCGCCGTAGGAGGAGGGGGAGCCCTCGCGGAGGGCGAGGGCCTCGGTGATGATCGGGTGCCAGTAGGGCTCGAAGGCGGTCAGGGCGTAGCGGCCGGCGCCGGACTTGGTGGTGAGGGTGCCGGTGGCGAGCAGGTGGTGCAGGCGGCTGACGCCGAGCACGCACCACTCGGCGGCGAACGGCCCGGCGGCGGCCTGCGGGTTCGCGGCGATGGCGGCGGCGGTGCCGGACCAGTACTCGCTGAGGTTGCGGTGGCTGTAGGCGCGCAGCGCCGCGTCGTCCGTCCACACGTCGGCGTCGGTGAGCCGCGAGCCGCGCACCGGGACGCTGTGGCGGGCGAGTTCGTGCCAGGTGACCGGGTTGACGCCGAACCGGCCCGCCTCGCGGTACTCGCCGTTCTGGGTGCACGGAAGGTCGGGGCATTCGTCCGGCGACCGCGCGAGGTCGGCGCGGACGGCGTGCAGGCCGTCGAAGTGCGGGCGGGGGTGCTCCGCGCGGACGGTGGCGTGGGCGGCGGCGAGGGCGTCCAGCGCGGCCCGTCCGGGGCGCTCGGCGAGGACGGCGACGAAGTCGACGTCGCTGTGCCCGGCGACGTACTCGCCGAAGCCCAGCGAGCCGCACAGGTACAGGCCCTCGACCAGGCCCGGCGCGGACCGGTCGACGGCGGAGAGGAAGGTCGTGACGGTCTGCGTGACTTCGGCGGGAAGTGACATCCCGTCACGGTACCGGGAGGCCGCACACGGCGTCGGCCTCCCGGCATCGCGTGGCGGGCTCAGACCAGGTCGACGCCCGGGTAGAGCGGGAACGGCGCGAGCAGCTCCGACGCGCGCTTGGCGACCGCGTCGCGGACCGCGTCGTCGAGGCGGTACTGGGCCTTGGACGGGCTGCCGCCCTTGCCCTCGGCGGGCGCGGTGTTGCGCAGCACGGTGTCGATCAGGTCGGCGATCTCGTCCATCTCGGCGAGGCCGAGGCCGCGGGTGGTGAGCGCCGGGGTGCCGATCCGCACGCCGGAGGTGTACCAGGCGCCGTTCGGGTCCTGCGGGACGGAGTTGCGGTTGGTGACCACGCCGGAGTCCAGCAGGGCCGCCTCGGCCTGGCGGCCGGTCAGGCCGTAGCCGGTGACGTCGGCGAGCACCAGGTGGTTGTCGGTACCGCCGGTGACCAGCTTGCCGCCGCGCCGCAGCAGGCCCTCGGCGAGCGCCTGCGCGTTGTCGACGACCTGCTGCGCGTACTGCCGGAACTCGGGGCGGCGGGCCTCGGCGAAGGCGACGGCCTTGGCGGCCATCACGTGCGACAGCGGGCCGCCGAGGACCAGCGGGCAGCCCCGGTCGACGTGCTCGGCGAGCTCGGAGTCGCACAGCACCATGCCGCCGCGCGGGCCGCGCAGCGACTTGTGCGTGGTGGTGGTGACGATCTGGGCGTGCGCCACCGGGTCGAAGTCGCCGGTCAGCACCTTGCCCGCGACCAGGCCCGCGAAGTGCGCCATGTCGACCATCAGGGTGGCGCCGACCTCGTCGGCGATCTCGCGCATCAGACGGAAGTTGACCAGCCGCGGGTACGCCGAGTAGCCGGCGACCAGGATCAGCGGCTTGAACTCGCGGGCGGCGGCGCGCACCGCGTCGTAGTCGACCAGGCCGGTCACCGGGTCGGTGCCGTAGCTGCGCTGGTCGAACATCTTGCCGGAGATGTTCGGCCGGAAGCCGTGGGTGAGGTGGCCGCCGGTGTCCAGCGACATGCCGAGCATCCGCTGGTTGCCCAGCTCGCGGCGCAGCTCGGCCCAGTCCTGCTCGGTCAGGTCGTTGACGTTGCGCACCCCGGCGCGCTGCAGCGCCGGGCTCTCGACGCGCTGCGAGAGCACCGCCCAGAAGGCGGTGAGGTTGGCGTCGATGCCCGAGTGCGGCTGCACGTACGCGTGCTCGGCGCCGAACAGCTCGCGGGCGTGCTCGGCGGCCAGCGCCTCGACGGTGTCGACGTTGCGGCAGCCCGCGTAGAAGCGGCGGCCGACGGTGCCCTCGGCGTACTTGTCGCTCAGCCAGTTGCCCATGGCGAGCAGCACCGCGGGGGAGGCGTAGTTCTCGCTGGCGATCAGCTTCAGCGACTCGCGCTGGTCGGCGAGTTCACCGCCGATCGCGTCGGCGACCCGCGGCTCCACGGCGCGGATCACGTCGAGCGCGGAGCGGAACGCGGTGTCGGCGGCGGCGTTCGCGGCGGTGTGCGGGGGAAGCGCGGACTGGGCCAAGGCGGTCTCCTCATGACGATCCATGACGGTACGGACGGCCCAGGCGCACGGCGACAGCGCGGCACGATGCCGCGGAGCCGCTCCCCGATGGTCGAATCCATCCCTTGCGCGCCAGTCACGGCTCGCCGCGATCGTAGCAACCCCCGTCGGCGTGCGGGCAAAGGGGTGGCGGCGGACCGGCCACCGGCTGCATGATCACGCCATGACCTGGACCGCACCCGAGATCACCCGCCCCGACGGCTCGCTCTCCGCCCCCGAGGGCGAGATGCTCCCCGGCTACCTGGCCTTCCACCGCGCCACCCTGCTGCACAAGTGCGCGGGCCTGACCGGCGAACAGCTCGCCGTCGCCCCGCTGCCGGACTCCAACCTCACCCTGCTCGGCCTGGTGCGCCACATGGCCAAGGTCGAGCGCACCTGGTTCCGGATCCGGTTCTCCGCCCTGCCCGTGGAGCCGCTGCACTTCGTCGAGGGCCGCAAGGACGCCGACTTCGAGCTCCTCGACCCGGCCCGCGCCGAGGAGGACTACGACCGCCTGGTCGAGGAGGTCCGCCTCGCCGACGAGGCCGTCGCCGGGGTGTCGATGGACACCACCTTCGACCTTGACGGCGAGGCCATGTCGCTGCGCATGATCCACCTGCACATGATCGGCGAGTACGCCCGCCACAACGGCCACGCCGACCTGGTCCGCCAACACCTCGACGGCACCACCGGCGCCTGACCGCCCGGCGGCGGGTCAGCCGTAGGACAGGAGCTCGCCGAGGGGCATGCCCTCGGCGACGAGCCGGGCCCAGTACGCGTTCGTGGGGGCGGCCAGGAGCGCCCGGGCCAGCGCGTCGTCGTCGAGTTCGGACCGGTCGACGACCTGGCGGGCCAGGCGGTGCATCAGCGCGACATGGGCGCCCCTGAGCTGCTCCGCGACCGCCTCCGGGCCGCCCTCGGCGTACCGCCGGCGCAGTGCCGCCAGCCAGCCCTCCCGCCACCAGTCGGTCCGGTCCTGCTCGGGGACCTCCGCGAAGGTCGGGGCGAGGGCCGCTGCCAGTCGGCCGACCAGGGCGTTCCGGTCGGCGGGCAGGTGCGGGTACTCGCGGGGGAAGTACTCCCAGTCGTCGTCGATCAGGGCGCCGACACCGGAGAGCACCACCGCGTCGACCGGACGTTCCGCCCAGTGGGGCCCGCCGGCCGCGACCATGGCCTCGCGGAGCACCTCGTACCTCAGGTGCACGGACTCGGCGAGCAGGACCGCGTCGTACAGGTCCTTGCCCTGGGGGTAGTTGTCGGTGACGAGCCAGAGCACCTTCCAGGCGAGCGAGAGCTCGCGGGTGGCCGCGAGCAGGCGGGTGCCCGGGCCGTCGGCGGCGGGCAGCAGAACGGGCTCGGGGGCGACCGGCAGCGGCTCGTTGAAGACGAAGTCGAGTTGGATCGCCCCGCCCGGAAGGTCGCCCGCGTAGTGCCAGGGCAGCATCAGCCGGCGGCCCGGCACCCGGTCGTAGGTCCAGATGTCCTCGCTCACGGCGTCCGCCGCCCAGAAGAAGACAGGCCCGTCGCTCGCCGCCTCCGCCGCCGCAGCGATGCCGGTGAGCAGCTCGGCGGTGCGCGGCTCCTCGATCCTCCAGTCCTGGGGGACCACCACGAAGTCGAGGTCGCCGGGCTCACGGGCGGCGTCGCCGAACCAGGCGCGCAGCACCACGCTGCCGCGCAGGACGACCGACCCGGCCCAGGGGGAGCCCGCGATCGCGGCGAGCAGCAGGTCCATCGCCCGGCGGCGGGCGGCGTACCAGGCGGCGGAGAGCTCGGGGTCGGTGAAGCGCGGGTCGGCGGCGCGGTAGGCGTTGCGGTGCTGCTTCAGCGCCGGGTCGAAGATCGGCGCCTGGAACGCGTCCGGGTCGTCCACGGGGTGCAGGGTCAGCGGCAGCCCGAGGCCGCGGCGGGGCCCGGCGCCGGGCGGGAGCTTCTTCGGCACCGATCCGTCGCTGCGGAAGTCCCAGGGCTCGCTCATGGGGTCGGTTCCTCCTCGATCCAGCCGTCGTCGACGGCGAGGTTGCTGTCGTGGACCACGTACTCGCGCTCGACCGAGAGCGGGGGGAAGCCGGCCGCGGTGAGGGCCGCCGTCAGCCGCTCCAGGCGGGCGCCCGCCGTGTGCAGGCCGACGCCGTGGCAGCGCTGGGTGACGAACTGCTGCCGGCGCCCGTCGGACTCGACCCGGCGGGCGTTCCACGAGACGTGCGCGCGGTGGCCGGCGACGGCGCGGACCAGGGCCTCCCGGTCGCCGTCGAGCAGGACCTTCACGTGGTGCTCGAAGTAGTGCTCGGGCCCGAGGAGCCGGGCGTCCGGGTCGGTCGACGGCACGCCGTCCGCCCAGGGAGCGGCCTCGATCTTCACCCGCACCGGGGTGAACCCGGCGGCCCGCAGCTCGCCCGCCACCGCCTCGGCGGCGGCCCGCTGCTCGGTGAAGGTCCCCGCGGCGTTCCAGGAGAGCATCGGCTGGGAGGCCTGGCGCCCGCGCGCCAGCACGATGTGGGTGTACTTCAGCCCTCGCCGACGGGCCCAACCCGCCACGGAGTCGGCGTCGTCGGGGGTCAGGGTCAGGTGGGTCTCGAATTCGCCAGTGATCATGTCCGGTGCGGCCCGCGGCCGGCCGGGAGCCCGTCCCCGGCCGGCTGAGGGCGGGGTGAGGGTCAGACGGTGGGCAGGTGGCTGTCGTACGGCGTGGTGATGAGTTCCAGGCCGTGGCCGGCGGGGTCGAGGAAGTAGACGCCGCGGCCGCCGTGGTGGTGGTTGATCTCGCCGGGCAGCTTGCCGTGCGGGTCGGCCCAGTAGGTCAGGCCCTTGGCCCGGATGCGGGCGAAGGCGGCGTCGAAGACCTCGTCGGTGACGAGGAAGGCGTAGTGCTGCATGACGATGGACTCCGCCGGGATCGAGGCGAAGTCCAGGGTGACGCCGTTGGACGTGGCGACGGGGACGAACGGGCCCCAGGGGGTGCCGACCTCGAGCCCGAGGACGTGGGCGAGGAATTCGGCGGACTCCCGGCTGTCCCGGGCGTGGACGATGGTGTGGTTCAGTTCGACGGACACGGTGGGATGCCTCCAGAAGGCAATCTCACGGGCACCTCCATGCCTCACCCGGACGGTGACCGACACGCGATGCCGTACGACGGATCGTACGGCATCGCACCGTCGGGTCGACCGGGTGTCAGCAGGGGCCGTCGTCGGCCCACGGACCCCACTGGCCGCTGGAGGCCGGGTTCTCGTTCAGGGTCCACCACTTGGCGTGGTACTTCTTGTTGTTGTACGAGACCTTGTTGCCCGCGGTGTACGTGGTGGTGGCGCTCCACGCGGGGTCGGTGCAGTTGCCCGGCGGGTTGCTGGTCGGCGGGTTGCTGGTCGGGGGCTGGGTGGTGGGCGGCGTGGCGCCGGCGAACTTCACGGTGAACTTGGTGAAGTCCCAGTCGTTCTGGGCGACGCTGGAGCACGAGCCGGACAGGCCCGGGTCGACGGTGCCGGGGCACTGGCGGTCGCGGTTGACCGACCAGTAGGTGTAGCGGGCGAGCTTGTGCGCGGTGGCGAAGTCCAGCACGGTCTGGAAGTCGGCCTGCCGGAAGTACTCGGCGACGTCGGTGCGGCCGTTCATCAGCGAGACGCCCTCGTGGGCGTAGGCGTTGGCCTCGGTCCAGCCGAAGGTGGTCTGCAGGATCTGGTTGAACTTCACCAGGGCGTCGGTCTGGGCCGCCGCGCCGTTGAAGCCGCCGTCGAACGGCATGATGGAGTAGTTGTTCGGCGTGAAGCCCTGGGACTTGGCCTCGTTGAGCATCTGGGTGCCGAACCAGCCGGTGCCCGCGTTGGTGCCGGCGGTGGTGATCGAGATGTACAGGCCCGGGTTGTTCTGCTGGAGGATCCGGGCCGCGCCGATCTCGTTGTGGATGGCGGCGGTGTTCTCGTACTCGGGCTCCTCCAGGTCGAAGTCGATCGCCTTGAGGCCGTACTTGGTGATCACCTTCTGGTAGCCCGCGGCGGTCGCCTCGGGCGTGCCGCAGGTCTGGCCGAGTTTGGTGCCGCCGTAGCCGCCGACGGAGACCGAGACGTCGCCGCCCTTGTCGCGGATCTTCTGGATGACCGCGGGCATGGTGGTGTCGGTGTCGATCGAGGAGGTGCCGCCCCAGGCGGGGGCGCAGCTGTTGCCCTGGGCCAGGATGAAGGCCAGCTGGAAGGCCTTCTGGCCGGTGGCGTCCATGACGGCGGCCGCGTCCGGCGGGCTGTTGTCCTCGGGCATCAGGTACGGCGCGGAGGCGTACCAGTTGGAGCCGAGGGTGGCCGCGCCGGCCGGCTCGGCGGCGGTGAACGCGGCGACCGCGCCGGCGACCAGGCCGAGGGCGGAGAGCAGTCCGACCGCGCCGCGGCGCCGGCGGTGGCGCGCGGGACGGGCGGGAGCGGGGGACGGTGGGGGACCAGTGCGTTCCATCGCTACTCCTTGCGTGGGGGACGGTGCGGTACGATGAGTAACCGATCCACCACGGACCGCGGTCAGGGCTTGGCCGTCATGAGGCTCCGCGGGGCCGAGTGAGAAGCCTTCTCGCTTGCGAGGAGGAGGAGTCACGGGAGGCCTCTCCTGGAAGAGGCGACAACAGGCCCGGCCCGTGCGCAGGCATGGCGGGGGTGCGCACGAGCCGGGCCGCGATTGCGGCCGGTTGTGGTGGACTTGGTCGCTCACTGGTATAGACCTGCGGCGGGTCCGCGTCAACCTCCTTGGATCACACGGGAGTCGGTCAGCCCACGGCGGTGAGGCGGAAGGACTGGGCCGCGCCGCCGGTGCAGGACCACTGCTGCAGCCGGGCGCCGTCCGCGGTGGAGACGTCGGTGACGTCCAGGCACTTGCCGCTGGACCGGGAGACCAGGGTGTACGTGCCGCCGGCCTGGGCGACCGGCTTCCACTGCTGGTTGGTGCCCGAGGACCACTGCCAGGTCTGGATCTTGGCGCCGTCGGCGGCGGAGGCCCCGGTCACGTCGAGCACCTGGCCGCTGCCCGCGGCGTTGCGGTTGGTGATCCGGTACCAGCCGCTGTCGGTCGGGGTGAACTGCCACTGCTGGTTGGCGCCGGCGCCGCAGGCCCACTGCTGCACGGCGGTGCCGTTGGCGGTGCCCCACCCGGCGGCGTCCGCGCACTTGTTGGAGTTGAGGTTGGTCGCGGTGTACCAGGCGGTGGGGGAGATCGGCCCGGTGGACTGGGTGGGCGACGGGGACTGGGTGGGACCGGAGACCGGTGCGCCGGGCCAGGTGAAGGTGGCGACCGCGCCGGCCGGCAGGTCGTAGCTCAGCGAGCGGCCGCTGTCGCTGATCGAGAAGTGCTGCGAGGAGCCGGTGGCGTTGAGCACCACCGCGCCGCGCGATCCGTCGGGGTTGAGGAAGGCGACGTTCTGCAGCCCGCCGCTGCCCTGGCTGGTCGAACCGATGCGGTGTGCACCGGACTTGGTGAACTTGGCGATGTGCCCGAGCAGGTAGTACTCGGCGTTGCGGGTGTACGAGTTGCCGTTGATCTCCACCACGCCGTTGCAGTTGGTGGCGCAGTTGCCGTACTGCGGGCCGCCGTTGGCGTCCAGCGCCATGTTCCACAGCACCACGGTGCGGCCGCCGCTGCGCAGGTTGCGGATCACCAGGTTCTCGGTCTGCCACTTGAGGGTGTCGGCGAAGGTGCGCGACTTGTCCGCGGAGTCGGTGCCGGAGCACTCGGTGAAGTAGACGGCCTTCCCGGTGTCGTACACCTGCTGCTCGGCCTCCGGCTGGCCGCCGTAGCAGTGGAAGGCGGCGCCCTTCAGCCGGGCCACCGAGGAGGCCTGGGAGAGCACCGAGAGCGGGTAGTTGGCGTCGTCCCAGTTGTGGTCGTAGGCGTACACCTCGGTGCCGAGGCCGGCCGCGGTGAGCCTGCCGTCGAGCACCTTGATGAAGTCGGCCTGCTGGGCGGCGGTCATCCCGGTGGAGGGGTAGCCGGTCTCGAACTTGGGCTCGTTCTGGACGGTGAGGTCGCTGATCGGGGCGCCCGCGCTCTGGTACGCCTTGACGGCCTTGACCAGGTAGTCCGCGTAGTCGCCGTAGTTCTCCGGCTTGAGGGCGCCGCCGTTCAGGGAGCCGGAGGACTTCATCCAGGCGGGGGCGGACCACGGGGTGCCCATGATCCGGATCGCCGGGTTGACCGCGCGGGCCTGGGTGACGGCGGGCAGGATCTCGGCCTGGTCGCGGGCGATCGAGAAGGACCCGCGGGTGTCCTCGTAGGTGTAGAAGGGCAGCTTGGCGACGAAGTCGGAGGCGCCGAGCGGCTGGCGCAGGTAGTTCAGGCCGATGCCGTTCGGGCCGAAGAGGTCGTTCATCAGCGCCGAGCGGTTGGTGCTGTCCAGGCCCGCCACCAGGTGTGCGGCGGACTCGGTGAAGGAGGCGCCGAAGCCGACCAGCGGCTGGCGGACGTCGCCGGCGTTGACGGCGATGTCCAGCGACTGCGGGGTGCCCGAGGAGAACGCCGCGTCGGCGCCGCGGGTGAGCCGGCTGGACCCGTCGGCGGTGGTGATCCAGACCTGGGCAGTGGTGTCGGCGGCGTGCGCCGAGGAGAGGGTGGTCAGTCCGGTGGCGCCGAGCGCCAGGACGGTGCCGGCGGCGAACAGCCGGCCGAGCGAGGTGCGTTGCATGGTGCGGCTCCTGGGGTGGGGGAGGTGGGGGCCGTACGGGTGGTGGTTCAGCGGTACAGGCGGAGGTCGGCGATGCTCCACCAGGAGCCCGCGGTACCGGTGTTGGTGATCCGCAGGTGCCGGGCGCGGGTGCCGGGCAGGTCGACGGTGGTCAGCTGCCCGGTGCCCGTGCCGGTCGCGAGGGGGCGCCAGTGGGTGCCGTCCTCGCTGGCCTCGATGCGCCAGCCGCGCGCGTAGTCGCCGAGGTTGTCGCCGCTGTCGAGGGCGAGGCGGTCGAAGCGGGTCGGCCGGCCGAGGTCGACCTGGAGGTACTGGCCGGGTTCTTGGGCCTGCCCGCTGGACCAGCGGGTCGAGCCGTCGCCGTCGAGGGCGGCGGCCGCGTCGGTGCCCGCGGGCAGGGTGGTGGCCTTCGCCCCGTCGAGGGGGATCTCCCGATCCTCGGGGCGCAGTTGGCGCGAGGCCGGCCAGGTGAAGGTGGCCAGCGCGCCGCCCGGCAGGGTGTACTCGAAGCGCTGCCCGCCGACGGCCACGGCGAAGCTGCGCGGGGCGTCGTTCTCGTTGTGCACCACCAGTGCGGTCGACCCGTCCGGGTTGCGGAAGGCGACGTCGGTCAGCTGGCCGTTCCAGCCGGTGGTGCCGTAGTTGGTCGAGGCGATCCGGACCGCGCCGGGCCGGACGAACTTCGACAGGTGGCCGATGGTGAAGTACTCGGCGTCGGTGGTGACCGTGCCGTCCGGGTGGACGGTGAGCAGCCCGGTGCAGGTGTCGCAGCCGCCCAGGTGCGGGCCGCCGTCCTCGCGCAGGGCGATGTTCCAGTTGACCACCGACTTGGCCCAGTTGCGGGGTGCGCCGACGGTCAGCGTCCGGGCGTGCCAGGTGAGGGTGCCCCGGAAGATCTGCTCGGGGGTGTCGTTCGGCCCGTGCGAGCCGGAGCACTCGGTGAACCAGACGCCCTTGTCGGGGTGGGCGGCGTGCAGCTTGCTCTGCGCACTGGGGTCGCCCGCGTAGCAGTGGTAGGCGGTGCCGGCGATCCAGCGGGCGGCGTCGCTGTCCAGCAGCCGGTACGGGTAGTCGGTCTGCGGGTCCTCGCCGGCCGGGGTGGTGGAGACGTCGCCGGGGTGGGTGATCCAGTTGTGGTCGTAGCCGAGGATCTTCGTGCGCGGGCTGGCCTGCTTGAGCAGCGGGCCGAGGATCCGGATGACCGCGAGCTCCTGCTCGACCGGCAGGTCGGTGCCCGGGTAGCCGCCGGGGCGGCGGTTCTGCGGCTCGTTCTGCAGCGAGAGGTAGTCGATCGGCACGCCGGCCGCCGCGTAGGCCCGGACGAACTTCACCAGGTAGCGGGCGTAGGCGTCGTAGAC
This sequence comes from Kitasatospora sp. NPDC048365, assembly GCF_043200835.1. Classification (NCBI taxonomy): domain Bacteria; kingdom Bacillati; phylum Actinomycetota; class Actinomycetes; order Kitasatosporales; family Streptomycetaceae; genus Kitasatospora; species Kitasatospora sp. NPDC048365. The sequence goes on from NZ_JBICYJ010000066.1 coordinate 29,603, forward strand.
CTTCGGGTCGTCCTTGAGCCGGCCGCCGATCAGCGAGTCGGTGGTCTTCATCCAGGCCGGCGGCGACCACGGGGTGGCCATCACGGTGAGCTTCGGGTTGAGCCGGCGGGCCTCGCGCAGCAGGGGGAGGACCTGCTGCTCGTCGCGGGCGATCGAGAAGTGCGCCAGCGGGAAGTCGGTCTGCCCGGCCGGGACGTCGTCCAGGCTGTAGTGCTCGGTGGCGGCGGTGAAGTCGGAGGAGCCGACGGGCTGGCGCAGGAAGCTGACGCCGATGCCCTGCTCCGGGTCGAAGAGCTGCCGCATGGCGCGCTCCCGGGCGTCCGGGGCGAGTCCGGCGAGGACGGCGGCGGCCGAGTCGGTGAGGGCGGCGCCGAAGCCGTCCATCGACTGGAAGGTCTGCTGCGGGTCGACGGTGATGGTGGTGCGGTCCGAGCCGCCGGGGGCGAAGGCGACCGGGTCGCGGTGGTGGAGGAGTTCGGCGCGGTCCGGGGTGGTGACCCAGACCTCGGCGAGGGCGGGGCCGGGCCGGTGGGGAGCGGCGGCGGCCTGGACCGCGGCGGTGCTGCCCAGCAGGCTCAGCGCCACCGCACCGGCGGTGGCGGCGCCGAGGACGCGTCTGTTCATGGCTCTCTCCCTGTAACAAAATGAAACATTTGCAGCAAAATCTGTGCTGCGATTAGGTAAACGGCGGCGCTGTGCGCTGTCAAGAACTCGCGCTACGATGGGAGTTGTGAAACGAAACGATGTAACAAATGGCTAGGCCGCGTTCCATGAAGGTGACGGTCCGGGAGGTGGCGGCGGAGGCGGGCGTCTCGATCGCCACCGTCTCCCGGGTCCTCAACGGCCAGGCCGTGGTCACCGCCGAGACCCGGCAGGCGGTCGAGCAGGCGGTGGAGCGGCTCGGCGGTCCGACCGCCCGGCCGCCCGCCCGCCCGGGGGCGGTCCTGGTCCGCTGCCCGTACCTGCTCACCGACTACTTCGGCGTGATCCTCTCCGCCGTCGCCGAGGCGCTGGACGCCCACGGGCGGCAGCTGGTGCTCAACGCGGGCGAGGCCGCCCGGGACGCCCGGGTGCTCGCCGAGCTCCCGGGCCGGCGCGACATCGCCGGCGCGCTGCTGATCCTCCCCGTGGAGGAGAGCGAGGAGCTGGCCGAACTGCGGCGCCGCGACGTCCCGTTCGTGGTCATCGACCCGCGCACCCCGGTGCCGCGCGACATCGCCGCGGTCTCCGCCGCGCACTTCGCCGGCGCCCGCAACGTCGCCGCGCACCTGGTCGGCCTCGGCCACCGCCGGATCGGCCTCATCAACGGCCCCAGCGAGTGGCTCGCCAGCAGCTCACGGCTGGCCGGGCACACCTCGGCCCTCGCCGAGGTCGGCGTCCTGGTCGACCCGGCCCTGGTCACCTCCATCGAGCCCACCAGCGACTGGGGCTACACCGCCGCCCGCCGCCTGCTCGACCTGCCCGAGCGCCCCACCGCGCTGGCCGCGTTCAACGACAAGGCCGCCGTCGGCGCGCTGCGCGCCGCCCACGAGCGCGGCCTGCGGGTGCCCGAGGACCTCTCCGTCACCGGCTTCGACGACCTGTACCTCAGCCGCAGCTCGGTGCCGATGCTCACCACCGTCCGCCAGCCGCTGGAGGAGCTCGGCGGCATGGCGGTCAGCCTGCTGCTGCGCCTGATGGAGGGCCGGACGGTGGAGGCGCTGCACGTCGAGCTCGCCACCGAACTGGTCGTCCGCGGCTCCACCGGCCCGGTGGCTCAGCCCTCGGCGGGCCGCTCGATGTAGGTCTCCAGGCCGCGCAGCAGGGTCTCGATCTTGAAGACGAAGCGCTGGTCGCCGTCGCCGGTGACCAGGGTGTCCGCCATGCCGCTGAGCACCGGGTAGCGGTCGGCGGGCAGCGCGTGCAGGTAGCCGCGGATGGACTCGAAGTACTGCTCGGGGTCCTGCCCGGCCATCTTCCCGGTGTAGAGGGTGGCCTCGTACGCGTCCACGTCGATCAGCTGGGCGAGCGCGTCCAGCGCCCAGGCGGCCTGCTGGCCCGGGACGCCCGCCTGCAGCAGCAGGTCGAGCAGGAACTCGGTGAAGCGCAGCTGGTTGGGCCCGAGCGGGATGGCGCCGAGCGAGACCAGCGAGATGTCCCGGTGCGCGGTGAAGACCTGCTGCGCGGCCAGGGCGATCTCCAGCACCTGCTCCTTCCAGCGGGCCGGCTCGGGCTCCGCGGGGAGCGGGATCTCGCCCGCGATCCGCTCCAGCATCAGCTCGCAGAGCTCGTCCTTGTTGGAGACGTGCGCGTACAGCGAGGCCGGGCCGGTGCCCAGCTCCTGGGCGACCCGGCGCATGGTGACGCCGCCGAGGCCCTCGGCGTCCAGCAGCCGCACGCCGGTCTCCACGATCAGCTCCCGGCTCAGCGGCTGCCGGGGCTCGCCCTTGCGCGCCTTGTGCCAGGGGATCTCGGGCATCGCCGACGTCGACATGGGCCACCTGCTTTCGCTGCTGTGCGGTCGACGAACATCGTACCTCCGGCGAACGCCGTTCGGGCGGACGAACAGTGTTTGACAGATGTCCGCGCGGCGCGTAGAACAGTGTTCGTCGCAGCAAACGCTGTTCGTACGTCCTTCAGTTCCCTCTGGAGCACCCGGTGTCCGACACGCCCTACAAGTGGCGATGGGTCGCGCTCTTCGTGATCCTCGCCGCGGAGGTCATGGACCTCCTCGACTCGCTCGTCACCAACATCGCCGCCCCCGCCATCCGCGCCGACATCGGCGGCGGCGAGTCCACCATCCAGTGGCTCGGCGCGGGCTACACCCTCGCCATGGCCATCGGCCTGATCACCGGCGGCCGCCTCGGCGACATCTTCGGCCGCCGCCGGATGTTCCTGATCGGCGCCGTCGGCTTCACCCTCGGCTCGATCGCCTGCGGCCTGGCCCAGGAGCCCGACCAGCTGATCGCCGCCCGGGTCGTCCAGGGCCTGCTCGGCGCCGTCATGCTGCCGCAGGGCCTCGGCATCCTCAAGGACATCTTCTCCGAGAAGGAACAGGCCACCGCGTTCGGCATGTTCGGCCCGGTGATGGGCCTGTCCACGGTCGGCGGCCCGATCCTGGCCGGCTGGCTGGTCGACGCCGACCTGTTCGGCACCGGCTGGCGGATGATCTTCCTGATCAACATCCCGCTCGGCCTGTTCGCCATCGCCGGCGGCCGCGCCTTCCTCCCCGAGTGGAAGAGCGCCCGCACCGTCCGCCTCGACCTGCTCGGCACGCTGCTCGCCGCCGGCGGCTCGGCGCTGATGGTCTACCCGCTGGTCCAGGGCCGCGAGCATGACTGGCCGGCCTGGGCGTTCGTCCTGATCGGCCTGTCCGTCGCGGTGTTCGGCTTCTTCGGCTGGTACGAGAAGCGCAAGAGCGCCCGCGGCGGCGACCCCCTGGTGGAGCCCAGCCTGTTCGCCAAGCGCGGCTTCAGCGGCGGCATGGTGCTCGGCCTGATGTTCTTCTCCGCCATGACCGGCTTCTGGCTGACCTTCAGCCTCTACACCCAGCTCGGCCTGCACTACTCGCCGTTCAAGGCGGGCCTCACCGGCATCCCGTCCTCGATCGGCATGGTCGTCGCCTTCGTCCTCTCCCAGGGCCTGCAGCGCTTCGGCCGCAAGGTGATGCACGCCGGCCTGATCGTCATGGTGCTCGGCGTCGGCGGCCTGATCCTCACCCTGCAGCTCGCGGGCGCCGAGGTCACCCCCTGGCAGCTGATCCCCGCGCTGACCGTCTCCGGCTTCGGCATGGGCCTGGTGATGGCGCCGTTCTTCGACACCGTGCTCGCCTCCGTCGAGCCGCACGAGACCGGCTCCGCCTCCGGCACCCTCACCTCCGTCCAGCAGCTCGGCGCCGCCCTCGGCACCGCGATCCTCGGCACCGTCTTCTTCGAGCGGATCAAGTCCACCGACTTCGTCAAGGCCGAGCAGTTCACCCTCGGGGTGGAGATCGCCATGCTGGTCGTCGTCTTCGCCGCGGTCTTCCTGCTGCCCCGGCACGCCCGGCCGCAGGGCCACGGCGAGGCCGAGACCGCCGAGGACGGGGCCCAGGCACCCGCCGAGGTCACCGTCTGAGCCGAATCCGGTACGTCCCCACACCACCGAGGTGCCCCAAGCGCCGCCCCGCCCTCCACCCGGGCGGGGCGGCGCCGCCGTCCGTCCGGCCCCCTACGATGACGGCCATGGACACTGGGGGGCCGGCCGACCGGCTGATCGACGGACGGTTCGAACTGCTGCAGCGGCTCGGCGGCGGCGGCATGGGCGTGGTCTGGAAGGCCCGCGACACCGCCCTGCACCGCGAGGTCGCGCTCAAGGAGGTCCGCCCGCCCGACCCCGCCGTGCTCGCCGCCGACCCGGCCGCCGCGCACGAGCTCCGCGAGCGCGTCCTGCGCGAGGCCCGCGCCCTCGCCCGCCTCCAGCACCCCAACGTCGCCACCATCCACCACATCGTCGACACCCCCGACCTGCCCCACCCGTGGCTGGTGATGGAACTCGTCCCCGGCGGCTCCCTCGCCGACCGGATCGCCGACGGCCCGCTGAAGGCCGCCGAGGCCGCCAGGATCGGCCGCGGCGTCCTCGCCGCCCTGCGCGCCGCACACGCCGCCGGCATCCAGCACCGCGACGTCAAGCCCGGCAACGTCCTGCTGCGCCTCGACGGCACGCCCGTGCTCACCGACTTCGGCATCGCCGCGATGACCGAGACCAGCAGCCTCACCGCCACCGGCGCCCTGATCGGCTCGCCCGAGTACATCGCCCCCGAACGCATCCGCGGCAACGAGGGCGACCCCGCCTCCGACCTCTGGTCGCTCGGCATGACCCTGTACGTCGCCGTCGAGGGCCACCACCCGCTGCGCCGCGCGACCACCTTCGCCACGCTGGCCGCCGTCCTCGACGAGCCGCTGCCGCCGCCGATCCACGCCGGCCCCCTCGGCCCGGTGCTCGCCCGGATGCTCGGCCGCGACCCCGCCACCCGGCCCGACGGCGCCGAGCTCGACCGGCTGCTGGCCGCCGCCGAGCAGGGCCCGGCCATCGCGTACTCCTCCACCGAGCGCGACACCGGCCGCCCCACGATCACCCCGGGCCCGCCCGCCGACCCGTCCACCCCGTGGCCGACCGGCGGCCAGCAGCCCGGCACGCCGTGGCCCGCCACCGGTATGCCCGCCGCCGGTGCCGGCACCCCGTGGCCGGCGCAGTCCGCGACGGGCCAGCCGACGCCGTGGCCCGCGCAGTCCGCCACCGGCCAGCCGACCCCGTGGCCCGCGCAGTCCGCGACCGGGCAGTCCACCCCCTGGCCCGCCCAGTCGCCCACCGCCGGCGGCGCCTTCCAGGGCCCGACCGCGGGGTCGGCGTGGGCTGGCGGCCCGACCTCGCCGTACGACGCCCACCCGCCCGTCCCGCCCCGCAAGCGCGGCGGGCTGACGACCGTCGCGCTGGCCACCGCCGCCGTCGTGGTCGCGGCGGGCCTGGTCTGGACGTTCACCCGGGACGGCGGCTACAAGGGCCGCAGCAACGACGCAACCGCCACCCAGAGCCCTGGCGGTCAGTCCACCGGCAACGGGACCGGGGCCGGCAGCAGCGGCGGCGGCTCCGCCAAGCCCAGCAGCACGCCCAAGACCACCACCGGCAAGGTGGACCTGCTCACCCCCGCAGGCCTGAACACCGCCGTCGCCGCCCTGGAGGCGCAGATGGGCGGCAGCAAGGTCGACGAGCTGGTGGTCTACCCCGAGTACGCCAGCGCCAAGGCCCCGACCACCACCGACGCCAAGTTTTACGACACCTGGCAGTACCGCAACGGCCGCGCCGCCAAACTGGAGCACTTCAGCGGTACGTTCAGCTCCAGCGACAAGATCATCGACCTGAGCGTCTACGACTGGAACGTCGTGCCGTCGCTGATCGAGCAGGCCGAGAAGACGCTCAACATCCCCAACCCGACCAGCCGCTACCTGATCATCGACGCCTGGAGCGAGGGCCAGCCCACCATCCGGGTCTACCTCTCCGACGCCTACGGCGGCAGCTACCTCGCCGCCGACCGCACCGGCAAGGTGCTCCGGGCGGTCCCGCGCTGACCCGGGCGCCGTAGCCGCTCCGTCACCGCCCGCTCCTGGCGTTCGGGCGATCCGTTCTGTTCACTGGGAGTGTCCGGTGGGGTTTCCCGGCAGAACGGAGGGCGTGCCATGGAATGCCCGCACGCACCCGGCTTCCACACGGCCGTCCGGGCCCGGTACGGCGCCGCGGCCCAGGAGTTCGGACGGCTGGTCGCGGCCGTTCCCAAGGACCGCTGGAGCGCTTCCACGCCGTGCCCGCGGTGGACAGTCCGTGACCTGGTCAACCACGTCACCGCCCAGCACCTGTGGGTCTGCCAGCTGCTCGGCGGTTACACACCGGAGCAGCTCGGCCGCCGCTTCGAGGGCGACGTGCTCGGCGTCAACCCCGAAGGTGTCTGGCAGAGCGCGGCGCACAGCGGCGCCGACGCGCTCGCCGCACCCGGCGCGCCCGACCGGCTGATCCACCCGCCGTACGGGCTGCGCGACGCCGGCGGGTACGCCGTCGAGCTGATCGCCGAGACCGTCGTGCACTCCTGGGACCTCGCCCGCGCGCTGGGCGAGCCGGGGCGGATGGCGCCGGAGGCCGCGGCCTTCGCGCTCACCGAGTTCCGCGGCTACCGCAACCTGGCCGCGACCGGGCTGTTCGAACCCGAGCTCCCCGCCCCGGCGGGCGCCGACGCCCAGACCCGGCTACTCGCCCTGACCGGCCGCGACCCCGCCTGGGCCGCGCTCTGAGAGCCAGGGCCAGGCCCTGGAGATCGGCCCCCGGCGCCCGGTTCCCGAACGCGTTCGGTTCCGGTCAGGCCGTTGCGGTGCGCAGTCGTCCCAGCTCGTCGAGTCCTTCGACTCCCTCCTGTTCGAAGGCGGGCAGCCGGTGTTCGCGGGCGAGGTCGATGGCCTGGTGGAAGGCGGTGGCGGCTTCGTCCCAGTGGCCGAAGTGGAGGTGAACGCGGCCGGTGATCAGCAGGCAGTCGATGATGCCGTGCGGACTGTCGAGGTTCTCGTGGATGCGGCGGGCATCAGCGAGGGCCGCCAGCGCCTCCTCGCGCCGGTTCAGCCCTCGCAGGCTGTCGCCGAGGTTCGACAGCGACACCGCGGTGTTGTGTCGGTTGCCATGGCGCCGCCAGGCCTCGACCGCTCGCCGGAACCCCGCCTCCGCCGCCGCGAAGTCCCGCAGGTTCAGGTGGGCCGACGCCATCACGTTCACCAGGAGGTCGTCGTCCTCGGGAACGCCGAGTCGGAGTGCGCGTTGCGCGTAGGCCAGCCCGGCCGCGGCATCGCCCATCTGGTTGTGGAGAACGGCGAGATTCTTGAGGACGGTGGCCGTGATGTCGTCACGGCCTGCCCGTTCGGCTCTGTCGAGGGCGGCCGTCAGCGCCTCGGACGACTCCGGAAGGCGGTCGGACATGCCGTGGACCACGCCGATCCGTTCGAGCATCACGGCCTGGCCCACGAGGTCACCGGTCCGCTCGGCGGTGCGCAGCGCGAGTTCGCGGCATTCGTCGGCGGCGCCGGTCCACCAGCCGGCGGTCATGTAGCCCGAGAGACCGGCGGCGATCCGCCAGGCGAGGTCCGGTCGGGAGGAGTCCGCGGCCTGACGCACCACCGAGGTGATGTTGCTCAGTTCCTGGGTGCACCAGGTCCGCACCTGCGGACCGTCGGCGAAATCGGGCGGTGCCGCGGCGGGCTCGTCCGTCAGGACGGCGATGCGTTGTACGCCCGGGAGGACGATGTGCAGGGCGTGCTGCAGCGCGGCGCAGTACCAGACCATGAGCCGTACCTGGGCGGCGTCGCGCTCCTGGTGGTTTTCCTCCGTGGCGGCGGTCTCGGCGGCGAGTTCGCTGAGCAGGTCGTGGAAGCGGTACCTGAGGGGTTCGGGGCTCTGGAGGAGGTGGTGGTCGACGAGGGTTTCGAGGAGTTCGGCCGTGACGTGCTCCGGACGCTCCGTCAGCGCCGACGCTTGCTTGACGCCGAACACCAGGCCCGGCCACAGGCCGAGGAGCCGGAACAGGCGGGCGGCGTCGCGCTCGTCGCTGTCGCGCAGGGCCGTGTAGCCGGAGGCGAGAGTGGTACGGACCGACAGGTGCCCCGCCGTGAGTGAGCGCAGCCGTGAGCCGTCTGCGGTCAGCAGGTCGGCGAGGACGCCCAGGGACCACGCGGGCCGTGAGGCGAGTCGTGCGGTGGTGACGCGCAGGGCGAGCGGCAGTCCGCCGCAGGCGGCGAGGAGGCGCAGGGCGTCGTCGGGTTCGGCGTTGACGCGCTCGGCGCCGCACACCCGGGCCAGCAGGTCGCGCTGCTCGCCGACGTCCAGCGGCTCCAGGGCGAGGTGGTCGGCGCCCGGCAGGCCGGTCAGTGCGGTGCGGCCGGTGACGACGACGGCGCAGCGGCCGTGGCCGGGCAGCAGGGGCAGGACCTGTTCGGTGTCGCGGGCGTTGTCCAGCACCAGCAGCACCCGCCGGTCGGCGAGGACGCTGCGCAGGCGGGCGGCGCGGTCGTCGGTGTGCTCGGGCAGCGCTGCGCCGCGCAGTTCCGGGTCGAGGTCGCCGAGGAAGCGTGCGACGACGTCGTGGGCGTCGCGGGGGCGGGCGTTGCCGAAGCCGTGCAGGTCGACGTAGAGCTGCCCGTCCGGGAACAGGTGCCGCACCCGGTGTGCGGCATGGACGGCCAGGGCGGTCTTGCCGACCCCGCCCATCCCCGACACCGCCAGCACACAGGAACCCGCGCCGGACGCGGCCGCCTCCAACCGGTCCGTCAGCGCGGCCAGCCCGTCGGCGCGCCCGGTGAAGTCGGACGTGTCGGCCGGGAGCTGGGCGGGTGAAGGCCGGGGTGCGGCTTCTGCAGGCTCGGGCGTTGCGGGGTGCGCGGGGTCGGTGTCGACGGTGATCGGTGCCTGCGGCCGGAGGAGGTCGGGGTCGGCCTGGAGGACCTGCTGGTGGACGGTGCGGAGGGCCGGTCCGGGGTCGATGCCGAGTTCGTCGGCGAGGCGGCCCCGGATGCCTTCGTAGGCGTCGAGTGCTTCGGCCTGCCGGCCGTTGCGGTAGAGCGCGGTGACCAGCTGGACGTGGAGGGCCTCGTGGAGGGGGTTGAGGGCGGCCCAGCGGGTGAGTTCGGCGAGGGCGCTCGCGTGCCGGCCGAGGTTCAGCTCGGCCTCGAAGAACCACTCGGCGGCCTGGAGCCGCGCCTCCTCGAACGACCGGACGGCCGGAAGCGCGTCCTCGGCCGGCAGCGGGAGATCACCGAGCGGCGCGCCTCGCCACAGCCCGAGCGCTGCCTGCGCGGAGTGGCTGACGGCGTGCCAGTCGGCCTGCCTGCGGGCCGCGCCGGCGGCGGTGACCGCCCGGGTGAAGTCCTCGGTGTCGAGTTC
>NZ_JBICYJ010000067.1:0-38434 GCF_043200835.1 Kitasatospora sp. NPDC048365
GGGGGGGGGGGGGGGGGGGGGGGGGGGGGGGGGGGGCGGGGGGGGGGGGGGGGGGCCCCCCCCCCCCCGCCCCGCCCCCCCCCCCCCCCCCCCCCCACACCGTTCTCCGCCGATGGGCTCCAAACAATTCCGTGAGGGTGTCCGCCGTCTCTGGGACAATCACGGGGAGGCCATGGACGTCGGTTCTCCTGTGTCTGTGGTCGTTCCACAGCTGGTCCAGGTGCCGGAGACAGGAGCATGGGATGACTGCCGCCGTGTCGGCGAGCCTCCATATGGCCAGGCCGTCGGCCTACCTCGACCTGTGGGTCTGGATCCGTCTGGCGAACGCCGCGCAGGGCAGGGCCCGGGAGCCGGTCGACGAGCAGGCCCTGGCAGCGGTGCGGCAGGCCAGTGCGGCCGGCGTGGTGTTCCCTCTGTGTTCCACGCACTACATCGAGATCTTCAGGATCAACGACCCTCGTCAACGGCACGACGTAGCGCGGATCATGATGGAGGTTTCCCGGGGGCGCACCCTGCGTGGCGGCCGGGACCTGCTGCGCCATCAGTTTCTGGTGGCTATGCACGAGAGTTTCGGCAGGCCTGCCTTCCGTCCGGCTCTGCCTCAGGTCGTCGGCTGCGGAGCCGGCTGGGCCTTCACCGGCGTGCAGGGCGGCTTGGGCCTGCGCGACAGCGATGGCCGGATCGTCGATCCTTCATCGATTCCGGGTGGCGAAAGGCTCCTGCGTCTGGCGAACCAGTTCACCGAGTTCCGCCTGCTGGCCGGCCCGCGGGACGAGGAGATCGAGGACCTGCGCCGTCACGGCTACCGACCCGAGACGACCGAGGAGGCGACCCGGAGCAGGATCGCGTGGGAGGAAGCGCTCCGCGACCGCCTGGCCGCGGCCCCCATCAGTCGGCAGGAGCTGCGGGTGTGGGCGTTGGGCCGTGAAATGGCGCACGAGCACCTTGAGTTGTTTGATGGGCTTCTGTGTGAGTACCGCATCGACCTCCATCGGGAGATCGGCTACACCGAGGACAGGCCGAGGTCCGGCCGGGCCGCCATGGTGGCCTTCGCCGACCGTGTCCCGTCCCTGCGGATCGCCGCCGATCTGAAGGTGGAGCTGTTTCGCAGCGCCAAGCCGTGGACCGTCAACGCGATGCATGACATCGACGCGTTGAGCGCGGCCGTGCCCTACTGCCATCTCGTGGTCCCCGACAGCGAGATGGCCGATCTCCTGGCGAGGTCAAAGGCCGGGCAGCGGTGCGGCACCCAGATCCTGAGCAAGCTGAACCGGCTGCCCCAGGCCCTGTCGGGTTTGACGGAGCAGGCCCGGCAGCTGAACGCCCCGGCCGATGGCTGGGAGCTGACCTTGCCCGGCGAGGCGTTCTGCACCGACGAGGCGGTGCTGCAGACCGCCGCGCTGAAGGCCGCCGGCTGACGCGCCTCGCCCGCCGGGCAGCTGCCGGCAGCCGTGGGCAGCGTTCGCGCGGACAGGCGCTGTCCCGTCCGCGGTTCCTACTCGTCGATCTACTGCAGGCCGCCGATGCAACTGTCACGTCCTCCGCTGGCCTGCGGCGCCCCGGGCAGGCAATGGAAGGCCCGGGACGCCGGACCGATCCGTTCACGGCCCTCCACAACCCGGCCCCGGCAATCGGCACGGCAAGCTGACACCACCTGAAGCCACGGCGCAGCCGGTCACGCCAACATGCCCGAAACAGCAGGCCCGGCACCCCAGGTGGTGCGCTCGCCAGCCCACCATCGAGACAGCCACAGGCACCGCCAAGGGCCCAGCCCGCCGGAAAGACCACGACTGCTCCCGCGACTGCTCCCGCGCCCAGGGCGCCGGCGCGCCGCACCAACACGACCGGCCGGCAGGGCGGCCGCTCGGTCCCCGGAGCCTTCGATGCCCTGCGGTCGGCTTGACCCAGACGATCCGGCTGCGGGGCAGTGAGCGGTGGCCGGGCGGCCCCGCGGCGAGGCTGCGGCAGGGGGCGGCCAGGTCGGAGGCGTGTGGCCTCGACGACGTCGCCGCCCCGCCGGTTGCCGCAGCCCTTGGCGCCGCGGCTCGTTGGTGGTCCTGGCCTCGTTCAGATGAGGGCGACCACCACCGCGAAGATCACGGCGCTGATGAACCCGGCGACGACCGCGCCTCGGAACGTCGTCGGGTCGACCCACGTGCGGAAGGCGCTGGTGGCCTTCGTGTCCGTCGTTCCGGTCGTCGTCTCGACGGTCCTGGTCGTCTCGGTCGTCGCCTCGACGGTCTTCGTCGTCTCGGTCGTCCTGGTGGTCTCGCTCGTGGCCATGGTGCGCTCCTTCGTGAGCCGGGTCCCGGCGTGGACCTTGGTGTCCCCGCTCTGACTGCTCGCAGCTGATACGCCACTGGTGGATGCCTCGCGCCACTGCACGCGGAAGGGGCTCCCGTGCCGATGACGATCGGCACGGGAGCCCCTTTTACTGCCCCCCTGTTACTCCCCCGCCATCCCAATCCCCCATCTGGGATGGCGCGGGATGAGCAGCATCCTCCTTCCGGTCACAGCCGGAAGGAGACAGCCGCTAGGCCGTCGTCCCGAGGGCGGACCGCGCCGGCTCGACGACGGTCATGTCTCGGGTCATATCGATCAGTCCTTTCTTTCTGTCGAAGGGTCACTTCCATTCCCGACAAGGGATGTCGAACATGAACATCCCAAGCGCTGACTTCGCGCTTCAGTTTCATCGCTGAGCAGCTACCCCAGTGGTTTCTGCTCGCCGGATTCCATCCGGCGATCACCTTCCTCGTTGTCGGCTAGGCCCCTGGCCGTGGGGCTTCCGTAGCTTCCCGCCGTCTTGTGTGCCTCGGTCTACTTCACCGCCAGGTAGGCATCCTCGTGATTACCCCTGGTCCCCGTACCCCTTGGGGCGGAGGCCGACCGTGTTGCGTTGGTCGGCGTCCGCCCCCTGGGCCGCCTGGTCGTCGTGCGGCGTGATCCCCAGCTTCGCGTAGAGTCGCTTGCTGAAGTCAGCGCCGTCGAATCCCTCGGCGGCCCGCTTTATGGGCTCGGCAGCCAGAAGCAGGCGTTTCTCAACGTCCATTTCCAGCCCTCTTCGATGTGGTGAACTACTCTTCGCCGCCGATGAGCGAGCGAAGCCGCGCGAGTGCCTCCGTGTGGCGGCGCCGGGCGGTGGTTGTTGTCATCCCGATTTCCTGGGCGGCTTTCGTGAGGGATTTCCCCTCCACGTAGACCCGGAAGATCAGGTCTTGCTGGGTCGGGTCGAGTTCTCCCACGGCGGCCCACAGTTCTCGGGCCGTCTGGTCGAAGATGCACTCTTCTTCGGGGATCACCTCGATGGCCAGCGGCAATGTCTGCGACACCCACGTGTCCATGCGGGTGTCATCGCGCATCACGCGCCGGAGGTGGTCCCGGTACTTGTTGAGAATGATCGTGAAGACGTACGAACGGGAGATGAGCCCGTTGCTGTCCGCGTGGTCACGGCGGAGATCCGGCCAGCGTTTGAACACCTCGACGAAGGCATCCTGGAGGATGTCGTCGGCGAGGTGCCGGCTGCCGGTCAGGCCCACCGCGTAGGCGAACAGCGACGTCTTCGTCGTCTCGACGAATCGGACATATGCGGCCTCGTCGGGTTCATCGGTTCCGGCGAGGCACGGAGAAAGGGCATCGGTCACAGCCCTCCCCCTCCTTCTTGGTGAAGCCCCTGGCTCCCTACTGGGTGGGGACGGACAGGGGTGCCCTCCGGCCGAAGGGCACCGGAGGCAGCACGGCGGGCGTGCTCTCAGGGGTAGAACGCCACCGACCCCGTGATCGCGCCACATTTCGACCAAGATCTTTTCCAGAAGCCCGGAAGCACGGCCGGCAGGCACCTCCACGACTGAGGCACGAGCGCACAAGCCCGGCGTTCGTCCGTCTCGCATCCGCGGCGCCGTCCTACCCTGCCGGGCCCCAGGCGGATGCAATGTCAGCTGATCGACGGCTCGACTGCTGGGCTCTGACGGACCGGCTGCCGACCGAGGTCGGGCAGCCAGCGGGCGTTCAGAAGAACCGACCCAACTGCGCCGCGCGCGAAGACCAGGCGACTCTCTCCGATGGCACTGCCTCCCATCATCGGGGTGATGGTCACCAGACCACCGAGAGGAGAACCAGCGCCACCCGGCCCTGCCAGGGCCGCTGCTAGGCGATCTAAGCCATCCTGCACGACACACACGCTTGTGACCTGCAGTCATGCATATCGACTCAGAAGGCCAAACTGCCACCGCCATCAGCTCAAGAGCACCCACTGCCCAGATCCTCGCAGCTCAACGACCTCTGGACCCCGGGCCTGCGACTGCACTCAGAAGAACTGCACCACCGCTTAGAGATCACAGCTGCGGTCGTAGTGGCCGTCGCCGAGGTGCCGGCCTTGCCAGTGGTGGCGGGTCATGTGGGTGAGGGCTTCCACGCTCTGGCGCATGGCTCGCTCGCCGAGGTGGCCGAGGACGATGGCGATGGGCGGGTAGCCGGGGCGGCCGGTGGCGGGGTAGGTGCGGCGCCAGTGCGGCTCGGTCTTCTTCCACTCCAGGTGGCCGATGGTGCCGCGCGGGTGAGGGTTGGGCAGTGGGTGGCAGTGGTCGAAGAAGGCGCGGTAGTCGTCGAGATTCTTGGCGACGATCGGGTTGGACTCATTGTCGAGGTCGGCTTCCGCCAGGAGCACGGGGATTCCGTGGTCGGGGGCGCGCAGGACGGCGTCGGCGCGGACCTTGGGCTTATGCGGGGTGAGGTGTTCGATCTCGGTGGCCCACTGCTCGATGCAGCCGAAGCCGGGCCCGACGCCGGGGGCGGTGCGGTCGCCGTGGATGCCCTTGGGGTCGACATTCGGGCCGGTGCCGCCGACCACAAAGCTGATGATGGTCTCGGTGACGGCCAAGGCGTGGCCGGCGGCGAAGCTGGTGCCGGCCTTGCGGGCGATGCCGCCCATGTCGCGGCCGTCGGGGAACAGCGCGCAGGCAGCGTCGCGGCCAGCGGTGGTCATGCCCAGATGTCCCGGCCGTCCTTGCCGGTGCCATGCTTGACCGCGATCCGCTTCTTGTCCAGGTCGTTCAGCGCGGCGCGGGCGAACTTGTTCTCCAGGGCGTGGGGGCGCAGCAGTCGCCAGAGCTGGTGGGCGGTGGCGATCTTGACCACGGCGAGGGCGCGCAGGTCGTTGCTGGAGCCGCCGGGGTTGGCCTTGGATGCCTTGCGGACGCGTGTGCGGGGCGCGGCGGCGGGGCGGGTGCTGGTCGGGTCGTTGGGCGTGGCCGGGGCGGTCTGGTGGCTGCTCACGGCGCTCCCCCACGTGTCGGCTGCGGTACGGCTGTCGGCTGCTCTGCATATCTCGCAGCATCGACAGTCGATCACGGCCGCCTTGGCCCGCCGCCGGTCCGCAGTAGCCGGCCCCGCTGCTTCGCCGCCCCCGGCCCTCGGCCCGCCCGCACCCATCGCAGCGCCTGGCTGCCCGGCCGCGGCGTGAGCTCCGGGCGTCTCCCCTGGGGGTCGGGGGAAAGCCCGGGGGTTGGGCGAAGGGCAGGTGCGGCCCGGAGCGACACCCCGAGGGAGCCGCGCTAGGCGACAGGGGGGTTGTCGGCGTTTCCTGGCGGCCCGGATTATGGGTCTGACCTGCGTTGATAGGGCATCAAGGTGCCGGGTGACCGGAAGCGGGATCGGAAGCGGCGTCGGAAGCGTGCCGACGGGACTGTCCAGGGCCGGGACAACCGGCTGAGAGGCGAAACTCACCGGCCCCGGCCAGGCGGTCTCGGGCGGCGGCACCGGGCGGACAGTGCCCGGCACCGGCCTTCGACACGCCGGACTTCACGCGGTCATCTGGCCGGTCCCGACGATCGTCGGCGACGGAGCGGTGCGCAGCCGGGCGGGCGGTGGGGCCGGTGCCGACGGCCGGGCGGGGAGGTACTGGGGGATGACGGCGGTCAGGCCCTCGGCGGCCTCGAGGAGCAGCGGGTCGGCGTGGGGTTGTTCGAGGAGGGCCTGGGCGAGGTGGAGTGCGCTCTCTAGGACGGCGGCCGGGGTGCGGACGTGGCGCAGCGCGGCGGCCTGCTCGGCGGGCTGTGACGGGTGCGGGCGGGCCGGTGGGTCCGGGACGGCGGCGGGCCGTGTCCAGGGCGGCCTGCTGGGGGCTGAGGGCGCGGGCGGCGCCGGGGCCGAGGGCGCGTCGGTGCGAGGAGGGGTTCACGGGCGGTTCAACGAGGACGGCCGGGCCGGGTCGCGGCCGCGTGGCCCGGGCCGGGGCGGTAGGCCTTCGCCGGATGCCATCAGGACCAACAGCCCCGCAGGGTGGAACCCGCGCCGTCCGGACCGTCACCCACAACCGCACCCCACCCAACCCAGCAACCAGGGCAGAGGGACAGACACAGGGGGGGGTTGTCCGATTTTCCGGCGGCCTGGAAACTGGCTCTGAGCTGGGCAAACGCCCGGCAGCCGCCAAAGGGTGCGGGGTACCTGCGGTGGTATCTGCGCGAGCACCTGCGGTGGTACCTAGGTAGAGCCCGGAGCGGCTGGTGAACGGACCGTCGGCTGGCCCACAGGCCGCGGACGGCTCCGCCGGACGCGAAAAGACCAACAGCCCGCCGCAGGCGCGAACCCCCGAACCGAACCGACCGACCACACCCACCAAGACCGAAGGAGAAGAAGGGGTTGTCGGAATTTCCGGGCCACTCCACATGTGCTCTGACCTGTGACGATATCGCGCCACGGTGAATCGTCAGGTACCCACAAGACACCTGAATAGGCCCCCTACAAGGTGTCCGACAAGACGTCCGACAAGACACCTCGCAAGGGACGGGCCGCCGGGCCGGCTCAGGCCAGCTTGTCGAGCGCGGCGCGCAGCAGGGAGACGGCGCGGGGGGCGTCCTTGGAGAGCCAGGGCTGGCGGTCGGTGGCGTCGATGACCTGGCGGCCTTGGACGTAGGTGGCCCAGCCGCCGGTGTCCTGGGCGACCCAGCCGAGCAGTGCGCGGTTGGGTCGGCGTACCGCGTACAGGCCGGGCTGGTTCTCCCAGCCCTCCACGAGCAGGTCGCTGTTCTGGATGACCCAGGTGTCGGTGGGAGCGCCGAGGCCTGCGGGCGGCCGGCGAGGTGGCGGTGAGGTCGTCGGCGAGCGCCAGGCGCAGCTGCACGGGATCCGCCGTGGCTGGAGCGGTCTGCGCATCCGTCGGCGCCGGCTGCTGTGTGGGCATCGGGGAGAGGTCGGCTGCGGGAGCGGGCGCAGCGCTCGGCTGGTTGCGGGGTTCGCCGGTGCCGGGGCGCGGTGCGGGCACAGGGCCGGGGTCGGGACGGCTTGTTTCGACGCGCGACGAATCGAGGAGCGGCGCCGTCCGGGCGGGCGCCGGGGCGGCCACTCCGGGACCCGACAGCGTTTCGACGCACGACGTATTGAAGTGCCGTGCCGGGCCGTCGAGACCGAGGGCTGTTTCGACGCGCGACGATTCGCCCGGGTCGAGGACCGGACCGCCGGTCGGGGCCTGGCCGGCGGTCGCGATGTTCTCGCCCGCCCCGCGGTCGGCGGCCAGGTGGGCGGCGGTCATCTCGTAGGCAGCACGTGGGTCTTGCGGACGATGCGCCCGGTCGCGCCGGCGAGGCCCGCCTCCAGGTGAGCGAGGGCCTGGTTGCAGCGCAGGTCGTCGCCCTCGCCGCGGCGGGCTCGCTCCAGGCTCTCCAGGAAGCGGGCGGTGGCGCGCTGCACGGCGGCGGCGAGCTCTAAAAGCTCTCGGTGGGCGACCTCGCCGACGGTGGGGATTTCGACGCGCGATGAAACTAGGGCCTCGGCGACGGCGTCCTGCTGGCCCTCGACACGGCGGCGGCCCAGACCTGCGACACGCAGCTCGGCGCCGCACTCCGCGCAGCCGGACTCCGGTGACTACTCCTCAATTCCTCGCGCGTCGATTCCGGCGCCACCCTTGTTTCGTCGCGCGTCGTTTCCCGTCTCCATGATCGGGAGCGTATCCGGCGGCCCGGACAAGCGTGCGGCCGGGTGGCCGCCGCACGCGCAGGACAGGATCGCGCACGAGGCGCTGGCCTTGCGGCGGGCAGCGCTCCGGTCAGGCCCCGACCGGTCCGCGCTCCCTGGTGGCCTGCTGGGGAACGACAACCTGCGGGGCCGCCGGCTCCCGGAACGGCGAGCGCTCCACCGGCGGCAGCCCGCGCTCCTCGCTCAAGGGCAGGTCGGCCGCGGACTCGGAAAAGGGCTGCCACAGCGGGCGCCGGTCAGAAGTCATGATCGCCAGTCTCCACGGCTTCGCCCACCGGGCAACACCCCGACACGGAGCCGGCGAAGTCCGGCTAGAGATCCGGGCCATCGCCCGTCAGTCCGACGGCGAGCACCGCCATCTCCGCGGCGGCCAACCGCGCATCCGCCCCTTCGGGATCCCCCACGAGCAACTGCGCCTGTTCGACGACCGCCGCGAGCAGCACCCGCAAGCCGCCCTCGCCGAACCGGTCGGTCCAGGAGTCCACCAGCTCGAACTGCGCACCGATCGCGGTTCCCGTATCGGCGGCGCCCGCCCGGGTGCGCAGCAGGGCGAGCGCCGCCAGCGTGGCGTCGGTGGCGAGGTTCGCGGGACCGTAGCCGGGGTCAGGCTCGGGAATGGTCACTGGTTCATCCTGACTGGACCGGCGGCCGGTGTGGTCAAAAGCGGTGACTGCCCGTCAAGGCGCTCTGTGGCCCGTACTCTGCGCGGCTGGCTGAGGTGGATGCGGCCATCGGTGTGGGCCCCGCCGTCAGCCCTCATTCTCCGGCCACCGGCCGTCCTGCAGGTAGGTGGTCGTGCCGGAACCGGCTGCCCGGACGCAGGCCTCGATACGCCGGGTCAGGCGCGGGACCAGACGCGCACGCCACTGCTCCCGGTCGCACCACGCCGCGCCCTTCAGCTCGACATCGACCGGGCGCAGCCGGTCGCCCTGTGCCGTGTCGAGCAGTCCGCCGTCGAAACGAAGTTGACCAGCGGGGGGCCGGCGTCGGACCAGACCAGTCACGGTCCGACGCCGCAAGACGGGCCCGTGGTTCAGCCGCCGAGGAACTCCTTGTCGCACTGCTCGATGTGCTTTGCCAGCGCGGGGTCGGAGGTGAAGCTCCGGTGGAGCAAGGTTCCGCCCGTCACTCGTGCTGTCAGAAACTGGGCCGGCCCATCAGCGATAGCGATCTTGGTGCCGTCCGGGTCCATCAGCTGTGCCTCAGTGAGATCGGCGCCGGCCAGGTTGGCGTTGCGCAGGTGCGAGGAGCGCAGGTCTGCCTGGCGCAGGATGGCCTCGGTCAGGTTCGCAGAAGTCAGATCCGCGATGCCGAGGTCGGCTTCGAGTAGCTGTGCACGGGAAAAGTCGGCGCCGTCGGCGACGATCTGTCGCATTGACGCCTGCCAGAAGTTTGCGCCTTGAAAATGGGCTCCGGTCAACGACGCCTTGTCGAGGCGACTGCCGACGAAGGTCGCGCCGTCCAGCCTGGCTGTCGCCAGTTCGGCGCCGCCGAGGTCGGTTCGGCTTAGGTCGATCCGGTCGGCCTCCGGCCGGGTGGGACGGGTCGCAAGCACGGTCAGGGCGGCCTGTACGTCGCTCGGAATCGACTCTCGAGGTGCACCGGGGCCGTGCAAGGGGGAGTGCCCCCGGATAAAGCCGGCAAGGAGTTGGACGATGGTGTCGTGGTCCTTCTCGGAGTCTCGCATGATCCGCTGGAGTGCGTAGACGCCGGCCAACCTTGCCGTCGCGGTGTCATCGGTCAGCAGACCGACTGCCTTCACGTAGCGGTCGGTGACCTGCCCTTCCCTGGTCAGCTCCTCCTGAGCGCGGTCTTTGGCTTGGGTGTGGGCGAGCGTCGCCTGAGTGACGCGCAGGGTGCGCGCCGTAAAGATCAGACCGCCGATCCCGGCCATCGCGACAAACAGCGCAACGATGGCCGTACGGAGCCCCGACACCACGGTGGCACGAGGGCCGTCGTCCTTGCCCAGTACGCCAGGCTGAATTCCGTCCAGCCACCACGGGCCCTTCCAGAGCAGGAAGAACACGGCCGCCGAGACCGCCAGCCCGGCCACCGTGATGAGCAGCGGGCGCAGCACTTGGCCGCGTCGTTCACCGGGCTGAGTCGTCACTGGTCCCCTGTCAGATCGAGTCGATTGTGGTGCGGTCACCGGACCTTACCGGGGCTCTCCCAGTCCCGGGTGGGAATCGGAGGCCCGGTGCAGCACAGTCCTGCACCGGCTTTCTGAATGACCGTGCCCACAGTTCATTTTCGGGCAGGCATGCGTGCCGGGCATGATGCCAAGCCCAGCACGCGGCCAGGGTGGGCATGGATCCGGCAGCGGTCGGCGCATGGAGCAGGGCGCAAGGGGGATGGCGGGCGCGGTGGGAGGATCTGTTCGGCGGTGCGTGCCGCAACCCATTGCCCGCGGCGCGCACCGCCCTTGGCTCCCGGAGAGCCGGAGCGGCCGGCTCTGGCTTTCGAACGCCAGACCAAGTCCCTGTCCGGGAGGCAGAGGTCGCCGCGTGCTCGGCCTGCCTCATCTGCCCCGCCTGCCAGCTCACCGCCCGCGCTGTGATTCCCAGGCCCCCGAGGGCGGGCAGGCCGCTGGCGTGTGTCCGGCTCGGCTCCCCGCTCGCACGGACTCCCCGTTCCATGGACCAACATCTCGCCACCCGCCACGATGTGACAAAGCGGTCAAATGGCCCAGATCAATTCGCGAACGGGACCAGCTCAGACCCGGATCAAGCTTCTGCCCTCCCACGGCGGGTGGGGGATGGAAATGGTGACGACGAGCCCGCTGGGGTGGTTGAGGGCGAAGTCTAAGGAGCTACCAGTCGCCTGGAGCAACACCCGAGCAGTGGCCAGGCCAGTCCCCGCTCCCTCCAGGGCATGGTGGCGCGGGCTGCGCCAGAAGCGGTCGCCAACCCGGAGCAATTCCTCCTCGGTCAGACCGGCCCCGGTGTCGGCCAGGCGAACCGTGACATGGTCGTTGCCGGTCGTGATCGTGACGATCACTTCATCGCCTGCCTGGTTGAACTTGAAGGCGTTGTCAAGGACCGCGTCGAGTGCGCTGACGAAGCCGATCGGATCCGCCCATCCGTATGCCGACGGCAGCCCCTCGCAGCGCAAAGCAATACTCCGCAGGTGGGCTGTGGGTAGCCAGGCAGCCACTCTCTCGCGAACATGCCGGGTCACGTCGATCCGCTCAGCCAGGAAGCTGTCTTGCCTAGCCAGCCCCAGGCCCATCAGGCCATCCATCGCCGATGCCAGGCGATGTCCCTCTGTGCGGATGATGCCGACTTCTTCGTCGTAGCTGTCTTGCAGTTCGCGGCTGAGCAGCTCCACGCGGAGGAGCAGGGCCGCTATTGGATGCCGAAGTTGGCTGACGTCGGCCCCGAACGCTCGCTGCTCCTCCCGGGCACGCTTCAGCTCTTCGACCAGCTCTTCGACTACTTGGTCCTCGCGGTTACGGCGGGAGGAGCGCCGCCTTCGGAACAGGCCCGGGAACCCACCTGGGATACGCGCCTGCGGCTGGGGCGCGAGGCCGGCAACGCCCATTACGGTGGCGCTGACCACCTCCGCTGACGGTGCTGGCGCTCGACCAGACAGGTCGGCGAGCTCCGCGAGATCCGCGAGCTCTTCGTCCTGCTTGTCCAGTTGCTCCGTGATGCGACCGCGGACAGCGGCGTACGACGGGTGAAGAGAAGTCTCGCTCAGCTCATCCACGGCACGACGGCAGTTCTCAAACACCCGCTGCGCAGTGACCTTGTTCATCTCGGCGATCCGTCGTGCCTTGCGGGCACGCCCCAGGTCAACGTTGGCTTCCGACAGTTCCTCTTCGGCCACTGCAAGCAAAATCTGCACTTGGGCCACGATTTCGTTCCGCTCCCCAGCCAAGGCGCGCTCGCGGTCCTTCTTGAGAGATTCACAGTGCGCCTGGAGGCCTGCAACCAGGTTCAGCAGAATCAGCACCATCTGATGTGACTTGTGGAAGGCCCTCTCAGCGCGAACCTGCTGCTCCCGGGCCTCAACAAGGCGCTCGTACAGCTGCTGCGGCGGTGCGGGCCGCGGGAGCGGCAGAGTGGTGCGGGAGGCGCTGCCACCAAAGCTCTCCTCGGCGGACCTCAGCAGGCCTGCTGCATGCGCAAGCTCGGCCTTGACCCTGGCATCGGGGACCAGCCCGGCGACGAGTGCTTCAAGCTTGTCGGCTGGGATGATCTTGGCTCCGGACAGGTACTCGCCCCACACGGTCCGGCCGGTTCCGAAGCGCTCCTCCAGCTCGCGCTGGGGGACACCGCGAGTCAGACGACGCAGGTACCGGGCAAGATCGTTGGCCTGCTCCGTCTCCCCCTTCAAAGCCCCATGTCTGCGCCCCCTACCGGGCACCGCGACCCCCTTTGTCCGCTGCCAATAAGGCATTTGTCCGCTCTCGACCTGGCCCAATGGCCCCTTTTGAGTGCGGACAAATGCCTTCCGACCACAGTCTGAGGCCATCACGCCCCGTACGACAGGAGGCCTCAAGAACCATGCTCGCCATGCCCTCCCGCGCGATCGCCCCTCTCCAGCGCGTGCTGGTCCTCGCGCTGCTCGCGCCGGCACTGCTGCTCGCCACACTCGCCGCGTTCCCCGCGCTCGTCATCATTCCCTTCCTGTCGGACGGGACGAACCGGACCGTCAGCCTCCTTCGCGCACATGCCGCCTATGCAAGCGCGCTCCTTACGGGCAGCCGCAGCAGGTAGCCGGGCGCTGGGACGCCTACTAGGCCATCGAGCGACCCGGAGCACAACCGTCAGCACGCCCACCGCGGTCTACCGCCGCTGCTCCTGGAGGCCCCGCCCGTCCTACCGGAATCGGGCGGGGCCGCAGGCGCCGTGTGGATCGCGCCCAGCATCGGCGAGAGCATGTTCATCGCTGAGCTGCGGGGCCTTACGGCAGCCAGGCATGGATCGCTTCAGGCGCCGAGGCCGATGTGGGAGACGTAGGTGTAGGCGCCCCAGTCGGAGTCCATATCGGCGATGATGTCGTCCCAGATCTCTTCGAGTTTGTCGGCGTCGCCAGCTGTGAGGGCGTCGACGGCGTCGTCCCAGACGTAGCGGACCTGGAAGGTGCGGACCCGGAGGTTCTCGCGGCGCCGGGGTTCGTCAACGACGTTCTGGTTGATGGGGTGGATCTCGACCTTGGTGCCGCGGCCGCCGCGGTTGAGGTGCTGCTTGAACGCGCCGGAGTTGGCGAGCACGTTGGCGGCACGCAGGTTCCAGTAGGCGGTGTCGATCGCCTCCAGGGTGGCCGGCCGCGGGCGCTGCTTGCCACTGCGCCAGGCCTTGATGGTGGCGGGGGTGACGGTGACGCCGGCGTCAGCGAGGGCCCGAGGACCGCCCTTGGTCTCGGTGAGGTAGCGGAGGCGGGCCATCAGGCCACGGCGGCTGGTGGCCGGGGACTTGATGCCGCCGTCGATGATGAGGCGTTCCAGGGCGTCTTCCAGGGCTCGGCCGAGGGCGATTTTCCCGTGGATGTTTCCGGGGTCGCGGTCGGCGCCGTAGCGGCCGAAGTTCTTCCATCCGTCGGTGGACACTACTGGGCGCTCCGCTTCCGGCTCGGGGGCAGGGTGTATTGGTCCTTGAGTTTCATCTGGGTGGTGAGGCGGCCTTCGGTGAAGACGGTGCGCCAGTCGGTTTCTCCGGTGATGTGGAGTTCGTCGGTGCCACGCAGTCGGACGACGGTGAGGCCGTGGTCGTGGGCGCGGTGGGCCTTGTACCAGAGGTTGGCGAATGCCTGGGAGCGGATGATGTGCATCCAGTCGGGTCGGCGGATGTCGCGGTTGTAGGTGGATTCGCCGATGGTGGAGGCGAATTTGGCGTAGATGGCCTTGACGTATTTCTCGGTCACCTGGTCGCCGCCTGTGATGGCGTTCTCGCGGGCCTGGGTGAGGACGCGGCGGAACTTCTCCAGCAGTCCTTCGGAGGCACCGGAGGTCCAGGCCTCGGTGATGTGCGGGGCCTCGCTGAGGCCGAGCTTGTGGCAGCGGATCAGGAGGCGGACGGTGGCGCCGTCCAGGAGCACGGGGCCGGTCTCGAGGCGGTTGCCGATCGGGTCGGGCAGGTGCGGGTGGTCCCAGGTGGGGCGCTTGGGCAGCAGGTAGATGCCGGAACGCTTCGGGTCGAAACCGCCATCGGGCTGGTGAACCAGGCTGCCGATCGGCAGGTGCGTCTTGAGGGCCGAGCAGTAGGCGGCGTTGGTGTCGAGGACGTCCACGGCCACCTCGGCCGGCTCGCCCCGGCGGACGGCCTCCATCAGCGGGGCGTTCTCCCACTTGTGGCGGCCTTCCCAGACCTCGTCCGCCCCGTTCCGGGTCTTCTTGCTGAGGAATTCCAGGCGCTCCGGATAAACGGTGTGCTCGTACGCGGCGCCGACCCGGGTCGCCTCGAACAGGGTCATTCCGTTCGGGATCGCCTTCTTCTCCAGCGCAGCGGAGGCGGCCTCGGTGTCACCGCCGTGCTCCTCCAGGGCCGCCTCGACTGCCGAGGTGATCATGTCGAGGTAGTAGCCGAGGTCCCGGCCCGTGCCCGCGTACTCCGAGCGGGACGCCGAAGCCGGCGCCGGGCGGGCCGCAGGCCTGGGCGCAGCCGCGGCGGGGCGGGTGGCGGGCTTGGGCGCAGCGGCACGGGGCGCTGCGGGGGGCTGTTCGGCCGGGGCGGGGCCGGGTGCGTGCGCGGGGCTGTGGGTGTCCATGGCCGCCGCGCCGGGCAGGGCGGCGGGGGCGGGCGGGTTGGTGCCAGGGTGCGGCGCATCGGGCTTCAAGGGGCCTTCAGCGGCCGCGGCGGGCACGTTGGGTGCCGGGGTGGGGGTGTCTTGCTGGGTCTGGGCGGGGAGCGCGGAGTCGGTGAGGCGGGCGTGGGCCGCGTCTGCGGTGAGGTGGAGGGTGGCCAGTGGGCCGAGGTCGCGTTCGGCAATCGCAAGGTGGACCCGGCCGGCGACGGTGTCGGGGGTGAGGGTGAGGGTGATGTCGGCGGCCAGCGTGGCGATCAGCTCGGGGTTGTCGGTGTCGAGGGCGGCCAGCACCGGCAGGTGGCGGGTGCGGGCCAGATGGGCCAGCGCCTGGACGGCGTCCGCGATGGCGTGCGGGCCGGACAGTGGCAGGCGCGGATCTGGGACCGTCTGAAGGCGGTCGACCACGACGAGGGCCAAGTCGGGAACATCGGCGGCCGTGTCGGTGATCGCCTCTGCGTCCAGGCCGGCGCCGTCGTCGATGAGTAGTGGCGCGCCCTGCAGGAGCTCGGCGGTGCGAGCGACAGCCGTCCGCTCGGCGTCGGCGAGCGCCCCGGCGCGCAGGCGCCGGTAGTCCACCGGGGTGTGGGCGGCGATCAAACGCGCGGCGATGTCGGCTCGGGTCAGGCCGGAGGCCGCGTACAGGACGGTGCGGTGCTCGGTCAGCGCCGCGGTCCGGGCGGCGCTGACGGTGAGCAGGCTCGATCCGGTGCCAGGGGCGCCGGCGACCAGGTAGAAACGGCCGGGCTGCAGACCGCCCAGCGCGGTGTCGAGAGCGGTGATCCCGGTCGACAGCCCGGCCAGTGCCACGCGGCCCGCATCGCCTCCGGTGTCCGCGCCCTCGGGGGCGGTCGGGAGCAGCGTGTCGAGGACCTGCCCGAGCGGGGCGAGCCGGCGTCGGGGCGGCGCGGCGGCGGGCATGGGATCGGCGGCGGGTGCGGGTGTGGTGGCCGAGGGCGGCGTGGGTGCGGTGGCGGGAGCTTGCGGGGTGGTGGCAGCAGCTGCGGGTTCCATGTCGGGGGTCGCTACGGCGGTTGCCGTTGGGGGGATGAGGATAGCCACCGGCCGCTTGTGGCGGAGCAGCACCTGGGGCGCGCCGGCTGCGGCCTGGGCGACCAGGTCGCCGAGGATCGGGCGGGCGTCGGCGATGCCGAAGGCGGGCGCGTTGTGGGTCGGGACGCCTGCCTCGGTGGCCGTGGCGGCGGAGACGAGCAGGGCCCGTTCTTCCTCGCCTCGGGTCAGCTCGGTGACCATGCCCTGCTCGGCGTCCCGAATCAGCTGGGGCAGCAGCGGCCTAGCCTTGTGTACGCCCAATGCCGCCTTGGGTGCGGCCAGGGTATCGGCCGCACCGGCGTGGGCCTGGTGATCGGACGGTGGGACGGACGCGGCGGACACGGGGACCTCCGAGGGGGCGCAGCAGGAACGACCAATAATGTAACGTGACACTATCGCGCCCGGTACATAAAAATGGGCACGGGTGAGCTAGGCGTTTTGGGCAAGTAGCCTGTCGAGCAAGATGGCTGTTGAACCATCATTTCTGTAATGGGCTTGTGGGCGTCGGCTGACACCGCTCGATCGACCGGGTTCTGGGTGCCTTCGAGGAGGCACGGCTGGCCTTCCGCGGGGTGATCTCCCCCGGCTGACGCCGCGCCCTTCGCTGATACCCGGAGCGCGGAGACGGGACAGCACAACGGCATCGGACGGGCGGCCAGGAACCGCGCGGGCCCGACTGACGAAGAGCGGCCACGGCGCAGCAGCACGCGGCCCGCGACCAGCAGGAGGGAGCGTGCCGCGGGCGCCGGGACAGAGCACGGCAGGCAGCCCGAGAACGGGTGCGCCGTGGGCACCTGGGACAGCACCCGTGGCGGGGCTAGGATGCCCCACCACTCGCGGAAAATCGGCGGGCGGGAGGGTGACCGCCCACCAGCAGCCGGCCGCCCTACAGCCCAGCCGCGTCCTCCCGGTCGCGTTCCCAGGAGGCCCGCCCGTGCCGCAGGCCGGGGTTCCGCAGCCGCGCGCAGCCCGGCGACGGCCACGCCACCGGGGCCCGACCCGGGGCGGCCAAGCACCGGGGGCCCGGGACTGACAGGGCGCAGCCGTCGGCGGCTGGAGAGCGGGCCCGTGCGCGCGGCGAGACAATCAAGTGGTGGATTCCGCGAAAGCCACCAAGCCTGGCCCCGCACACGCGGGCAACGGCGCCCTGGCCCTGGTAACCATTCCGTATATCTTCAGTCAGGACGACCTGCTGACCTCCGCGGAGTTCCTCGAGCGCGCTGAGAAGCAGGGCCACCAGCTGTCCCTGGACGGTCTTGAACGGCTGCATAATCATCGGCTCTTGGTTCCGCTCTACCGAGTGAGCGACACCCCGGTCGAGGGCCGTCGCCTCGCGGCGACCGCGAGCCCCGACAACTCAAATGTCCGGAGCAGCGTACTGACCGCCGCAGCCGAGGGAAGGCTCCGCGATACTGCCGCTGAGGGCTACTCAGCGGCCTGGCCCTATACGAAGCCGACGGACGAGGGCCGGCCCTGGTGGAACGGCTTCGTCTTCTCCTCCTGGCAGCTGCTCCTGCTTCGCCGAGCCGTGAACCGCTACGAATTCAGTCGGCACGGATTCGTCCAACCCGACGGCCGTGCCCTCGCCGATGACCGGCGCCTGATCCTGGCGTTGTGTGCGCTCTCGACCCGCTACCTCCCCGGCGTGCTCGGGCAGCTGAGCTTGCTTCCGGGCGATAGCGAGACCGGCCTTCGACGGTACCTGGCTGCAGCAAGCACAAGGGACCTGCTCATCCGGGCGGGCTTCGATCCCAGGGACCTCGCCGCGACTGCGGACATCCTGCTCGCGCACGCCCATGACGATCCACTGCAGCAGTGGCTGCCGTTGATCCGTCATGCCGGTTACAGGCAGGGATGGTCCAAGCTGCGCGGGCGTTCATTGGAGAACATGTGGCGGCGGGCCGCCGCCGAGATCCTCCTGCGCACCCACGAAGACCTCGCCGCCGAGGAACAACTTGATCCGCTGCCGGATCTGACGGGCGCGACGTGGTGGAGTGCCCAGCACGACCGGCTGACACCCCGCCACAAGGACGCCAAGACATTGGGGCGGGCGCTTGCCGAGCTCGGCTTGTCGCCCTACCCGAAAGTCCTTCTCCTGGTCGAGGGAGAGACCGGGCTCTACCACGTGCCCCGGCTGGTGAGTGAGCTCGGCCTGCGCCTCCCCCAGGATGTACGGGTGCAGGCCACCAAGGGCTCGAAGGTGAACCCGCATCTGATCGCCCGCTATAGCATCGCGCCACGCATCGGCCGGGAGATCGACAAGGGCCGGCTGCTCGATGCCTCACCGACTGCATTGCTGATCGCCATGGACGAGGAGAATCTCTTCGCCAGCCAGGAGAAGCGCGACAAGATGCGCAAGGCCCTGCAACAGTGCATCCGGGAAGAAGTCGAGTACCAGGACGCTGCCATCGGCCAGGACGTCCTCGACCTGATGGTCAACATCCGGGTGTGGGGCGCCGACACCTACGAACTGGCCAACTTCACCGACGACGAACTGGTCCCAGCTATCACCACCCTCGCCCAGCGGTCTGAACGGTCCTGGGCCGACGCACCCGACTGGGAGACACGGCTGCGCCAGGAACTCCAAGTGGCCCGAACCGCGCACCACGACATCAAGGTTCCTCTCCAGCGGCTCCAGGTGCGCGAGGACAAGATCGGGCTCGCGCAGCTGCTGTGGCCGGTCCTGCGGATCAAGTGCGAGGCAGAGCTGGCCGCTGGCACGCCCAAGACCCCCGTCCTCCAGGTCGTCCTGGAAGCCCGCGACCTGGCAGCCAGGTTCACCGGCATCTTCGCCCTCGACCTCCCCGGTAAGGCGCCCTCCGCAGAATAAGCCTGCGGGGCGGCCTGCGGGATTGGGCTCAGAGGCAGCTACGCCGGGGCTCGGTGCCGCTCACGAGCGTGACAGGGCCTGCAGGTGGTCGATGGCCACAACCAAGGCGTGCTGCACGCTGTGGGAGAGCCGGTGCGAATCGGTCTTCGCGTCGCCGGCGAGCGCGCTGCGCGCATCAAGGTGCCACAACAAGCAGAACCGGGGCAGCGCCTGACGGCGGCCGCCACCAGGGTGGCAGTGGTCATCGGCGCGAGCTGACGCCGGTGAGGAACGGTGAGCCGGTCAGGAAGTACAACGGGCGCAGGCCGCGCTGCCGGAGAAGGCGTGGTCGCTGGCCACGACGTCCCGGCCGGTCACCGGGCCGCAGCGTCCAGGACCGGGCTGAACGGTTTCGTGGTGTCGGCGGCCAGGAAACCTGACCCGTCATCACGAACTCGTCCAGGCGGGCAGCCCACATGCCCGGCTCACGCACGTGAACGCTGCTGGCCTTCGTTGCCTTCATCTGCCGTTCGACATACCCGGACCATTGCTTCTCGGCTCCCTAGGCGGTCAGGCGCAGCGCCGCTCCGATGCGCTCCCAGCTGGTGCCTCGCGCGCGCTCGGCAGTGACCGCCGCGCCGTACAGGAACAACTCGGCGTCCCGCATGATCGAGCGGACCGTATCGACGTAGTCCCCGGCGACCGCGACGTCCAAGGCCAGGATCACCGCCGCATCCTAGGCCTTCGAGACCGCCCGTTGGAGAGCCACGCCGTACTGGATCCGGGCCGCGTCGGAAGCGGTGAAGGAATCGACCGGCAACGCCCTGGGATCGGCATCGGGACCGGCAACGGTGTTGGTATCAGTGCTCACACCCGCACAACGCCCAGGCCCGGACACGGGTAACCGGCCCGACCCCGCTGCCAGGCGGCCCGCCATGAACCGTTCGGGGGGCTGATGCACCGCGCGCACCTCCAACACCGCCCCGGTCACCGTATTCGAAGTCGAATGCTCCACCGCGGCATGGAAGGCTTCCTTGGCCTACGCGTCCTGCTCATTGACCCTCTCCGCACTGGCCTCCCGCAGGATCCGCTCGATCGTGTAGGTGGGGCACTGGGGGCTGTGCCCGATCTCGATGAGGCTCAGGTCGCGCTCGACCGCGGTCATCCGGATGTTCTCGCGGTCCGGTCCGGCGTGGCAGTCCTCGCAGTCGAGGTGTCGGCGGGTGTTCAGCTATTCGGTATGGGCGTCGGCACAGGACATCAGTTTCTTCCTGTGGGGCGGGCCGGAGGTGGGGCCCATCCCAGATCGCCCATCTAACGCCCGCCGAACAGCACGGTCAACACCTTTCATCGGGGCACGGCCCGTCAGAACTGCCGGCGGCGCGCCCTCGGTCGACTGGGCGAGGTCTGCTCGCTGCCGCGCAGCGCGCGGCTGCGGTGCGGGTGCGCTCCAGCCAGCTCATGTCCTGGCGCAGCGTGGCGGGGTCGAGGGTGCGGGCAGCGCCGCGCTGGCCTGTCTCAGCCACCGGGTGTCAGTCCTCCCCAATGAGTTCCCCCAAAGGCAGCACTCCTGTCACCCAGTCGATGAGCCTTTCACGTCCGACCATGTGAATGCCCTGATCCCTGGCGAACCGCTCAGCGTCCCTGGTGAACCGTCCGTTGGTGATCACCACGGCGACGTCTGCCTTGTGTACCGACCAGGCTGTTCCGTTCACCTGGTAGATGGCGGGGGCTCCGACCGATCCGCGGCCGTGGGTGAAGTGCTTTGCCTGTACCACGTAACGTCGTGCCGACGCCGACGTCGCGATCACGTCGGCAGCCTTGTCATTTGCATGGCCACCAGCCTTGAGTATCTGGAAACCGTCGCGCTTCAGCAGGTCTGCCAGGTACAGCTCGAACGACGAAAAGCGCATCACGTCAACATCGGTCAAGCCGGTCGCCGAGAGGGAAGCCTGCGTCACTGGAGCAACCACGCTCTTCGGGGGCCTCAGCGCGTCCCAGCGTGGCATCCCCGGCCGAGACGCCGCGTTTGAGCCTGGCCATGGAACACCGAGGATGATGAGAGGTGTGTCCGTAGCCGGTGTTGCGTCCTCCTCCGTCTCATCCTGCGTCCTGAGGTCTGGAATGGTGAAGCTTGTCGTCTTAGCCTCTCCGCAACCCGCGACGTCACTGCGTTCGAATCTGCCGTGCTCACCAGTGTGAGACACCACCCAGAACTCATACACTCTTCGGGCTTCGGACCAACGCGGCACTTCAAGCACCCGCCGACGATGGCGCGTCGCCTGGACGACGTAGTACGGCCAGACACCGCCGAGAAGTATCCGATCCACCCGATCGTGGAATCGGCTGTACGAAAGCAATGTGGGCGTCAGGTCAGCGATCATCCGTAGGTCGCTTGTCAGCCAGTTAGGTCGGATGGCCGAGTCGTAGAGCAGCCGTGATTCATCGAACATGGATGTCAATGGCTGGATCGCTTGTCGTGGGTTTCGGGAGCGAAGCTCTGCTTCCCACCGTTCCGGCACCGCTCCCGGTAGTTCGACCATGGCAAAAGGCTACCGATGGGCAGCGGACTGGACTCCAAGATGCGTGTGCAAGGGCAAGGGCAAGCAGTGCGAGATGTGATCCGCCCGTAGACCACCCACCGCTGACACTCTCCGTCCCTGCGCGAAAGCGGACCGTGCCGGCCAGGGCAGGCCGGGGATGGCGGGCCTTCGCCCTGAGTGGTGGACACGCTGATACTGGATCTGCTTGATCCGGAGGAAGTGAGAACACCGCCGATGGCGATGAAGGACTACTCGGACGAGTTCAAGGCCGATGCCGTGGCCCTGTACGAGTCCACGCCCGGGGCGACCTACAAGGACATCGCCGCCGACCTGGGCATCAACAGGGCGACGCTGCGTGAGTGGGTCCTGCGGGACCGGGAACGCCGGGGAATCGCGCCTGCCGCGCGGGCAGACGGGCAGGCGCTGCCCCGGGCAGGACAGCCGACGCCGTCCGCCGACCCGGACGAGCGAATCCGGCAGTTGGAGGCCCGGGTTGCCGAACTCGAGGCGAGCGAGCGGAAGCTGGCCACCGAACGGGACATCCTGCGCAAGGCGGCCAAGTATTTCGCCGGCGAGACGAACTGGTGAGCCGCTTCCAGTTCGTCCATGACCATCGGGACGCCTACGAGGTGAAGCGGCTCTGCCAGGTCCTGGACGTCAACCGGTCCAGCTACTACAAGTGGCTCGGCGGTGCCGAGGCCAGAGCCGTCCGTCGACGCGAGGACGAGGTCCTGGCCGAACGGATCCGCCGCATCCACGCCGATTCCGGTGGCGCCTACGGCTCGCCGAGGGTGACCGCGGAACTGCGCGAGACGGGTACGTGGGTGAACCACAAGCGGGTCGCCCGGGTCATGCGGACCTACTCCATCGTCGGCATCCGTCTGCGAAGAAGGGTCCGCACCACCGTCGCGGACCCGGCCGCGCAGCTGGTCCCGGACCTGTTCGAGCGGGACTTCACCGCCCCGGAACCGGGACGCAAGTACATGGGCGACATCACGTATCTGCCGCTTGCGGGCGGAGAGTTCCCCTACCTGGCCACCGTGCTGGACTGCTTCAGCCGCAAGGTCGTGGGCTGGTCCATCGCCGACCACATGCGCACGAGCCTGGTCGCCGACGCGCTGCGGATGGCGGCCCAGGTCCGCGGCGGCCTGCACGGCGCGGTGTTCCACTCCGACCACGGGGCGCAATACGGGTCCAGGGCCTTCGCCGACCTGTGCTCGGACCTGGGAGTCACCCGGTCGATGGGCACTGTCGGCAGCAGCGCGGACAACGCGGCCTGCGAGAGCTTCCACGCCTCCCTGAAACGCGAGACCCTCCAGGGCGCGCGCGACTTCGGCGACCCCGCCACTTGCAGGAGGACCGTCTTCGCCTGGCTGACCCGCTACAACACCCGCCGCCGACACTCTGCCAACAGCCATCTCAGCCCGAACGACTACGAACGCCGACACCACACGGCTAAGCTCACCCTCGCCGCGTGACAACCAACCGCGTGTCCACCATCACGGGCGAAGACCCTTCCTGCTTCGCCGTGAACTTGATCTTCAGTCAGGTCCGAGACATCTGGAACAGCACGGATCAACGCTTGCAGATCAAGCAGCTTCAACGAGACAGGACAGTTGGCGGCCGGTATCTGACTCCCAGGATGCCGGACGGGCTGATCGGCCATTGCCCCCAAGGCCGATCGCGATAAGCGACTCGGGCTCGACTGCCCCGAAAGCGACTCGAACTACTGGAGTGACATCTGCAGCATGCACTCCACCGCGTCCCCGGCTCCTCGGCCACGATGCCGACCTGGCGAAGACCGACCCCAGTGACCGCGTAGCCTCAGCGCACGGGAACAGGATGAGCCGGGCAAGGTGGGGTAAGGTGGGGTATGGGGCATCAAGGCGGGGATCAGCGGTTCGGGTGCTGGCGTGTGGACGCCGGCGCAGAAGTGGCGGTGGACTTCACACAGGCGGTGGCTGCCTGGAGTGCAGCGGCGTACCCGCTGCTGGTCCAGGTAGCCGGGACCTATCATGCGGTCATCACCTACGGTCGGCTCGGCGAGGCCGTACAGGACGTCTCCGGGATCCGGACCCGTCTGCTTCTGCAGAACTGGATCGGACGTGTACTCAACGGGGTTCTGAACGAGGCGCACCGCCGCGACGATCCACCGCTCACATCGTTGGTGGTCCGCGTCGACGACGGCATGGTCGGCGAGGGCTACAGCGAGGTCCTGAGGGTTGCCGGCCTACCGGCCGCCGCGGACGCGCACGATCGCGAGGTGCACGCCGCCACCTCGCGGCTCGCCTGTTACCGGAAGTACTGCGCCTCGCTGCCCACCGACGGGGGGCAACCGGCCCTCGCTCCCCGCTACCGAGAAGCCATCTCCCGCCGACGCGCGGCCACTACCGCCGACAGACCGGCCCCTGTCTGTCCGACCTGCCACGTCCAGCTCCCTGCCACCGGGATCTGCGACAACTGCGGCTGAGCCCGCGCTCCGGGGAGAACCAGCGGCGCAGCGGCGCCGCCGATGGGTCATCGCGATGACGGCCGGCGGGCGGGAGCGGCGGCACAACGGCACAACCACGGTGCCACGAAGACTATGGTGAGCGGCTTGACCACGCTCCGGTTACTGCCCTGGTGGAGCGAGCAGGAGAGTCCAGGGCCGGTAGTCGGCAGGCCGGTCCGTCTCGTGGAAGGGCATGTATGGCACAGGTCTCGGAGGTCGAGAGCACCCTGCACCAATGGGTGAACACCTTCGCTCAGCTGCTGCTGGGGGAAGACGGTTGGCGCTTTCGGTCGTTCGCGCAGGCTGTTCGCGAGCTCGGCACGGTGCAACGGCCGTCACCATGGCCGGGAGACCGGGAGCAGTGGGCACCCGGCCGGTGCTTCGCGGCCGCCACCGACTACGCGGAGGCCACCGGGGCTACCTACGTCGAGGGCTTCGTCTTGGTGCCGGGCCTGATGGCGTGGCCGGTCTTCGAGCACGCGTGGTGTCTGCGCGACGGTGCGGTGGCGGACCCGTCGCTTCCCGACGGATACGCGGCGCTGTGCCTCGGCATCCCCCTGAGCACCGACTATCGTCGAAGCGAACAGGACCGCCGTGGGACGCACGCTGTTCTCACTACCGACCCGCAGGATCCCTGGTCCCTGGTGAACGAAGACGCCTTGCGAGATGGGCCGCCGGCGGCAGCTGTCCTGTCATGGGTTGGTGTGCCGTCGTCCGGCCTGGCTGGCGAGTCGGCAACCGAGAGATGAGACCGCCATCATGGTCACCGGGTCAGCCCTCGTACGCACCCGTCCGTAGCCGCCACGGCGGTCTGTCGACGCTGCAGACCCGCGCGCTCGCCTGCAACCGGTTCGGAGTTTGTCGCCGGCAAGGTAGGCGCAGCGTCCCGCAAAAGTTCTCGTGGATCTCGGCGAACATCTGGCGCATGACGGTCTGCTCGGCCTCCGCGAGCCTGGCGATGGCCCGTAGGTCCGGCTCGACCCTGAGCGTCCCCACACCGTCGCCCATGCTGTTGTCGCGGAGCGGGTCGCGGTTCGACAGCCAGGGCCCAGCTATGAGCCGGCGGATCCGCCGAAGGCAAGGACGACCATGTCGGCGGCCGCCAGGCACGCACCCGCTCCGGCCGGGTCGCCAACGAGCAGCTGGGCCCGGTCGGCGAGGGCGGCCAGGAGCACGCGCAGGCCGCCCTCGCCGGACCGGGTGGTCCAGGAGCTCACCAGCCCGAGCTGGGCACCGCTCGCGGCCGCCGGGTCTGGCGCCGCCGCCCGAGCACGGGGCAGACCACAGCCCGGCCGGACCTGGTGTCCAGGACGGGTCCAGACCCCGGTCCGCGGCCTGTGCCAGCGCGTATACCCGGGCTGGGCATAAGGTGAGCGCGCCCACGGAGCCGTTAACCCGTCAGATCGAAGGCCGAACCCATGATCGATCCCTCGTATTCATCGTCAAACCCCGGATCCGGCAACCGCGTGATCAGCCAGTTCCGCGCGCTCCCCCGCGGAACTCGAATCGCGCTCACGGTCGCCGCGGCGGCCCTGCTCGTCATGCTCAGCGTGATCGCGTTCCAGCTGGCACCTCGTCCCGGCGCCTCTGCAGCTTCCTCGCCGTTCGACTCCATGGCGCCGAACGAACGGAAGATCCGGGTGACGATCACCGACAAGCTCAACATCAGCGGCCGGCATCTCCTCTCCTTTTCCACCGCCAACGAGCCGCGCAACCAGATGCCGCTCGCCGAAGAAGCCGCCGAGCAGGACGTGCTCGGCTACGCCCCTATCAAGATCGGAAACTCCTACGACATCCTGGTGAGCCCCACCATGTCGGGCGGATGGGTCATCCGCTACTACACGCCGGCCAGCTGACACACCACTCGTTGGCGGCCGCACTCCTGAAGCGCCGCCCGCCCCCTCGGGCAGGTGCCGAGCCCGGAGCTACGCGGCGCAGCGGTCGACGATCCTCTGCCGGTCGTCGGGGTGCTCTGCCAGCCACAGCCCGAGCGTGTGTTGGGAGCCGGGGAACGTGAGCCGGTCGAACACCGCGCGCTTGCGCAGGGCGGCTTCGATGCGGAAGGTGACCCCGGGCGGGATCACCGCGTCGTGATCGGGAACGACCAGGACAGCGCGGCCCGTGAAGCGCGCGTAGGTGTCGAAGGCGGGCTCTCCCGCCAGCTCTGGGGCGCGCGGATGATCTCCGTGAACCCGGACCCGAACGGGACCTTCCACGCCTTGGCCGAGTACGCGGCCGGCGCCCCGAGGACGATGGTGGTCACCCGCTCGCCCAGGTACTCGACCAGGTCGGCGATGGTCTGCACGCTCATGCTGAAGCCGACGAGCGTCACCGGCTCGGTGGGCGCGAACTCCTCAATGACACTGCGGGCTTGCAGGAAACGGCGCTCCAGGCTCAGCAGGTCGAGCCGTCCGGTGCTCCGGCCGTGGCCGGAGAAGTCGAACGCCAGCGACCGAAACCCTGCCCTCGCGAAGTCCTCTGCGAGGGGAAGGCTTCGCTGCTTGCTGCCGGTCCCGGCCCCATGCATGATCACCACCCGCTCGGGCCGCCCCTCGCCCGCCGGGGTGTAGGTGGTGCAGCTCAGCTGTTCGCCGTCCACGTGGTGGACGAAGTCCCGATGTTCCAAAGCCTCTCCTCGGGTTGGGCGGTGGCGGCCTGCCCCGATCGAAGCAGGCCGCCGCCGATCCCCAGGGCTGATCGCCGGCCAAGGGAGGCGGGGGCCTGGTCGGCGGGGTGTCAGATCGGCTGGCCGGGATCGTCGAGCCAGGCGTGCCACCCGTCCGGGGTGACGGCCAGTCCGAAGCGCTCGATGCCGGGCTCGCCCGCCTCGTGCCACCAGGTGAGGGTGCGTTCGAAGTCGTCCCACAGGCGGCGCCCGCCGTACTGGCGTACCGGGTGCGCGTCCCGGCCGTCGCGAAAGGTCGCGGCAGCCCAGACCAGCGTCGTCAGCGAGTACAGCCACAGGGTCAGTGCCCCGTCGTGAGGCTGGACGGCGTGGACGACGTCACGCAGGCGGTGGCCACAGCGGTCCGGGATGTGGCGCTGACAGGGCACTGCTGCTGGCGGTTGCCGGCGCCGTCCCCCGCGGCTGACCGTCTTGGGAACGTCCGGGGCGCGGCACTGGCGTGGCCTACGGCCGGAGCCGGACAGCGCTTCTCCAACAACCGTGAGCGCCAGTCACTCATTCAGGGGTATGACTGCTTGGAGCGGAGAAGTCCGCGCCCCGAACATACCGACATGCTCGACGACAGAAACTGCTGTGCCAAGCCCCGCCTGACCGTGAGGATCAACGGCTTCGACTACATGGTGGAACATGTCGAGGCTGAGCAACTACCTGCCTGCACGACCTGCGGAGCAGTCGACGATCGACCGTGGCGGGTCGGCGCCGCATTGTCGGCAGGCCCCGGGCTGTGTGGGCGGCCCAAGAAGGACGGCACACCGTGCAGATGGCGTACCGATGAAGAGCCGTGCCCGAACCACCTCACACCCGAGCAGGAGGAGAAGACGCGAGTCGAACGGGCAGCGAAGGAGGAGCGCCGTCGGCAGGAGCATGAAGAGCGGCAGATCAAGCGGGAGGAAGCTGCCGAACGAAACCGCCAGCACCTGGTGCTGATCTTCTCGGTCACCTGCCCGCATTGCGCCGCCCACCCCGCGCAGGTGTGCCGCACCCCCCGCGGGCTGGCCCAGCGTGCGATCCACGCGGCACGCCGCAGACTCGCCGGCGTATCTGGGCCGAAGGAGTTCGCCTTCTACGAGCGGGAGTCCTACTTCGACGGGCGCCGAGGATTTGTCCAAGCCCCGCTTCCCCCGCCGCCGTCACTCGACGCGGACCTGCGCCAACTGCTGGCGGACCCGCTCGACGACTGGACGGCCCGAGCCAGTACTGAGCTAGCCGAGGAGCACCGGGTGGCAGCTGAGCAGAAGGCAGCGAAGCTGCGCCGCACCCTTTGGCGGCTGAGCAACGACGTCACCATCGTCAGCTGCCCGGTCTGCGAGGCCGCGCCAGGAGACGCCTGCGCTACCACTCTCGGCAAGCCCCGAAACGGCCATGACGAGCGGGTGGACCTCGCCCTGGCCAACCAGAGTTGACCGGCTGGCGTCGCGCGGGTCAGGCACTGCGCGATTCACTTCGGCAGCAGTGTCACTGGGCAGTCTCGCTAGAGATCGTCTTCAAAAATCAGATCCAGAGCAGGATCGATGCGATGGTGACGGTGGCTTGGTAGGACTCGCGGGTCTTGTCGTAGCGGGTGGCCAGGCCGCGCCATTGCTTGAGGCGGTTGAAGCAGCGTTCGACGACGTTGCGCAGGCGGTAGGCCTGTCGGTCGAACCCGACGGGCCGGCCGCCTCGTGAGCCGCGGTTCAGGCGGTTGAGCACCTGGTCGGCACGTTCGGGGATGGTGTGCCGGATGCCGCGTCGGCGCAGGTGGGTGCGGATCTTGCGGGAACTGTAGCCCTTGTCGGCAACCACGTGGTCGGGCCGGGTGCGAGGCCGGCCGGGCCCGATCCGTGCGACACGGATCGTCTCCATGACGTGTTCGAAACGGGTGCAGTCGTTGGTGTTGCCGCCGGTCAGGACGAAGCCGAGCGGACGGCCCCGGCCGTCGCAGGCCAGGTGGACCTTGGTGCTCAGTCCTCCTCGGGATCGACCGAGGGCGTGATCACCCGCTTCGTCCCGATCGACTGCCCCCATTTGCCGCCGGCGGCGTGCTGGTGGGCCCGGACGATCGTGGAGTCGACCGACACCAGCCAGTCGATGTCCCCGGTGGCGTCCTTCTCGGCCTGGACCTGCGCCGGCACGCGGGAGAACGTGCCGTCCAGCGCCCACCTGCGGAAACGCATGTACAGGGTCTGCCAGGACCCGTAGCGCTCCGGAACGTCCCGCCAGGCCGAACCGGTCCGCAGCTTCCACACGATCCCGTTCAGCACCACCCGGTCGTTCGCTCTGGGCCGCCCGGTTCCAGACCTCGGCAGGAACCGGGACAGCACCTCCCACTCCACATCGGAGAGCTCATGACGACGTACCACACCGAACATGATCTCTCATCACTTGATCACCTTTGAAGACGATCTCTAGGTCGAGGAGAACGGGTCACCCGACCTGTCGGTGGCGCCTTCTAGGATCGGCTGTCACGCCGTGGGATCAGGGAAAGAAGCTCCGCAGTGGACCGTTTCGATGCCGTTGTACCCGGCGAAGGCGCCGCCGCTTGGGCGGCCGCGCAGCTGTGCGGGCGTGGCCACGGCACGGTCGCGTTCCAGCCCGCGCAGCTGGTGTACCCGGACCCGGTCACGGACGTCGGTCGTCCCGTCGATGGCTGGTGGCACGTCGTCTCCGCCGTCGACGACGAGGGCCTCGCAACGGGCGGCACCTTCGGTTGGGAGCGCCTCGCCGTGAACAGCGTGGCCCGTGCCGTGGGCGGGTACGGTGTCGGGTACGGCACCGGCTTTCCCGGGGCAGCTGCGCTGTCGGTCTCCGCTGCCGCGACTGTACGCAAGGTCCCCGCAGCCGAGGCACGGTCACTGCGGGAACGCACCGTGGCCGCGTTCCCGCCCGCCCCGGCCGACACCGCCCCCGACTTCGGTCTCCGGTGCCCCCACACCCACTACCCGCTTCCCCCGCTCCAGGACGCTGCGTGCGCAGCCGCATCCGATCTCCTCGAACTCGGCGCCCCGAACCCCGCAGTCATCGAACGGTGGGCGAGTCCGTCGGCGGCGGCCGACGACGACATCGACGTCCTCACGGACCTCGCACGAGCCCTGATGGGAGACGACGAGTGTGACGCGGACACCGCGTTCCATGTCCCCTTTCTCGCGGCCCTCGCCCTTCGCCCGGACGTGTCCTGCGCCCACCGCGCCGTTGTGATCACCTGTCTGACGCGCGTCGCAGCCCATCCCCGGCAGCGGGCCGCGAAGGACGCCGACCGGCTGACCGCCCACCGGCTCACTGCCCACCGGCTCACTACCCACGGGTCCGCCGACGAGACGAACGCCCGGCGAGCCGTGGAGGCAGCAGCACCCGAACTCCTCGCGGCCTGGGAGCGGGCCGACGAACCGGTCAGATTCGCGCTCGCAGGCCTGGCAGCCCTTGCCCGGGCCCGGGCTCTCACCGACCCGATTCACGCCCTCGCCGGCCAGGTCGCCACCGGGCCCGGTCGAAGCGCGCTCCTGCTTGCCGCCGCCCTGTCGAACGGCGATGCCGCCGGCATCGAATCCGCGATCACCGACCTCGTCCGCAGCAGCCGCCTCCGACCGTGGGAGGTACCCAACCCATTGGCCGACCCGACCGACACCGCGGTGCACCTTCTGGTTCCGATGCTGGAGGCAGGCGTCTCCAGCCTTCTCCTGTGACGAAGCCAGCCGGCGCCTGACCTCTCACGCCGGGCCGCTGTCCGCCGGGATCCCGCTTCCTCCACCGGAGCGGGTGGCGGTGGGATCCTGCATGATCGCGGTGTCTTCTGAGATCACGTCGAAGCGGTGCCTGTCGCTGTAGTCGGGTGGCGACTGGGATGGGTTCGTCTTCCCTGGGTACCGGTTCCGCTGTCCTCGACCGCTGGTCGGTGCTTTCCGATACGGAGAAGGCCGGTCGGTGGCGGTCACCGGCCGGGCGTAAGCAGGGTGGTCGCGGGCCGGCCCATACTCGGCTCCGACTCGTGCGAGGTGGCCGCGTCCGTTGAACTTCCATGAGGCGGACGGGTGTTGCCCCTATGCTTGCGGGCACGGACCGTGGGGAGGGGCGTCTCGTGGGGAACGCAGCGGCCACCGGGGGCGGCGGCTTCGTAGTTGACCCGAGCACTGTGTTTCGGGCATCCGTTCAGTTCCTGGACACCAAGGACTTCGTCTACGACATCGCGGCCGGTGTCGCGGCCGACCTCTCCTCCTCGGCCGGAATGGCCGGGGACGACAGCATCGCGCACTCCTTCGCCGGCAAGTACGAGCCGGCCGCCCGGACGATCGTCAAGGCGATCGGCACCGCCGGCCAGGGCATGGCCGCCATCTCCGGCCGACTGCTGACCATGGCCGTCAACTACCTCAAGGCCGAGGACGCCATCGCGGCCGCGCTCACCGGGAACATCCAGACCTCCTCGGCAACTGCGCAGCGTGCGCAGGAGTGTGAGCCGAGCGAGGCGTACAGCAGTCTTCCGATGGTCACCGGGTCGAAGGAGGTTCACGAGATCCCGGTGATCGGGAAGTTCTGGCCGCAGGGTGATCCGGAGCGGCTGCGTCACGCGGGTGAGGTCTGGGCGCGTTGTGCGTCTTTGATCGACGATGCGCAGGTGAATGCCGGTCGGCATGCGGCCGAGGTGATGGCTCAGTGCACGGGGGCTGCTTTCG
Organism: Kitasatospora sp. NPDC048365; assembly: GCF_043200835.1. Taxonomy (NCBI): domain Bacteria; kingdom Bacillati; phylum Actinomycetota; class Actinomycetes; order Kitasatosporales; family Streptomycetaceae; genus Kitasatospora; species Kitasatospora sp. NPDC048365. The sequence goes on from NZ_JBICYJ010000067.1 coordinate 30,941, forward strand.
ATGCGTTCGCCGCGTACGCGGCCACCGTCTACGCAGCCCGTCCGCACGGCGGGAAGGACGTTGCCTCGTCGCTGCCGCTGATGGAGAACACGTCCGCCGCGTGCCGGGAGATGCAGAGCATCTGCGTCCAGTACGCGGACGCGATCGAGACGTGCCGGAACACGCTGATCGGTCTGGGCGTCGCGGCCGGGGTCATCACTGCCGCGGGCATCATCCTCACGGTGTTCACCCTGGGCGGCTCGGACGCCGCCGCTGTTGCGGCGGACGCGGCGCTGGCCGCCGACGCGGCGGTGGCTGTCGAGGCCCTCGCGGTGGCCGAGGCCGAGTTGGCGGCGGCCGCCGCGGTCGCCGAGGCCGAAGCCGTCGTCGCCGCGCTCGCTGCCCGTCTGGCGATCGCCGCTGGCGTCGCGGCCGCGGTGACTGCCGTCCCGGCCGTCATGGGCCTCGACTCCGCGAGCGCCGCGACCCCGCCCGGCCCCACCAACCCGACCGGGGCCGGCAGCCCGCCGGCCGCACCCGGGGTCGGCCCCGTGCCGCCGCCGATTCCGCCCCCGTTCCCCCTGTACGGCCCGGCAGAGCAGTTCGCCGCGTCCACCTGGGTCGCCGGCCTGCCCAGCCGACTGCCGAACTACGGCAACGCCGACGACCGGGCCTACCAGCTCCGCGTGGCCGGCACCCCCGAGCACCTGATGCCGGGTGCGAACGGCGAGACGGTGTGGGCGGACGGCTTCCGGCCCTCGGACGGTGCGATCATCGATGCCAAGAACGTCCGCAAGCAGGGCTGCAGTCCACGCACCCTGGAAGGGCTTCAGGAGAGCAGGTTCAACACGAACCTGCTGCTCAGCGGTGACGAGTCCGAGCTCAGCCGCTACCAGGCGGCCATCGACAATCCTGCGAACCACGCCCAGTACCTTGAGATCGACACCAACGACCCGCAGACGGTCGGCTACTGGCAGTATCTGCTGGCCGCCCACCATGTGAAGAGCAACGTCCGCGTCGTCCCCTAGCCGACGGCCGCAGAAGGGAACCCCCGTGCAGAATGCGATCTTCGTGGCCGCCACCCCCGGCACGACCTGGCCCTTGACCTACCAGGACGTGGAGCGACACCTCGAGGCGAGGTTCCCCGACGTGCGGTGCCGGCACAAGTTCGCGCCGGTCAGCCGGATGGAGTACCTCGACTTCGAGCTGACTCTCGATGACATGACCAGGCACGGCAGCTACTTCGACCGCAGCCACCTCATCCTCCGCGACGGATCACCCGAGTTCTGGGCCGCGACCATCGTCTGGTTCCTCGGACTCCTTCCCGCCGGGGCCCCCGCCGTCGCCATGGTCGAATCCAACCCCGACACCGCCACCGTTCCCCCCGGCGCCGGACCACAAGACATCCAGCAGTTGTTGGACACACTGCTCGACGCCGAATAGGCACACAGGCGCCCGCGCGCCACTGGCACCCGGGGTCGGTTCGCCCGAGGTACCACGTCGAACATCGAGCCAAGGCAACGGCGGCGCGGGCCCTCGCAACCCCCACCCTCCTCCCTCCGCGTCATCCAAGCGGCTGGCGAACCCGAAGGAGACCGAACGCCATGGCTCGCCAGGCTGTCGAACCAGGTCGGCTCCGGTAGCGTGGACAGCGCCCGCACTCCGGTTCACCACTCGCTGATGAGCCGGATCGTACGGCCAAAGAGCGGGGCCGCCCTCCGGCTACCACACCGATCCGAGAGCGACCCCATTCACCAGCAGGACAGCGGCCCGGTTACCGCCGGGCCGCTCTGCTTGCCGTCTGGCTAGACCACGCCGAAGGCGTGCATCAAGTCCATGACCAGCAGCGACGACTCCACCACCAGGCGAACCATCGCGAACAGCCTGTCCTGCCGGCGCTCCGCTTCCCTAAGCGTCAGACGATCCGGCTCCTCGACGGGCTCCGGCTCGGCCTGCTCCTCGGTTGGCATTGCGCCCTCCGCATCTCGACGAAACGACCGTCGAACCCCGGCGGCCAAGGGACGCGCGAGAGGGAGTAGTGCGATCTAGAGCCTATGTGCCGTCAGGAACACGTAGTTCACTCGTGGGGGTGGCGATAGGTGGCGTTTCCCCGCGCATTTTCGCAGGGAGCGGGTGTCGTCCGACCGGCGCCGCGGGCCGGTCGGTGCTGCCGGACCTCCCGCCGCATCGGCCGCCTTGGGGCAGTGGTCTCGCACCCGCGGCGACGGCCTGATTCCCCGGTGCGGGTGCCCGGCCCGAGGCCAGGCACCCGCACTGCTCAGCTCAGCCGCTTCAGGTCTCGGGCACTCATGCCGAACAGCACGTTCGGCCGGTCGTAGGAGTGGGGGTAGCCGGCGATGAGGGCGGCGGCGATGAACACGCCGTTGGTCACGTACAGGCCGCTGTCCCGCTCCATGATGTGCTTCACACCGTAGCTGCTGTAGGTGGGCGTCTTGATCGGGGTGACGTTCCCGTCCAACCACGCGACCGTCTGCATCACACCGGCCACGCTTCGGGCGAGCTCTCGGCGGTGGGTGGCGAGCTCGGTCTGCCGCTGAGCCGCCGTCTTGCGCCTGGGGTCGAAGACGCCGATCCCGAAGTCACCGAGCTCCGGGTGCTCCTGCATGACGTGGCCCAAGAGGATGGTGTACCGGCGGGTCACCATGAACCCGGCTGCGGTGGCCGCCTGGTGGGCGCGGAGGTCCTGCTTCTGGCGACGGTTCTGGGTCATCGTGTGCTCCATCGAGCGGGACGTCCCACGCCCATCCCGCCGCAGACACTGGATGACCTGGCGGAACGCTGATGCGCGATTCGGAGAACCTTGTCTTCGCCGCCACGGTGGACGTGGGCCACCATGACTCGGAGCGGGCAGGCGCGAACTGCCGAGCACAGCATACGCCCCCGCCCGCTCTCTCCCCCGCATCAGCTGATGCGCTGGTTGCCACCGGCGTTGACGCTTCTGAACAGCTGCCGTCCGGTCCCGCGGCGATCACCTCTTCCCCGTGCGTCTGCGAGCCCGTCCTTACAGCGTGTCCTACGTGGTGGCTGGGTTGTTGGATGAGCTGTGGGGAGTGGTGGGTGGGGCTGGACGGTCCCTGACGGTTTGTGGGATCTGGTGAAGCCGTTGTTGCCTGCGGCACGGGTGCGACCGCAGGACGGTGGGACGGCGAACCTGGACGACGGGGCCAGCGTGTCTTCCGGAAGAGTGCCCACGCGGTACTGCCGACACCGCTACGCGCCGTGCAGATCCCCACCGTGCTCCTGGCGGGCCTTCCGCGCGGCGCACAGCGCCACGTCGCCGGCGGCGGCCCGCCGGGCCCCTGGCGAGGCCTCCGTGGCCGCGGGCGTCACCGGAAGAAGCCGCCGTTGACCGACGGACCGGCGGGCCACTCAGGGTAGGCCGGCTCGGAGGCGAAGAACCCGACGCCGAGGCCTGCGCCGGCGATCAGCAGCCCGACACAGACGAAGCCGGCACCGACCACCAGTCCGAGGACCAGGCCGATCGACTGCCCCGCCGGGGCGGCGTCGGCGACCGCCGCCTGCTGCGGCTGACTGGGCAGGTAGCGGACCCAGACGTGGTCACCGACCACGCGGGGGACCCCTGACGTGTCCTCCATCCGGATGTCCCGACCGTCGTGGGTCCTGAAGCCGAGGATCACGTGCCGGACGGTCCGCGGGAGCGAGTCGCTGAAGGGACGGTCGCGCGTCACGTACGTCTCCAGGCAGCGGGCCTCCGCCACCAGTCCCCTGGCCAGTGCCTCGTTGCGGACCAGCGTCCGTCGACGAAGGCGACATGCCGCACGGCTGAACTTCGCCCACCTCGAGCAACACCGCGAGCGTGCCGTCCGACGACGCTGCCGCCAGGGTCGCCGAGCCGTTCGTCGACCCCTGGGCGCTGCAAGCAGTGCACCGCGCAGCGGGCTGCCCCCGGCAGCGTGCACTGCGCGTGGGGCCAGGTCGGTGCGGGCTCCGAGCGGATTCTCCTCGATCACCCCGTGGCGGTCGGCGGGCGCCCGTGGGCTGCCAACCATCCGCCTTGGTGACCTGCTGCCGTGTATCCAAGAAAGTGCCGATGGCCGATGGCCGGGAGAGCCTCGATCCCCTGCTGCTGCGGGATCTGGAGGCCGCCGGCGGTGACTGTCTCGCCGACATCGCCGAACTCCTGCGCGCAACCGGCCACCCGATCGGTCCGGCGCACCTGAGCACGGCAGAGGCCGGTTGGACGGCTCCACTGCCCGACGGCATCGACAACTACCTGCCCGAGGAAGTGCTGTACTCCCCCCCCCCGGACGTCTCCCGACGGTTCAGCCTCGGCGGACGGCCCGGGACGGCCCGGGACGGGGCCCAACGGCAGACCCAGCCGGTATACTTCGGCGGCCCCGCCCACACACGCCACCGCCTGCCGGCACGTGCTCACGTGGCGGCAGGCGGTGGTGGACTTCATGGAGGAAGTGTCGCGCCGGTCCTGCCCCCCGGGGGCAAGCCGGCGCCGGTGACCCGAAAGGGGGCGGAACGCCGAAAGGGCGCGGGCAGCCCAGGCCGTGGATGGCCTGGGCTGCCCGGTGAGCCGGTGGGCGCTCCTGGCGCGGCTGTCCGCGGCGCCTGTCGTCCCTGGATTCTTGCGACCGCCGTACCCGGCCGGCCGCCGTGGTGCAGGGCGGGCGGCCCGCCGACGGTCTACCGACCGCCCGCGGCTGCCCCCTGGGCCACCGGCGTGACGACCGCGGGTTCGGGCAGCGGGCCCGGGGCCGGCACGCGCACCGCGTCCACGGCAGGCCGGCGGGGGTTCTTCGGGCCGATCCGCCGCAGCCACTTGTCCGCGGGGTGCTCGATGAAGCGATAGCAGAGCCACGACAGCACGACCGCCACGGACAGGAAGGTCCACAGGGGCACCAGGTTCTGCCAGCGCTCGCCCTGCACCATCTTGACGTGGGGCTCCAGCCACTTCATCACAGTGAGGTGGATCAGGTAGAAGGCGTACGACCAGGTCCCCAACGCCACCAGCGAGGGGGAACGGAACACGGAGCGCTTCCCGGCGAGGTCCCGCCCAGCGGCGGAGATGATGAGCACCGCGAAGGCCGGGGTCATCAGTTGGTTCCACCAGAACATTCCGAGCAGTTGCTGGTCCATGGCCCACTTGATGGCGTAGACATCGGCCGCGACCAGCAGCAGCGCGACGCTCATCGGGATGCGCGGCCGCCAGCCCCTGAGCATCGCGGCCGCCACCACGATGCCGATCAGGAACTCCAGCACCCGGTACGGCGGAATGCGCAGCACCACCAGGAGATGGAAGGTGTCGTTGTGGTGCGGGAGGTAGTAGTCGAACGCCCACTTGCGGAAGCCCAGGTCCAGACCGACCAGCAGCGCGGCCAGCGCGGCCAGGACGACCGGCTTGGCCTTGATGATCGGGCGGATGACGAAGGGGAAGATCAGATAGAAGAACGCCTCCGCCGACAGCGACCAGGACACCGGGTTGCCGGTCAGCAGCACGTTGGGGTGCCATGCCTGCAGCAGGCTCACGGCGAGGAACACGTCCTGGCGGGCGACCGACCAAACCTGGTGCAGCGCCACATAGGCGAAGGCCACGCTCACCACCAGGGCGGGCCAGATGCGGACCAGCCGGCGCCAGTAGAACACCCGCATCGTGGTCTCGTCGGAGAACGACCAGGCCAGCACGAAGCCCGACAGCACGAAGAAGAACGCCACCCCCGAGTCTCCGTAGAGGGTGTAGTCACCGATATAGGGGACCCGGCATATCTGTCCGCTGTGGTAGATGAACACCGCCAGCGCGGCGAACCATCGGAGACCGGTGAGGGAGTCCAGCCGCTGAGTTCGTTGCGTGGGGCTGGGAGGCAGTGACATCAAATGATCCAAGGATTAGATGGGCGCTGTGCCAAGCAGCGCATTTTAACAAGGCCCACATCCGTACACGGCGCGGGCCCCGGCCCCCTGCCTCCCCCGCGCCCCGTCCCGGAACGAACCGGACCGAACCGTTGTCACCTGCTGAGGCCCTGGCCGCGGACACTCAGCCGCAGGAGCCCCTCCGGCCGGTGCCGGTGCCGGCCGCCGCGGTAACGGTGGCGGTGAAGGAGGAGGAATCGGTGGCCGAGCCGGTGGTGCCCGACCGGCGGGAAGGCACGGCGGTGGAGGCGCTCGCGCCGGAGGACGGGCTGCTGCGGGGCGTGCCGGAGTCCGCGCCGGGGGCGGAGGGACTGCGGGCTGAAGGAATGGCCGCTCTGCGTTGTGGTGTGGCCTGCCGGCGGGACGCTTACGGCGCCGGCGGTGCACGGCCCGCACTGTCACGCCCCTGCCGGGCCCTCGGCGTCCCGGTAGTGGAAGCCCGTGTCCGGACCGCCGGTGAACACCACCGCCTCCTGGCCCACGCCGAGCGCGCGCAGCAGGACCTCCAGGGCGGCATCCGGGTCCTCGTGGGAGCGGTGCAGCCACACCCAGGTCTCCTGCTGGTTGTATGTCATCAGGCTGAGCGCGAAGTTCAGGCCTCCGATGCGGAAGACGGCCGTGTCGACCTCGCCCAGGTCCTCCCAGCTGCGCTCCACCGTCAGCCGCAGGCGCGCGGCCAGCGCCTCGAGAGGCGGCCGAAGACCAGCCACCATCCGGAACGACCCCGCCGCCGCCTCCCACAGACTGAACTGCACGGCCGGGTTCCGACCGGTGTAGTACGGCGGGATGGTGGCCGGCTGCCAGTCCGGTTCCGGTCCCGGCACCACGATCTCCGACACGCGCCCACTCCCCCACCACCTCGAACCGCACCGCTTGTCACGCACACCCTAGTCAGCTGTCCGTATGCGGGCAGCGCGGTCACGCGGACGTGCACGGTCGGGGTGGGCGTAGCAGGCGTAGCAGGCGTAGCAGGCATAGCAGGCGTAGCGGGCGTAGCAGGCATAGCAGGCGTAGCGGGCGTAGCAGGCATAGCAGGCGTAGCGGGCGTAGCGGGCGTAGCGGGCGTAGCGGCTGAGGGCGTCATGGGGCTGATCATCGGCGTCGTCGTCCTGGCCGTCTCCGCGCTCTGCCGGACATCGACGTCGAGGTCGTCCGCCGCAACCCGGCCGACCAGGGCAAGGGCTTCGTCCCGCAACCGCGAACATGACCCGCCGCCTCACCACACCAGCCCCGGCCCGGCGCGACACCCTCGGACTGGCCGCGTGAACGTCGGCGCACTCCTGGCAGACCTCCAGACCCGGCAGGACGAGGCCATCGCCCGGGCCGCAGAACTACGCGCCCGGATCGAAGAGCTCGCCGCCGACCAGGCATTCCGGGCGCGCGAGCTGCACGAACTCCTCGGCATGCCCACCGACGAGGCGTCCGTCAACATCACCCGCAGCCGCCTCGGACGCCTCGCTCGCCAAGGCTTCCTCACCCAGCGTCCGCTGGCCGGCGCAACGAAAAAGTCGGGGGGGGGGGGGGGGGGGGCGCCCGGCGCGCCCGTCTGCAACCCCAAGACAATCGTGCAGAAGAACACGGCGGCGACGGATTGTTGCAGGTCGGCCCGAGGCG
>NZ_JBICYJ010000068.1:0-37336 GCF_043200835.1 Kitasatospora sp. NPDC048365
CATGGACTCCCTCGTCGGCGCCGCCGATGCACGCACCCCAACGACGCCCCGCCCGCCCTTCGGGCGGACGACGGGGGTTTGAAGACGGACCCTAGAGCAGTTCGACGCCGACCGTCGCGGTGTCACCGGGGAGCAGGGACTCGGCCGTGCGGACGGCGCGCTTGACCGGCAGCACGTAGCAGCCGCTCGTGCTGTCCGGGAAGACCGAGGTCTGCCAGCTGGTGGCCCCGATGGTGACGCGGACGCGCTGCGAGCCGAAGCCGCGCCGGGGGCCGGCGCCGCGGTCGCGGATCTCGTCGGAGGCGTCGGCGGGCAGGGTGACGAAGGTCCAGCTGTCGGAGCGCCGGGCGTCCCAGATCCACAGCTCCGCGTCGAAGGTGAACCGCATGCGCCCAGGATGGCACGCCGGTGCCCCGCCTCAGTGCCGGACGGCCGCCCGCCCGTCCAGGACCCGCAGGGCCACCTCGCCCCAGCGGACGTTCTCCTGCTCGAAGGCGATGCCGCGCAGCAGCGTGAGGTACGGCCCGACCCGGTCCGCCTCGGCCAGGTGCTGCTCCTCGGACCGGTCGCCGAGCAGCCGTCCGCGCAGCCGCTCGTAGCGGGCGAGCTTGGCGCGGGACCAGTCCGTGCGTTCGGCGACCGCCTCCCGGACCGCGGCGGCGTCGCCCGCGTCGACGCACTGCACCTTGACCAGCAGCTCGTCGCGGATGGTGCTGGGCCTGGCGGGGAGTTCCGCGGTGTAGGCGTGGACGGCGGCGAGCCCGGCGTCGGTGAGCGAGAACAGGCGCTTGTTGGGGCGCTTCTCCTGCTCGACGGTCCGGGCGCTGATCAGGCCGTCCGCCTCCATGCGGTCGAGCTCGCGGTAGAGCTGCTGGGGGGTGGCCATCCAGAAGTTGGCGACCGAGGCGTCGAACCCCTTGGCGAGGTCGTAGCCGGATGCCTCGCCCTCCAGCAGGGCGGCCATCAGTGCGTTCCGCAGAGCCATGCGGTCAACGTAGCACCCGTGGCATACTCACCGACACACCTATTCAATTCGGTGACTATGGACGAACCTGGAGCTGAGCCGATGCACCCCTTCCGCAAGGCCGTCGAGGACCGTGACGAGCAGGCCATCACCGCGCTGCTCGCCGAGAACGTCGTGTTCACCAGCCCGGTCGCGTTCAAGCCGTACCCGGGCAAGCCCATCACCGCGGCGATCCTGCGCGGCGTGCTGCGGGTCTTCGAGGACTTCCGCTACGTCCGGGAGATCGCCGACCCGGGCGGCCGCGACCACGCCCTGGTGTTCACCGCCACCGTGGACGGCCGCGAGATCAACGGCTGCGACTTCCTGCACTTCGACGAGGACGGGCTGATCGACGACTTCACCGTGATGGTGCGGCCGCTCTCCGCCGCGCAGGCGCTGTCCGCGGCGATGGGCGCGCAGTTCGAGCGGATCGCCGCGGAGGCGGCGGCGGAGGCGGGAGCCGCCGCGGAGCGGGAGCGGTGACGGCGTACCGGCGCTTCGTCGCGCTGGGCGACTCGCAGACCGAGGGCCTCGGCGACGGCGACGAGACGTCCGGCCACCGGGGCTGGGCCGACCGGCTCGCCGAACAACTCGCCGCCGGTGGAGCGGGGTTCACGTACGCCAACCTCGCGGTGCGGGGGAAGCGGGCCGCCGAGATCCGCGCGGGCCAGCTGGCGGCGGCGCTCGCGCTGCGGCCCGACCTGGCGAGCGTGATGGCCGGGATGAACGACCTGATCCGCCCCGGGTGCGAACCGGACGCGGTCGCGGGGGAGTTGGAGGCGATGTACGCCGCGCTGACGGAGAGCGGGGCGCGGGTGATCACCTTCACCTTCCCCGACCTCACCCGGATCGTGCCGGTCGCCGCGCCGCTGCGGCCCCGGCTGCTCGACTTCAACACCCGGATTCGGGAGGCGGCGGCCCGGCACGGCGTGCTGGTCGTCGACACCTCGGGGTACGAGGTCAGCGTCGACCCGCGGCTGTGGAGCGGCGACCGGCTGCACCTCGCACCGCTCGGCCACGCCCGGATCGCCGCCGCGGCGGCGGACGCGCTGGGCCTGCCCGGCAGCGACGGCAACTGGCGCGAGCCGCTGCCGCCGCTGCCCCCGGCCCCGGTCTGGCGCCGGGCCGCCACCGAACTCGCCTGGGCCGGACGGTTCCTCGGCCCCTGGCTCGGCCGCCGCCTCACCGGCCGTTCCTCCGGCGACGGCCGCACCGCGAAGCGCCCCCTCCCGCTGCCGGTGACCCCCGCCGGCTGACCCAGCCACCCGCCTGCCAGCATGCACCGCCGACGCCCACCGACCTGCCGCGAAGCGGCGCGGGAAGGGCACCGGCCGGGACGACCGTGCCTGCGCATCCGTCCGCCGCCGGGGGAGGTCGGCGGCGAGCGGTGGGCGGCGCTGGGCCGAGTGCCCGCCGACTGCCGCTGCCCCCGCCGCCGGCGGTCCCGCGGCAGCGCCGGGGCGGCAAGCGGAATGCCGAGGCCTGCGCGTCCGTCCGCCGGTGGCGGTTGCGCGGGTGGCGGAGGGCGGGCGGCGGCGGGGTCAGGCCCGGTCGGCCGGGATGGGCTTCCACTCCTCGCGGAGGAGGCCGAGGAGGACGCGGTCGTAGTAGTCGCCGGCGAGTTGGACGGCCTGGCGGCGGCGGCCCTCCTCCTGGAAGCCGAGGCGGGTGAAGGCGCGCAGGGCGCGTTCGTTGCCGCTCCAGGTGTCGAGTTCCAGGCGGCGCAGCGGGTACGCGCCGAAGAGGTGGTCGACCAGCAGTGCGAGGGCCTGGGAGCCGTGGCCGCGGCCCCAGTACGCGCGTTCGCCGATGGTGACGCCGAGGGTGGCGGCGCCGCCGTAGGGGTCGAGGTCGCGGTAGTCGGCCATGCCGATGGGGCGGCCGTCGGTGCGGTCCTCGATGGTGAGGACGGCTTCCTTGAGCGGGACGAGGCGCAGCATCGACTCGAAGGCGATGGCGAGTCCTTCGGCCGTCACCGGTCCGAAGCAGGGGTCGCCGGCGGCGGCCCAGCGGACCACCTCGGGGTCGTTGCGCCAGCGCAGGTGGTGTTCGGCGTCGTCGGCGCGCAGGGCGCGCAGCCGGACCAGGTCGCCTTCGAGCAAGGTGCTGTCTCCCGTCGGAGGGGTGTGATGACGTGAAGATCATCTCCCGTCCGGGCGGACTTGATCAACGGGCGTCAGGCGCCGCGCGGGCGGGCGACGGAGACGAGGTAGCGCGCGTACTCGTCGAGGGCGGCGGCGGTGAGCTCCTCGTCGCGGTCGATCAGCCAGGTGAGGGTGAGGCCGTCGAGCATCCCCATGCCGTAGCGGGTGAGGACCGGCAGCGGCACCGTCCACTCGACGTCGGCGAGCTGGGCGAGGGCCTCCAGCGAGGTGCGCACGGTGCTCAGGTAGTGCTGGTACTGGCGGCGGGCGAGGTCGGTGAGGCCGGGCTGGCGCAGCGCGTACTGGGTGAGTTCGTAGGTGAGCAGCTGTTCGTCGGGGCTCTGCCGGATGCGGTCCCAGTAGGCGTGCAGGGCGGTGCGGACGACCTGCTCGGGCGGGCCGGCGGCGGTGACGGCGCCCAGCGCGGGGACCAGCGAGCGGGCCATGATCCGTTCGACGACGCTCTGCAGCAGCTCCTCCTTGGAGCGGAAGCAGTAGTGGAAGGCGCCGAGCGGCAGTCCGGCCTCGGCGACCACGGCGCGGGTGGTGGCCTTGGCGACGCCGTCGCGGATCATGACCCGGATCGCCGCCTCGATCAGCTCCTCGCGGCGCTCGTCGGCGGATCGGCGGTTCATGCGGGGCTCCTGGGGCTCCGGGGGCGGCGGACGCCTGGCACGTTACCGGAGGCCGGGGCGGTCACAGGAAGGTCCGGTCCTCGCCGCGGTAGGTGGGCACCTCGTCGACGATCCGGCCGTCCTCGACCAGGTGCAGCCGGTCGATCCGCTCGCACAGCTCGCCGGCCTTGGCGTGCCGGAACCAGACCCGGTCGCCGATCCGCAGCCGGTCGGCGGCGGCTCCGAGGAGCGGTGTCTGCACCTCGCCGGCGCCTTCGCGGGGGAGCAGGCGGAGTCCGGCGGGCCAGACGGGGGTCGGCAGCCGGTCGGGGCCGGCCGGGCCGGAGGCGATCCAGCCGCCGCCGAGCACGGTGACGTGCCGGGGTGCGGGGCGGCGGGTGACGGTGAGCGCGAAGTACGCGGCGGGGCGCGGGGTGAAGGCGCGGTAGTGGTCGAACAGGACGGGCGCGTACAGGCCGGAGCCGGCGGCGAGTTCGGTGACGGCGGACTCCGCGGCGGTGGACTCCAGGCTGCCGGTGCCGCCGCCGTTGACGAATTCCAGCGGGGCCACGTCGAGGACGGCGCGGACGGCGGCGGCCCGCCGTTCGGCCAGTTCGCGGGCGGAGGCGCGCTGCATCGCGCGGACGCCGGCCCGCTGCAGCGGCGACCCCGGGGCGTTGTCGGCCATCCCGGCGATCTGGCCCTCGTACGCCATCACGCCGACCAGGTGCAGCCGGGGCCGGGCGAGGACGGCGCGGGCGAGCGCGCCGACGGTGTCGGGGGCGTGCAGCGGGGAGCGCCGCATGCCGAGGTGGACCCGGCCGCCGAGCAGGCGCAGCGAGGCGTCCAGGTCGAGGCAGACCCGCAGCCGGGGGCCGGTCTCCCCGGCGGCGGCCGCGAGCAGGTCGAGGTGCTCGACGCAGTCGGCCATCAGGGTGACGCGGGCCGCGGCCCGCTCGTCGGCGGCGAGTTCGGCGAGCGATCCGGGGTCGGCGCAGGGGTAGCCGACCAGGATGTCGCCGGCCTCCTCGCCGAGGGCGCCGGCCAGCCAGCGGGCCTCGGGCACGGTGAAGGCCATCACGCCGCGGAAGCCGGGTACCCGCAGGGTGCGTTCGATCAGGGCCCGGCAGCGCAGCGACTTGCTGGCCAGCCGGATCGGCTTGCCGCCGGAGCGGCGGACCAGCTGGTCGGCGTTGGCGCGCAGCGCGTCCAGGTCGACGACGGCGAACGGCGGGCGCAGCTCGGCGGTCGCCTGCCGCAGGTGCTCGATGCTCACGGGCGGGGTCCTCTCACGGGGCCGGCCGGGGTTCCTGGGGCGAAACCATGACTTGGTCGGGCGTCCAAGTCAAGGGTGTCGGACGGTTGACTTGGACAGTCGACCAAGTTCATCCTTCCGTGCAACACCGGGCCGACGAGGAGTGCGGGACATGACGGGTACGTGGCGCAACTGGGCGGGCAACGAGCAGGCGCGGCCGGTCCGCGTGGTCGCCCCGCGCGACGCCGGAGAGGTCGCCGAGGCGGTCGCCGCCGCCGTCCGGGACGGCCACCGGGTCAAGGCCGTCGGCGCCGGCCACTCCTTCACCCCGATCGCCGTCGCCCCCGGCGTCCAGCTGCGCCTGGACCGCCTGGACGGGCTCGTCGAGGTCGACGCGGCGAGCGGACTGGTCACCGTCGGCGCCGGCATGCCGCTGTGGCGGCTCAACCCGCTGCTCGCCGAGCACGGCCTCGCGATGGAGATCCTCGGCGACATCGACCGGCAGACCGTCTCCGGCGCCATCTCCACCGGCACGCACGGCTCCGGCGTCCGCTTCGGCGGCATCGCCACCCAGGTGCGCGGGCTCGAACTCGCCCTCGCCGACGGCACCCTGGTGCGCTGCTCGGCCGAGGAGCGGCCCGACCTGTTCGCCGCCGCCCGGGTCGGCCTCGGCGCGCTCGGCGTGATCACCCGGGTCACCCTGCAGTGCGTGCCGCTGTTCGCCCTGCACGCCCGCGACACCGCGATGCCGGTCGCCGAGGTTCTCGACGGCGTCCAGCAACTCGCCGACGACAACGACCACTTCGAGTTCTTCTGGTTCCCGCACAGCGAGACCGCGCTGACCCGGCGGTTCACCCGGCTGCCCGGCTCCACCCCGCTGCGCCCGGTGCCCGCCCTCACCCGGCGCCTCGACGAGGCGCTGATGGGCCCCGGCTTCGAGGCGCTCTGCCGGATCGGCACCCGCTTCCCCGGCACCGTCCGCCCGATCGCGCGCTTCTCGGCGAAGGCGATGTCCGCCCGCGAGTGGACCGACCTGTCGTACCAGGTCTTCGCCTCGCCGCGCGAGGTGCGCTTCCTGGAGAGCGAGTTCGCCGTTCCGCGCGAGCACGCGGCGGACGCCCTGCGGGAGATCGGGCAGTGGATCGACCGCCACGACGAGCGGGTCTCCTTCCCGATCGAGGTCCGGTTCGCCGCCGCCGACGACATCTGGCTCTCCACCGCCCACGAGCGGGAGAACTGCTACATCGCCGTCCACCAGTACCACCGGATGCCCCACCAGCGGTACTTCGACGCCTGCCAGCGGATCCTCTCCGCCTACGGCGCCCGCCCGCACTGGGGCAAGATGCACACCCTCACCGCCGACGAGCTGCGCCCGCGCTACGCGCGCTTCGACGACTTCACCGCCCTGCGCGACGCCCTCGACCCGGCGGGCGTCTTCACCAACCCCTACCTCGACCGCGTGCTCGGCCCGGTGCCCGAATAGTTCGTTTCGTTCCGGTTGAGGCGCCCCGGGTCGACGATATTAGCGATTCCTTAACGCCTGCCCCAGCGGCCTGCTGACGGGCTCGCGCACCTGTTCTGAGCTGCGGAAACGTGTCGTCCGGCGGGTGCGGGAGGCCGGGTTGTCTTCTGGTCGGGGGCCCCTAGTCTCGCTGGGGTGTTCAACGTGCCCCAGGCGCTCAAGCGCCTCGTGATCGGCAAGGCCATGCGCAGCGAGGAGCTGGGCGAGACGCTGCTGCCCAAGCGGCTGGCGCTGCCGATCTTCGCTTCCGACCCGCTGTCCTCGGTGGCCTACGCGACCGGCGAGATCCTGCTCGTCCTGACCGTGGGCGGCACCGCCTTCCTGTACCTGACGCCGTGGGTGGCGGCGGGCGTGGTCGCGCTGATGGCGGTGGTGGTGATGTCCTACCGGCAGGTGGTGCACGCCTACCCGTCGGGCGGCGGCTCGTACGAGGTGGTGTCGACGAACCTCGGTCCGAGCGCCGGTCTGGTGGTGGCGGCGTCGCTGCTGGTCGACTACGTGATGACGGTGGCGGTGTCGGTCGCCTCGGGCGTGGACAACATCATCTCGGCGTTCGGCGGACTGGCCGGCTACCGCGTCGCGTTGGCGGTGGGGTTCGTCGCTCTGCTGGCGGCGATGAACCTGCGTGGTGTCCGGGAGTCCGGGAAGGCGTTCGCGGCGCCGACGTACCTGTTCATCGGCGGGATCCTGCTGATGGTGGTGACCGGGCTGATCCGGGTGGTCTTCGGGGACGACCCGCAGGCGCCGACCGCCGCGTTCGGGATCAGTCCGGGCGAGGGCGGCGACAACCTCGCCGGTCTCGGCCTGCTGATGCTGGGCCTGCGGGCGTTCGCCTCGGGCTGCACCGCGCTGACCGGCGTGGAGGCGATCTCCAACGGCGTGCCGGCGTTCCGGGCGCCGAAGTCGAAGAACGCCGCCTCCACCATGAGCGCCATGGGCATCGTCGCGGTGCTGATGTTCATCGGCGTCACGGTGCTGGCGATGACCTCGCACGTGCACTACGTCGACGACGCCTGCCAGTTGACCGGCATCGCCGGCGACTGCGCGAACTACACGCAGCAGACGGTGATCGCGCAGCTGGCGTCGACGTTCCTGGGCGGCGACAACAGCATCCTGTTCTACTTCATCCAGACGGTGACCGCGCTGGTCCTGATCCTGGCCGCGAACACCGCGTTCAACGGCTTCCCGCTGCTGGCGTCGATCCTGGCCCAGCACCGCTACCTGCCGCGGCAGATGCACACCCGCGGCGACCGGCTGGCGTTCTCCAACGGCATCATCGCGCTGGCGGTGGTGGCGGGCGGGCTGCTGTGGTTCTACAAGGCGGACGTCACCAGCCTGATCCACCTGTACATCCTGGGCGTGTTCACCTCGTTCACGCTGTCCCAGGTCGGCATGGTCCGGCACTGGAACCGCACGCTGGCCGACGAGTCCGATCCGGCGGTGCGGGCGGGGGCCCAGCGCTCGCGGGTGATCAACGGGCTGGGCGCGGTGACCACCGCGCTGGTGCTGGTGATCGTGCTGATCACCAAGTTCACCCAGGGCGCGTGGCTGGCGGTGCTGGCGGCGGTGCTGCTGTGGCTGATGATGCGGGGGATCCGCCGGCACTACGACGCGGTCTCGGCGGAGCTGGCGGTGGAGGACCCGCGGGCCGAGTCGGTCAAGCCCTCGAAGGTGCACGGCGTGGTGCTGGTCTCCAAGCTGCACAAGGCCACCCTGCGGGCGCTGGGCTACGCGGAGGCGTTCCGCCCGGACACCCTGGAGGCCCTCACCGTCGCGGTGGAGCAGGACGCCACCGACGAACTGCGCGGCCAGTGGGACGCGTACGGGATCGAGGTGCCGCTGAAGGTCCTCGACTCGCCGTACCGGGAGATCACCAAGCCGGTGGTTCAGTACGTGCGCGACTACCGCCGGGCCAGCCCGCGCGAGGCGGTGGCGGTCTTCATCCCGGAGTACGTGGTCGGCCACTGGTGGGAGCACCTGCTGCACAACCAGTCGGCGCTGTGGCTGAAGTCCCGGCTGCTGTTCACCCCGGGCGTGATGGTGATCAGCGTGCCCTGGCAGCTCGCCTCCGCCCCGCGCGCCGACCGGCCGGCCCGCCGCGCCCCCGGCGCCGCGCGGCGCGGCGAGCCCGCGCAGACCCGCACCGAACGCGAGCCCGAGCGCGTCTGACCCGACGGTTCGGACCCCCTTCGATGCCCCGGACGGCACCCGCCGGCCGGGGCACGCGGGTCAGGCGGGGGTGCCGGCGATGTTGACCATCCAGGTGATGCCGAAGCGGTCGACGCACATGCCGAAGACGTCGCCCCACATCTGCTTCTCCAGCGGCACGCCGACCTGGCCGCCCGCCGACAGCTTCTCCCAGTACCCGCGCAGTTCGGCGTCGTCGTCCCCGCTGAGGCTCACCGAGATGTTGGTACCGGGCTTGTACTCCATGCCGGGCGGGGTGTCGGAGGCCATCAGCGTGAAGCCGCTCGGGGTCTCCAGCATCGCGTGCATGATCTTGTCGGCCAACTCCGCGGGCGCGCCGCCGAAGTCGCCGAAGGTGCTCAGCGTCAGCGTGCCGCCGAAGGTGTCCCGGTAGGACTCCATGGCCTGCCGGGCGGTGCCGTCGAAGCTGATGTAGGGGTTGAGCCGGGTTGCCATCGGGACGCGCTCCTTGGACGGGTGAGGGTGAGGAGTGGCGAGGTGCCGGTGCCGGGAGTCTAGGCACCCCGTGCGGCGATTCGCCCCTTGTCGCGCCGGAATGTCGCGATCAGCCGCTCCGCCACCACCAGGTCGATCAGCCAGGACGCCCACGCGCCGGTGACGTACACCGGCCCGAACGGCAGGCCGGCGGCGCCCAGCAGCACCAGCCACAGCCGGAAGGTGACACCGGTGAAGATCAGCGCGTACGACCGGGTCGCCCACACCCGGTGCCGGACCAGGTCGCGCCGACGGGCCGTCACCACCGCGGCCACCGTGGTCACCAGCACCAGGACGGCGAGCACCGCGAAGCCCAGCGGCGCGAGCGGCGGGTACAGGCCGCTGGGCGCCAGCAGCAGCCCCCCGACGGCGGTCGCCACGGCGCACAGCGCGTACAGCCGGCCGGTCAGCCGGTGCAGCAGCGGCCGGCGGGCCCGCAGCCGGGGGAGGAACTGCCACGGGCCCAGCACCAGCGCGCCGACGGCACCCCCCACGTGCAGGGCCAGCGGGACCAGGTGCGCCAGGTAGACGGCCCGCTGCTCGGGCAGGAAGGTCTCGGGGTCGAGGGTCAGGTAGCGGGCGGAGAGCGCCGCGACGGCGAGGGCGAGCACGGTGACGGTGAGCCAGCCGGCCCTGGAGCGAGAGGTCATGCCGAGGACGGTAGGCAGCCCGGTCGCGGGCGGCGTCCCCCCGCCGGGGGCCCGACGGCTACCCCAGCGGGGGTACACCGGGCCGCCGGCCCCCAGGGGTACCCGGAGATGCCCCGGAGAACCGGTGCGCCCACGGCCCGCCGCTGGCTACCCTCCTGGAAGCCGCCGCCGTACGGGCGGTCCCGCACCGATCGGAGGCACCGGCTCGATGCGCGCCGTCCCCGCCCGCCCCGGCCTCCGGCCGCTCCCGCTGCGCCCCCTGCTCGCCGAGGGCGGCCCCGCGCTCGCCCTGCTCGCCGCGATGCTCCTCGAACGCGCCCGCGCGGCACCGGAGATCGGCCCCCGGATGCCGGCCGCCGTCCTGCTGGCCCTGGTGCTCGCCGGGGCGGTCGCCGCCCGCCGCCGTGCCCCGTTCGCCGCGTACCTGGTCGGCACCGCCGCCCTCGCCGCGGAGTCGCTGCTGGTGCTCGCCAGCCCGGTCTCCCCGTACGCCAACCTGGTCGGCGTGCACGCCCTCGGCCTGTACGCCACCCGTTCCCGGGCCCGGCTGGGGCCGCTCGCCGTCCTGCTCGGCATGGCCGGCTACTTCGCCGGGGAGGCCCGCACCTACCCCGTCGTCCCGGTCGGGGCGCTGGCGCTGTGGCTGGCCATCTGGGCGCTCGGCTACGGCACCGCCCGCCGCCAGGACGAGCAGGACGCCCGCCGGCTGCTCGCGGCGGAACGGATCGCCGCTGAGGAACGCGCCCGGATCGCCCGCGACGTGCACGACCTGCTCGGACACTCGCTCAGCCTGATGCTCGTCCAGGCCGGCGCCGCCCGCCGCCTGCTCGACCGCGACCCCGGACGCACCCGCGACCTGCTGCGCGACGTGGAGGCCACCGGCGGGCAGGCACTCGGCGAACTCGACCGGGTCCTCGGCCTGCTGCGCCGCGCCGACCCCGACGCCGGCACCCCCGCCGAACCCGGACTCGCCGAGCTGCCCGGGCTGCTCGACCGGATCGCCCGGGCCGGCGGCCCTCGGATCACCGCCCGGATCGACCCCGCCACCCGCACCCTGCCCGCGACGGTCGACCGCTGCGCCTACCGGATCGTCCAGGAGGCGCTCACCAACACCGTCCGGCACGCCCACGCGACGACGGTGGACGTGGTCGTCGGCCACGACCCGGACCGGCTGACCCTGGAGATCGACGACGACGGCCGCGGCACCCCCGACGGCTACCACCCCGGCCGCGGCCTGCTCGGCATCGCCGAACGGGTCGCGCTGCTCGCCGGACGGGTCGAGCACGGCCCCGGCGAACGCGGCTTCCGGCTGCGCGCCGTGCTCCCGCTGCGGTGAGCGGGACCGGCCGGCCCGGCCCGGTGCGGGTGCTGATCGCCGACGACGACGCGCTGCTGCGGGCCGGCCTCGACCTGGTCCTCGGCACCGCGGACGGCGTGGAGGTCGTCGGCACGGCGGGCGACGGGGTGCAGGCGGTCGAGCTGTGCCGACGGCTCGTCCCCGATGTGGTGCTGATGGACGTCCGGATGCCCGGCCACGACGGCGTCGAGGCGACCCGCCGGATCACCGCGGCCGGACTGCCGACCAGGGTCCTGGTGCTGACCACCTTCCAGCACGACGACTACGTCTGGGGCGCGCTCCGGGCCGGCGCCGCGGGCTTCCTGCTCAAGCGGGCCTCGCCCGAGCGGCTGATCGACGCGGTGCGGGCCGTCGCCGCCGGCGACGCCGTCCTCGACCCGGCCGTCACCCGCGACCTGCTCGGCCACCTGCTCGCGGCGGGCCCGGCCGCCGACCCGGCACCCCCGGCCCCCGCCGAGGGGCCGCTCGACGCGCTCACCCCGCGCGAGCGCGAGGTCCTGCGGCTGGCCGCCGAGGGCCGGCCGAACGCGGACATCGCGGCGAGCCTGCTGCTGGCCGAGTCCACGGTGAAGACCCACATCAAGCGGATCCTCGCCAAACTCGGCGCCCACGACCGCTCCCAGGCGGTCGCCGCCGCCTACCGGCACGGCCTGATGGCCCCCGAACGCCGATCCCCGTGAGCCCGGGGCCCGGGTGGTCGGCGGTCGCGCCCCGCCGCCGCCCCGGCCCGGGGCGGCGGGAGGGCGGCACGAGGACGGAGGTGCCCGGCCACGGTGGGGGTCGCGGCCGGGCGGTCGGTGGGGGACTGTCCCGTCGGGCGGGCCGGCGCGTCCTGCGCACGGTTCCACTCCCCAGTTGCCGCCGGGGCGCCAAAGGTTGCCGCGGGATCCGAGAAATTTTCCGGCGGCTTCGGGGCCCTGTGCCGGGCCCTGTGTCGGAGCCTCCGCCGGGCCCTCCGCCGGGCCCGTTCGGTCGGCCTCAGGGCGCGGTGGAGAACCCCTCCCACGCCGGTGCCGGCCCCAGGCCGACCGCCGCCTGTACGTGGTAGCCGTCGCCGCTGTACTGCCGGTCGGCCGCGTGGGTGTACTGCCCGGCGAACACGTACGACCCCGGGGGCAACGTGACACCGGACCGCAATGCCCAGCGGTACACCAGGTACCCGCCCTCCTCCCGGGCCGTGAACACGAAGTCCCCGCCCGAGCGGGACTGCCAGTGCCCGGCCTCGGCGACGCCGGGGGTGAGGGCGATCCGCAGATCGACACCGAGCACCGTCAGCGGCTCGTCGGTCCGCACCGTGACGTTGTTCTGCGCCCAGTAGTCGTTGCTGGTCGGATCGACCACGCCGTCCGACCACAGCGGGCCGTCGTGCGTCCCGCCGCCCCCGCCGATGCCGCCGCCGACCCGGGGCGAGGAGGGCGAGGTCGTCCGGGAGCGCTGCTGCGTCGAGGAGGCGGACGGCGGCGGCGCGGGGCTGCCCGTGGCGCCGGCGGTGGCCGCGGCCGAACCGGTGGTCTGCGGCGACGGCGAGGACTGCGGTCCGGCGGGCTCGGAGGGCGAGGCCGGGGCCGAGGCGGTCGAGGTGTCCGGCGCGGGGGAGGGGGTGCCGGGCGCGAGTGCGGTGCGCACCGGCTGCGGGGCGGGGGACTGCCCGATCGCGGCCACCGCGAACCCGCCCGCGACGGTCACGCCGATGGTGGCCGCGGCGGCCATCGCGGCCTTCGGCCACCACGGCAGGGAGGCCGCCCGGCGGCGGCCCGGCTCCGCGTCCGGCCGCTGCACGCCGCGTTCGACGCGGGCGAGGATCCGGGCCCGGTCGGGGCGGTGGGCCTCGGCGGCGCCGCGCAGCAGGGCGGTCGTGTCGGGCGGCGAGGACGGCTGCTTCCGGTCGTCGGTCACCGGCTCCCCCTTCCGGCCAGGTGCCCGGCGGCTCGTGGGCCGAGCAGCAGCTGGAGTTCGGCCAGCCCCTTGGAGGTCTGGCTCTTCACCGTACCGACCGAGATCCGCAGTTGTTGCGCGGTCTCGCGTTCGGACAGGTCGAAGGCGTGTCGCAGCACCACGCAGGCCCGCTTGCGGAACGGCAGCCGGGCGAGCGCGGCACGGACGTCCATGATCGCTGCCACGTCCGGACCCTCGACCGGTTCCGGGAAGCGCGACCAGAACAGCATCGTCCGTCGCCGCTCCCGGACCAGTCCGCGGATCCGCGCGCGGGCGAGGTTGACCACCACGCCGCGGGCGTACGCGAGCGGCTGGTCGGCCTGCCGGACCCGGTCCCAGCGGTGCCACAGCGCCACCAGGGCATCGGCGGCGAGGTCGTCCGCGGCGTCCGTCTCACCGGTCAGCAGATGGGCGAGACGGGCGAGTTCGGCGTGGTGGCGTTCGAAGAAGTCGTGGAACTCCGCGGACGCCTCGTCGAGGATGATGTCCGTGGTACGGCCTCTTCCGGGGGTGAGAACATTCGTCCGTGAACGTTCTCAGGTCAGCACGGGCGGCGGTAGCGTAGCAGTGATGTTCGCGCAGGTGGACCCCCTGTGCACCCGTCAATTCGACCGGATCACAGGGCTGCTGAGGAGCCGGGCGCCCGGAGCATGAAGACGTCGACCGGGTCCTCGGAGGTCAGGGCGAAGCCGTGCCGCTCGTACAGGCGGCGGGCCGGGCTGCCCTGCAGGACGTTCAGCCGCACCGGCCGCCCCGCCCGGTCGCAGTCGGCCAGCAGCCCGCGCAGCACCGCCCCGCCGACGCCCCGCCCCTGCTGCCCGGCCGCGAGGTAGAAGTGCTCCAGCCAGTGCCCGTCCTCGGCCGGCCGCAGCGCCACCGAACCGGCGAGCCGCCCCTCCACCTCGATCACCCAGGTGTGCGCCGCGACGAACCCGTCCCGGAACCGCTGCCGCACGCGCGTCCCGTCGTAGCGGCCGAGCCGCTCCAGGTCCGGCCGCATCACCTCGGCGCGGAGCTCGGCGATCGGCTCCACGTCCGCGGCGGTGGCGGGACGGAGCGTCCACGTGGTGGTCATGGGCAATTCCTTCCGACGGTTCTGTTGACCTACGATGCCGAGCCATGGCAATGAGCACTGCGCTGTGGTCGTTCGCCCTCGTCGTGGGGCTCCTGACACTGACACCCGGCCTCGACACGGCCCTGATCCTGCGCACCGCCGCGCTCGGCCGGCGGCGGCGCGCCCGCGGCGTCGTGCTCGGGATCCAGACCGGCACCCTGCTGTGGGGCGCGGGCGCCTCGCTCGGGGTGACCGCGCTGCTGACCGCCTCCCGCCTCGGGTACGAGGTGCTGCGCTGGGGCGGGGTCGCCTACCTGGTGTGGATGGCGGCCCGGATGGTCCACGGCAGCTTCCGCGGATCCCCGCAGCACGGCACCGACGGCACCGATGGCAGCGACGACCGCGACGGCCGTGACAGCCGCGACAGCCTCGCGGCCGGCTGGCGGCAGGGTACCCTCACCAACCTGCTCAACCCCAAGGTGGGGGTGTTCTACGTGGCCGTACTGCCGCAGTTCATCCCGGCCGGGGCACCGCACTTCACCACCGGCCTGCTGCTGACCTGCGTGCACGTCGTGCTCGGCGTGCTCTGGTCGGCGGTGCTGATCGCCTCCGCCGCCGCACTCGGCGCCCGGCTGCGCCGCCCCGAGGTCCGCCGCCTGCTCGACCGCATCACCGGCACGGTGGTCGCGGCATTCGCCGTCAAACTCGCCCTCGGCGACTGACCCGCACTCGGCCCCCCCGCAGCCCCGGGTACCACCGCCACGTTCCGCCGACCCGTTCCATCACTTCGGACCGCTGCCGCGCTCTGCTGCTCGGCTCGGCCGACCCGCTCCGCCGCCGAGCCTCGGCGCTCCGCCCGGCCGATTCGCCCCGCTGCCTCGCACCGCCGTCCTGTGACGCTCTCCCGGTCGCCCGGGCGGCGCGCACCCGCTTCCGACCGAGACCGGACGTGACATGACCGCCAAGCCACCGGCCGACCCAGCCCCCGACCCCGACGCCGCACCCGACGCCGCACCCGACCGTGCCCGGGCACAACAGCACACCCTGCGCGTGCTGGTCGCCTCGCAGGTGCTCAGCGGCGCGGGCCTCGCCGCCGGAGTGACCGTCGGGGCGCTGCTCGCGCAGGACATGCTGCACTCCACCGGACTCGCCGGCCTGCCCAGCGCCCTGTTCACCGCCGGCTCCGCCCTCGCGGCGGTCGCCGTCGGCCGGATCTCCCAGGCCCGCGGCCGTCGGCCGGGCCTCGCCGCCGGCTACCTGGCCGGAGCCGTCGGCAGCGCGGGCGTGATCACGGCGGCGGTCCTGGACAACGCCGTGCTGCTCTTCGCCGCGCTGTTCGTCTACGGCGCGGGCACGGCCACCAACCTCCAGGCCCGCTACGCGGGTGCCGACCTCGCCGACTCGAACCACCGGGCCCGCGCGGTGTCCACCGTGCTGGTCGCGACCACCCTCGGCGGTGTGCTCGGTCCGAACCTGGCCGCGCCGACCGGCCACCTCGCCGGGGCGTTCGGCATCCCGCACCTCGCCGGGCCGTTCCTGCTGTCCGGTGCCGCGTACGCGCTCGCCGCGCTCGTCCTCGCGCTGCGCCTGCGCCCGGACCCGCTGCTGCTCGCCCGCGCCCTCGCCGAGGCCGAGGCGGACGCTGCGGCTGCGTCCGGGGCCGGCTCCGCCCCGCGGGGCACCGCGGGCAGCGGCGACCCGCGGGGCGTGCTGGTGGGCGCACTGGTCATGGTGCTCACCCAGCTGGTGATGGTGGCGATCATGACGATGACCCCGGTGCAGCTGCACGACCACGGGCACGGCACCGCCGCGACCGGACTGGTCATCGGCATCCACATCGGTGCGATGTACCTGCCCTCGCCGATCACCGGCCGGCTGGTCGACCGCTACGGGCGCCGCCGGCTCGCCGTCGCGTCCGGCCTGGTCCTGCTGGCGGCCGGGCTGCTCGCGGCGCTGGCCCCGGCCGACTCGGTCGCCCTGCTCGCGCTGGCCCTCGCCCTGCTCGGCATCGGGTGGAACCTCGGTCTGGTCTCCGGGACGGCGATCGTCACCGACACCGTGCCGCTGGCCACCCGCGCCCGGACGCAGGGTCTGGTCGACGTCTCGGTCGCGCTGGCCGGTGCGACCGGCGGCATGGCGTCGGGTCTGGTGGTCGCCGCGACGAGCTACCCGGTCCTGGCGGTGGCGTGCGGGATCCTCTCGCTGGGCGTCCTGCCCGCCGTCGCCGCCTCCAGCGTCGCCGGCCCGCGCACGGCGGGCGCCCGGTGAGCGACCCCGGCCCGGTCCGGGCCGACCTGCCTCTCAGCCGGCCGGGCCGGCCGGTTGTTAACGTGAACATATACGCTGGACTGTGTGGACATGAGACAGTGGCACCGCCGCGTACCGGACGTGGCGGACGGTCGGACCGGGGCACCAGTGGGGGCTGCGCGTGGGAACTGAAGCGGTCGGTACGGAGGCGCGCCTGCCGGTGATGGCGGACGTCGCGAAGCTGGCCGGCGTCTCCCACCAGACGGTGTCCCGGGTGCTCAACGGCGCCCCGCACGTCCGGCCGGGCACCCGGGAGAAGGTGCTGGCCGCGATCCGCGAGCTCGACTACCGCCCGAACTCCGCCGCCCGCGCCCTGGTCACCCGCCGCTCCCAGACCCTCGGCGTGGTCAGCTTCGACTCCACCCTGTACGGGCCCGCCTCCATGCTCGACGGCATCGAGCGGGCCGCCCGCACCGCCGACTACTTCGTCAGCGTCGCCAGCCTGCGCTCGCTGGACAGCCGATCCGTCCAGGAGGCCGTCGACCGGCTGCGCGACCAGGGCGTGGAGGGCGTCGTGGTGATCGCGCCGCAGATCTCCGCGGTCAGCGCGGTCGCCAAGCTCTCCAGCTCGGTGCCGGTCGTCGCGGTCGGCTCCGGCAGCCAGGCCCGGGTGCCGATGGTCTCGGTCGACAATCGGGCCGGCGCCGAGGCCGCCACCCGGCACCTGCTCGACCTCGGGCACCGCACCGTCCACCACCTCGCCGGGCCGTCCGGCTGGATGGAGAGCCGCGACCGCCAGGACGGCTGGCGGCAGACCCTGGAAGCCGCCGGGGCCCGGGTCCCGCAGGTGGAGAGCGGCGACTGGAGTGCCCGCTCCGGCTACGAGGCGGGCCGCCGGATCGCCCAGGACCCCGAGGTCAGCGCCGTCTTCTGCGCCAACGACCACATGGCGCTCGGCCTGCTGCGCGCCCTGCACGAGGCGGGCCGCGCGATGCCCGGCGACATCAGCGTGATCGGCTTCGACGACATTCCCGAGGCGGCGTACTTCACCCCGCCGCTGACCACCGTCCGCCAGGACTTCGGCGAGCTCGGCCGCCGCGCCCTCGAACTCCTCCTCGAGGAGCTCGCGGGCGTCACCCACACCCGCAGCCACGTCCAGATCTCCCCGGAGATGGTCCTCCGCCGCAGCGCCGGCCCGGCCCGCCGGGGCTGAGCGGCCCTGCGGGGCCGAGCGGGGCCGTGGAGCGGCCGGGCGCGGGGCGCTACGCGTACCGCCGGACCGTGATGTCCTTCGACCGCCGCGGCTCCGGTGTCGGGTCGGAGTCGGCGAGGCCGAGCATCCGGTCGGGTTGCCCGGCGAAGTACTCCCAGCAGGGCGTGGAGTCGCGCCGCTCGAAGGCGAGGATCGGCCCGTCCGTGCCGCGCTTTCCGTGTCCGTACAGCATGACCCGGACCGAGTCGTCGATCCGCTCCGTGCCGAAGGAGCACGGGAAGTCGTACAGGTGCACGCGGATGTCTCCGCCGTTCCGCGCGATCGCGTCCGCCGGCGGGCGCAGCACCTCGCGCTCGTAGCGCGCGGGGTCGTCCAGGACAGCCTCGGCGGGTTCCAGCCGGTACCGGTCGCGGGGGGATGCGCAGTACGGGTCCATGGCGAGGATCCGGCCCGGCCCGCTCCAGGTGTTCCAGCA
This sequence comes from Kitasatospora sp. NPDC048365, assembly GCF_043200835.1. Classification (NCBI taxonomy): domain Bacteria; kingdom Bacillati; phylum Actinomycetota; class Actinomycetes; order Kitasatosporales; family Streptomycetaceae; genus Kitasatospora; species Kitasatospora sp. NPDC048365. The sequence goes on from NZ_JBICYJ010000068.1 coordinate 18,152, forward strand.
CGTGCCCGCTGTAGTGCGACCTGCCCGACCGGGTTCGGGGTTGTGCTGAACTCTGCACGATCAGAAGCAAGTTGCGATCCGTCAGATCCTGTCGGCAGATGCCGGAGCAGCCTGGTCAAGATTGGGTAACGGGGTGCGAGGGTCTTGCCCGGCTGAATTGTGAGCGTTAACAATCTCCCTCGAAGCGAAACGGCGCCGGCACATCGCGTTCACGTGGCCGTGTCGTCCGTGCGATCGACGATCCGAGAGGAAGTCCCACCATGTCCAAGAGAGCTGCGGCGGCCCTGGTCGCCGGTGCGATGGTCACCGTCCTCACCGCGTGCGGTTCCGGCGGTGGCGGGGGCTCGGCCGACAAGGGCTCCGGCCGCAAGCTCGTCGTGGGCTTCTCGCAGGTCGGTGCGGAGAGCGGCTGGCGCACCGCGAACACCAAGTCGGTCCAGGAGTCCGCGAAGAAGGCGGGCATCGAGCTGAAGTTCTCCGACGCGCAGCAGAAGCAGGAGAACCAGATCAAGGCGATCCGCTCGTTCATCCAGCAGAAGGTGGACGTGATCGCCTTCTCACCGGTGGTGGAGTCGGGTTGGGACACCGTGCTGAAGGAGGCGAAGGACGCCAAGATCCCGGTGATCCTGACCGACCGGGCGGTGGACTCCAAGGACGACTCGCTCTATGTCACCTTCCTGGGCTCGGACTTCGTCGAGGAGGGCAAGCGGGCCGCCGACTGGCTGGTGAAGGAGTACCAGGGCAAGTCCGGCGAGGTGAACATCGTCGAGCTGCAGGGCACCACCGGTTCGGCGCCGGCCAACGACCGCAAGTCGGGCTTCGGTGACGTGATCAAGGCGGACGCGAAGTTCAAGGTGGTCGCCTCGCAGACCGGTGACTTCACCCGCGCCAAGGGCAAGGAGGTCATGCAGGCCTTCCTGAAGGCCCAGCCGAAGATCGACGTGCTGTACGCGCACAACGACGACATGGCGCTGGGTGCGATCCAGGCGATCGAGGAGGCCGGCAAGAAGCCGGGCAGCGACATCAAGATCATCTCGGTGGACGGGGTCAAGGACGCCTTCACCGCGATGAGCCAGGGCAAGATCAACGTGGACGTCGAGTGCAACCCGCTCCTCGGTGACCAGCTGATGGACCTGGTGAAGAAGGTCAAGGCCGGCGAGCAGGTGCCGAAGCGGATCAAGACCGAGGAAGGCGTCTTCACCCAGGACCAGGCCGCCGCCGCGCTGCCCACCCGCCAGTACTGACCCGGACCGCCCCCGCCCGGGGAGCGGCCCCCCGCCCGGGGAGCGACCCCCGGGCGGGGGGAGCACCGGACGCGTTGGCGAACGACGAGAGGAGAACCGGGGTGCAGCGGCAACCGGTCCTGGAAGTGCGGGGGATCCGCAAGGAGTTCCCCGGGGTGGTGGCGCTGGACGGGGTGGACTTCCGGCTCTTCCCCGGCGAGGTGCACGCCCTGATGGGGGAGAACGGCGCCGGAAAGTCCACCCTGATCAAGGTGCTGACCGGCGTCCACCCGGCCGACGGCGGCGAACTGGTGCTGGACGGCCGGCGGACGGTGATCGCCGGTCCGCTGCAGGCCCAGCAGGCGGGCATCAGCACCGTCTACCAGGAGGTGAACCTCTGCCCGAACCTGTCGGTCGCGGAGAACATCTTCATCGGCCGTGAGCCGCGCCGCCTCGGTCTGATCGACTGGGCCGAAATGCGGTGCCGGGCAGCCGAGTTGGTCCGGACGCTGGAGCTGGACATCGACGTCAGCGCACCGCTGGACAGCCACTCCATCGCCGTCCAGCAGCTGGTCGCCATCGTCCGCGCGGTGGCCGTCTCCGCCAAGGTGCTGATCCTGGACGAGCCGACCTCCAGCCTCGACCGCGAGGAGGTCAGCCAACTCTTCACCGTGATGCGGAGGTTGCGCGATCAGGGGGTCGCCATCCTGTTCGTCTCGCACTTCCTCGACCAGATCTACGAGATCTGCGACCGGATGACCGTGCTGCGGGGCGGCCGGCACGAGGGCGAGTACCTGACGAGCGAGCTGAACCAGGTCGAGCTGGTCTCCCGGATGATCGGTGCCGAACTCGCCGGACTCGACCGACTCGCCGGTGGCAAGCGCCGCGAGCGCGCCGTACCGGCCGGCGACCGGGCCTTCCTGCAGGCCGACGGCCTGGCCCGGAAGGGCGCCGTCGAACCCTACGACCTCGTCATCCGGCCCGGCGAAGTGGTCGGCCTGGCCGGCCTGTTGGGCTCCGGCCGGACCGAGGCGGCCCGGCTGCTGTTCGGCGCCGACCACAAGGACCGGGGCACCCTGCGGATCAACGGCACCGAGACCGACCTGCGCGGCCCGCGGGACGCGATCGCCCACGGCATCGCCTTCTGCTCGGAGAACCGCAAGACCGAGGGCCTGGTCGGCGAGTTGACGGTCCGGGAGAACATCGTCCTCGCCCTGCAGGCGGCCCGCGGCTGGGCCCGGCCGCTCTCGCGCACCGCGCAGGACGAGCTCGCCCTGCGCTGGATCCGCGCCCTCGACATCCGCCCCGGCAACCCCGAGGCGCTGGTCCGCAACCTCAGCGGCGGCAACCAGCAGAAGGTCCTGCTGGCCCGGTGGCTGATCACCGACCCGAAGCTGCTGATCCTCGACGAGCCCACCCGCGGCATCGACATCGGCGCCAAGGCCGAGATCCAGAGACTGGTCGCCGACCTCGCCGAGCAGGGCATGGCGGTGCTGTTCATCTCCGCCGAACTGGAGGAGGTGCTGCGGCTCAGCCACCGGGTCGGTGTGCTGCGCGACCGCCGGATGGTCGCCCACCTGCGCAACGACGGCGGGCTCACCCCCGAGCGCGTCATGGCCACCATCGCGAGCGGAGCGGAACATTGAGCACGGCACCGACCACCGGCGGGGTCAGGGCGGTGATCCGGTACCGGCTGTTCTGGCCGGCCGCGGTGCTGGCCGTCCTGCTGCTGGCCAACCTCGCCTTCACGCCGGACTTCTTCGCCGTCCACCTCAAGGACGGCCACCTGTATGGATCGCTGATCGACATCCTGCACTTCGGCGCGCCGCTGATCCTGGTGTCGCTCGGCATGACCCTGGTGATCGCCACCGGTGGCATCGACCTGTCGGTCGGCTCCACCGTCGCCATCGCCGGCGCCCTCGCCTGCCTGCACATCGGCGAGTCCGCCGACCCGGGCAGCCTCGGCACGGTCCTCGCGGCCGTCGGCATCGCCCTGGGTACGGCGCTGGTCCTGGGCCTGGCCAACGGAGTCCTGGTGGCCAGGATCGGCGTGCAGCCGATCATCGCCACCCTCATCCTGATGGTCGCCGGCCGAGGCGTGGCCCAACTCATCACCGACGGCCAGATCATCACCGTCACCAGCGAGCCGTACAAGCTGATCGGCGGCGGCTACTGGCTGGCCATGCCGTTCGCGATCCTGCTCAGCGGCCTGGTCGCGCTGCTCGCCGCCCTGCTCACCCGTTCCACCGCGCTCGGCCTGCTGCTGGAGTCGGTCGGCGGCAACCCGGTGGCCAGCCGGCTGGTCGGCATCCGGGCGATGCGCCTGATCTGCCTGGTGTACGTCTTCAGCGCGCTCTGCGCGGCGGTCGCCGGACTGATGGTCTCCTCCAACGTCTCCGCGGCCGACGGCAACAACGCGGGCCTGTGGATCGAGCTGGACGCCATCCTCGCGGTGGTGGTCGGCGGGACCTCGCTCACCGGCGGCCGGTTCTCGATCGGCGGCACCGTGATCGGCGCGCTGATCATCCAGACCCTCTCCACCACCGTCTACACCGTCGGCATCCCGCCGGAGACCACCCTGGTCTTCAAGGCCTTCGTGGTGATCACCGTCTGCCTGATCCAGTCGCCCAACTTCCGCGCCAAGCTGGCCCGCCGCCGCGGCGGCGCGGGACGGGGTGCCGCCCCCCGGCAGCGGTCCGCGGCCGGTGCGACCACCGCCACGACCAACCGGGAGGTCGGCGCATGAACGCCAACACCCTGCTGACCAGGATGCGCGGACAGGTCCCGCTGCTGGTCACCTCCGTCCTGCTGGTGTCGATGTTCACCGCCGGCTCGGTCCAGTACGAGGGCTTCTTCTCCGGGCAGGTCCTGCTCAACCTGCTGATCGACAACGCCTTCCTGCTCGTCGTCGCGGTCGGCATGACCTTCGTGGTGCTGACCGGAGGCATCGACCTGTCGGTCGGCGCGGTCGTCGCGCTGTCCACCATGGTCTCCGCCTGGCTGGTGGAGCGGCACGGCTGGCCACCGCTGCTGGTCATCCCCCTGGTCCTGCTGATGGGCACGGTGGGGGGCTGGGTGATGGGGTGGGTGATCCACGCTTTCGAGATCCAGCCGTTCATCGTCACGCTGGCGGGCATGTTCCTGGCCCGCGGCCTCTGCTACACCATCAGCATCGAGTCGATCTCGATCACCGACCCGTCGTACACGGCGATGGCGCAGACCCGGATCCCGCTCGGCGACCTGTTCGTCTCGCCGAGCGTGGTGATCGCCCTGCTGGTGATCGCGGCCGGATTCGTGGTGCTGCACCACACCCGGCTCGGACGGAACGTGTACGCGCTCGGCGGGAGCGAGCAGTCCGCCCTGCTGATGGGACTGCCCGTCGGACGGACCAGGACCACCGTGTACGCGATCAGCGGCTTCTGCTCGGCGCTCGGCGGAGTCCTGCTGACCTTCTACATGCTCTCCGGGTACGGCCTGCACGCGGTCGGACTGGAACTCGACGCGATCGCCGCGGTGGTGATCGGCGGCACCCTGCTCACCGGCGGCTCCGGCTACCTGCTCGGCACCGTCCTCGGCGTCCTGGTGCTGGGCCTGATCCAGACCGTCATCAGCTTCCAGGGCACCCTCAGCTCGTGGTGGACCCGGATCGTGATCGGCGGCCTGCTGTTCGTCTTCATCGTCCTCCAGCGCCTCATCACCACCCGCCGCCCCTGACACCCCGGCCGCCCCTGCCCGGCCGCCCGGCCCCGCCGGAGCGGCCCGGGGCCGACCCGCCCGTCCGGCTTCGCCCAGGTGTGGCCCTGCGGGCGGTGAGGGGTGCCTTGACAGGGGAATTGTGAGCGCTAACAATCCTGCTGTGGCTCCGCCGGGTCCACCGGCTCCCCGCTTCGCCGGGTGGCCCCGCGCGGTTCCCGTTCCGCTCCTCCGGAGGGTGAGGCCGGCGGAACACCAGCCGGCCGCCGGCACCGCAGCGTTGCGGGACCGCCGGCGGCCGGCGCCCCACCCGTCCCGTCCCCATTCCGATGCACCGAGGAAGAGACAGTGACCGTGACCTCCCCCCGAAACCAGGCGAGCGGACCGGAGAGCTACGTCGTCGGCATCGACTTCGGGACCCTGTCCGGCCGGGCCGTGGTCGTCCGGGTCGGCGACGGCGAGGAGTTGGGCACCGCCGTCCACCCGTACGCCCACGCGGTCGTCGAGGACCGCCTGCCCGGCACCGGCCGCCGCCTGCCGCCCGACTGGGCGCTGCAGCACCCGGACGACTGGCGCGAGGTGCTCCGCACCGCCGTCCCGGCGGCCGTCGCCGCCGCCGGCGTCGACCCGGCCGCGGTGATCGGCATCGCGACCGACTTCACGGCCTGCACCGTGCTCCCGGTGCTGGCCGACGGCACCCCGCTCGCCGAGACTGAGCGCTGGGCCGGGCGTCCGCACGCCTGGCCGAAGCTGTGGAAGCACCACGCCGCCCAGGGCCAGGCCGACCGGATCAACGCCCTGGCCCACGCCCGGGGCGAGAAGTGGATCCACCGCTACGGCGGGAAGATCTCCGCCGAGTGGCAGTACGCCAAGGCCCTGCAGGTCCTGGAGGAGGACCCGGCGGTCTACGCCGCGTGCGAGCGCTGGATCGAGGCCGCCGACTGGATCGTCTGGCAGCTCAGCGGCATCGAAACCCGCAACACCTGCACCGCCGGGTACAAGGGCATCCACCAGGACGGCGGCTACCCGAGCGAGGAGTACCTGGCCGCGCTGCACCCGGACTTCGCCGACTTCGCCCGTACCCGCCTGGAGCACCCGCTCTCCCCGCTCGGCTCCCGGGTCGGCTCGCTGACCGCGCAGGCCGCCGCCTGGACCGGACTGCCGGAGGGCATCGCGGTGGCGGCCGGCAACGTGGACGCCCACGTCGCGGCGCCCGCCGCCCAGGCGGTGGAGAACGGCCGACTGCTGGCCATCATGGGCACCTCCACCTGCCACGTGGTGAACGGCGCCACCCTGGCGGACGTCCCCGGCATCTGCGGAGTGGTCGAGGGCGGCATCGTCGAGGGCGCGTACGGCTACGAGGCGGGCCAGAGCGCGGTCGGCGACATCTTCGCCTGGTGGCTGCGCCAGGGCGCCCCCGCCGACTACCTGGCCGAGGCCGAGGCCAACGGCGAGGACCTGCACCAGCTGCTCACCCGGAAGATCGCCGACCAGCCGGTCGGCGGGCACGGCCTGGTCGCGCTGGACTGGATGAACGGCAACCGGTCCACCCTGGTCGACCACCACCTCTCCGGCGTCATCGTCGGCCTCACCCTGGCCACCCGCCCCGAGGAGATCTACCGGGCACTGCTGGAGGCCACCGCCTACGGCACCCGGGTGATCGTCGAGGCACTCGAACAGGGCGGCGTGCCGGTCACCGAGTTCGTGGTCACCGGCGGCCTGAAGAAGAACGCCCTGCTGATGCAGATCTACGCGGACGTGCTGCGCCGCCCGGTCTCGCTCGCCGTCTCCGAGCAGGGCCCGGCGCTGGGCTCCGCGATCCACGCCGCCGTCGCCGCCGGCGCCCACCCGGACGTGCGGACCGCCTCCGCCGCGATGGGCCGCCTCCAGCGCGCCGCGTACGTCCCCGACGAGGCCCGCGCCGACGCCTACGACGAGCTGTTCGCCGAGTACCGCGCCCTGCACGACCACTTCGGCACCGGCCCCGACAAGCAGCTCCACCGCCTGCGCCGGCTGCGCAACGCCGCACTCACCGCCCCGACCGCCGACAGCGAGGACTGAGCCATGACCTCCCCGATCGACCTGGTCCGACGCCAGGTCAGCGACCTGCACCAGGAACTGGTCCGCTACGGCCTGGTGGTGTGGACCGCGGGCAACGTCTCCGCCCGGGTGCCCGGCGAGGACCTGTTCGTCATCAAGCCCAGCGGCGTCTCCTACGACGAGCTCACCCCCGCCAACATGATCCTCTGCGACCTGGACGGCACCGTCGTCGAGGGCGACCACAGCCCGTCCTCCGACACCGCCGCGCACGCCTACGTCTACCGGCACCTGCCCGAGGTCGGTGGAGTGGTGCACACCCACTCCACCTACGCCAGCGCCTGGGCCGCCCGCGGCGAGGCCGTGCCGTGCGTGCTGACCGCGATGGCGGACGAGTTCGGCGCCGAGATCCCGATCGGCCCGTTCGCGCTGATCGGCGACGACTCGATCGGCCGGGGGATCGTGGACACCCTGAAGGGCCACCGCTCGCCCGCCGTCCTGATGAAGAGCCACGGCGTCTTCACCATCGGCGCGGACGCGAAGGCCGCCGTCAAGGCCGCCGTGATGTGCGAGGACGTGGCCCGCACCGTGCACATCTCCCGCCAGCTCGGCGAGCCGCTGCCGATCGCGCAGGCCGACATCGACCACCTCAACCACCGCTACCGGCACGTCTACGGCCAGCAGCCCGCTGCCCGCTAAGGAGACCTTGCGATGACCGACCCCTTCGAGAGCCGCGAGATCTGGTTCCTCACCGGCAGCCAGGGCCTCTACGGCGAGGACACCCTGCGCCAGGTCGCCGACCAGTCCCGCGCCATCGCCGACCAGCTCGACGCCGCCCCCGCCGTCCCGGTGCGGATCGTCTGGAAGCCGGTCCTCACCGACGCCGCCGCGATCCGCCGGATCTGCCTGGACGCCAACGCCGACGACGGCTGCATCGGCCTGATCGCCTGGATGCACACCTTCTCCCCGGCGAAGATGTGGATCGCGGGCCTGGACGCGCTGCGCAAGCCGCTGCTCCACCTTCACACCCAGGCCAACCGCGAACTCCCCTGGTCCACCATCGACATGGACTTCATGAACCTGAACCAGGCCGCCCACGGCGACCGCGAGTTCGGCTTCGTGCAGGCCCGTCTCGGGGTGCCTCGCAAGACCGTCGCCGGCCATGTCTCCGACCCGACCGTCGCCACCCGGATCGGCGCCTGGGCCCGCGCCGCCGCCGGCCGTGCCGAGCTGAGCCAGCTGAAGCTCGCCCGGTTCGGCGACAACATGCGGGACGTCGCGGTGACGGAGGGCGACAAGGTCGAGGCCCAGCGCCGGTTCGGCGTCTCGGTCAACACCTACGGCGTGAACGATCTGGTCGCCGCCGTCGACGCCGTCGAGGACGGCGCCGTCACGGAGCTGGTGAAGGAGTACGAGGAGCAGTACCGCCTCGCCCCCGAACTTCGGGCCGGCGGCGAGCGACACGACTCGCTGCGCTACGCCGCCCGGATCGAGGCCGGACTGCGCGGCTTCCTGGAGGACGGCGGATTCCGCGCCTTCACCACCAACTTCGAGGACCTCGGCGGCCTGCGCCAGCTCCCCGGGCTGGCCGTCCAGCGGCTGATGGCCGACGGCTACGGCTTCGGCGGCGAGGGCGACTGGAAGACCTCGGTGCTGCTGCGCACCCTCAAGGCGGTCGGCGCCGGGCTGCCGGGCGGGACGTCCTTCATGGAGGACTACACCTACCACCTGGAGCCGGGACGGGAGTTGATCCTCGGCGCGCACATGCTGGAGGTCTGCCCGTCGATCGCCGCCGCCACCCCGACCTGCGAGATCCACCCGCTCGGCATCGGCGGCCGGGAGGACCCGGTCCGGCTGGTCTTCGACGCCGAGCCGGGCCCCGCGGTGGTGGTCGGCCTCGCCGACCTGGGCGAGCGCTTCCGCCTGGTCGCCAACGAGATCGACGTGGTCGACCCGCAGGAGCCGCTGCCCCGGCTGCCGGTGGCCCGCGCGGTGTGGCGGCCCCGGCCCGACCTGCGGACCTCCACCGAGGCCTGGCTGACCGCCGGTGCGCCGCACCACACCGTGCTCTCCCGCGCCGTCGGCACCGAGGAGCTGGAGGACCTCGCCGAGATGCTCGCCACCGAGCTGGTGGTGATCGACGAGGACACCCGGATCCGCCGGTTCACCCGCGAACTGCGCTGGAACCAGGCGTACTTCCGGCTGGCCCAGGGCTTCTGATCCCGCCGTTCCCCGACCGGGCGGATCCGCCCCCGGGTGCCGCCCGTCCCTGACGAGAGGTGTCGCACCGATGATGATCCGCCAGGAAGCGCCGTGGCTGCTGCCGGACGGCCGGGCCGTCGAGCGCTGGGTGTTCGGTGTCGAGGACGGCGTCCGCGCCGAGGTGCTCGGCCTCGGCGCCCGGCTGCAAGGGCTGTCCGCGCCGGACCGCGAGGGCCGCCCGGCCGATGTCGTGCTCGGCGCCCGCGGCCCGGCCGAACTCCTCGGTGGCGCCCGCTTCTTCGGCGCCACCGTGGGACGGTACGCCAACCGGATCGGGCACGGCGTCTTCACCCTCGACGGCGTCGAGCACCGGACGGCGGCCGGCCGCAACGGACACACCCTGCACGGCGGACCGGGCGGCTTCGCCACCCGGCTGTGGGCCGGCGAGGAGGTCCGCGAGCAGGGCCGGGTCGGTGTCCGCTTCACCCTGCACAGCCCCGACGGCGACCAGGGCTTCCCGGGCGCCCTGCGGGTCGCCGTGACGTACCTGCTGGACGCCGACGGCGCGCTGGCCGTCGAGTACGCGGCGGAGACCGACGCCCCCACCGTGGTCAACCTGACCAACCACGCGTACCTCAACCTGGCCGGCGAGGGCGTCGGCCGGATCCTGGACCACCTGCTGCGGGTGGACGCCGACCGGTACCTGCCGGTGGACGGCGAGCTGATCCCGTTCGGGCCGCCGGAACCGGTCGCCGGCACCCCGTTCGACCTCACCCGGCCGGCCGGACTCGGCGGGAGGCTCTCCGCGGCCCACCCCCAACTCTGGCTGGCCGGCGACGGGTTCGACCACACCTGGGTGCTGCGCGAAGGCACCGGCCTGCGGCGCGCGGCGACCCTGTGGCACCCGGGCAGCGGCCGCCGGGTGGACTGCTTCACCACCGAGCCCGGCCTGCAGGTGTACACGGGCAACCTGTTCGACGGCTCGCTGACCGGCCCGGGCGGCGCGCCCTACCCCGCGTACGCCGGGATCGCGCTGGAGACCCAGCACTTCCCCGACTCGCCGAATCGACCCGCGTACCCGTCGACCGTGCTGCGGCCCGGCGAGGAGTACCGCTCCCGGACGGTCTACCGGTTCTCGGTGGACCGCTCCGGGGAGCTCGACCGAACAGCTGGTGAGCGTTAACAGAGTCACATTTCCCGAAGGGACCGCGCGTGACCCCCACCCGTTCGCGTACCTGGCTCGCCCTGCCGGCGGCCGCCCTGTTCGCCCTGCTCTGCGGCACCCTCGCGGTGCCCGCGCAGCCCGCGACGGCGGCCGCCGGCCGCACGTACACCAACCCGATCAAGGCGCAGAAAGGCGCCGACCCCTGGCTCGAGTACCACAACGGCAACTACTACCTGGTGACCACCTCCTGGACGTCGGAGATCACCATGCGCAAGTCGCCCACGCTGGCCGGGCTGGCGACCGCGCCGAGCGTGCAGGTGTTCAGCGACAGCAACCCCAACCGCTGCTGCAACATCTGGGCGCCGGAGCTGCACTTCTTCAACAATCACTGGTACCTGTACTACGTCGCCGGCCGGAACGTCAGCGACTACGGGCCGACCCAGCGCCTGCACGTCGCCGAGAGCGCGGGTACCGACCCGATGGGCCCGTACACCTTCAAGAACGACCTCGCCGCGCCGGGCACCGACACCTGGCTGATCGACGGCAGTGTGCTCCAGGTGAACGGCTCGCTGTACCTGCTCGGCAGCGCCTTCAGCGGCGGCACCCAGAACCTGGTCATCGCGCCGATGTCCAACCCGTACACGGTGAGCGGCGCGCTGGGCGTGATCTCCACCCCCACCTACAGCTGGGAGAAGTCCGGCGCCGCGGTCAACGAGGGCCCGGAGCCGCTGTACCACAACGGCAAGACCTTCATCGTCTACTCGGCGAGCTACTGCACCACGGCCGACTACAAGCTCGGCCGGCTCGAACTCACCGGCAGCAACCCGCTGCTCGCCTCCTCCTGGACCAAGAAGTCCACGCCGGTCTTCCAGCGCGACGACTCCGCCGGCGTCTACGGGCCCGGCCACAACGGCTTCTTCACCTCCCCGGACGGCACCGAGAGCTGGATCGTCTACCACGCCAACAACTCCGCCTCCGGTGGCTGCGACAACAACCGCACCACCCGCGCCCAGAAGTTCGGCTGGAACGCCGACGGCACCCCGAACTTCGGCGTCCCGGTCGCGCTCGGCACCTCGCTGGCAGGGCCGTCCGGTGAGACCGCGACCACCCCGACCAGCTACACCCTGGTCAACCGCAACAGCGGCAAGTGCCTGGACCTGGAGAACGGTTCGGCCGCCGACGGCGCCAATGTCCGGCAGTGGTCCTGCAACGGCGCCGCCGCACAGAAGTGGCGGATCGAGGACCGCGGCGACGACACCTCCCGGCTGGTGAACGTGGCCAGTGGCAAGGTGCTGGACACCGCCGACTGCTCGACGGCCGACGGCGCGGACCTGCGCCAGTGGTCCTGGCTGAACAACGCCTGCCAGCGCTTCCGCCTGGTCGTCACCGACCAGGGCGGCTGGGTACGCCTGGTCAACGCCAACAGCGGCAAGGTCGCCGACGTCGCCAACTGCTCCACCGCCGACGGCGCCGACGTCCGCCAGTGGTCCTGGCTCAACAACGCCTGCCAGCAGTGGCAGCTCACCGCCGACTGAGGAGATCCACCCCCATGAAGCGCACACCGCCCCTGGCGGCCGGTGCGGCGGTCCTGGCCGCCCTGCTGCTGCCGGCTCCCGCCGCGCAGGCCGCCGTTCCCGCCTCGCCCGCGGTCGGCTACAGCAACCCGCTGATCGACCATCGGGCGGACGCCCAGATCTACAAGCACACCGACGGCTACTATTACTTCACCGCCACCGTCCCCGAGTACGACCGGATCGTCCTGCGCCGTGCCACCACCATCCAGGGCCTGGCCGGTGCCCCCGAGACGGTGATCTGGACCAAGCACGCCGGCGGCGCGATGGCCAACCACGTCTGGGCGCCGGAGATCCACTACATCGGCGGCAAGTGGTACGTCTACTTCGCGGCCGGCGACTCCGCCGACCAGTGGAAGATCCGGATGTACGTGCTGGAGTCCTCCTCCTCCGACCCGCTGACCGGCGGCTGGACGGAGAAGGGGCAGATCGCCACCCCGACGGACTCCTTCTCCCTGGACGCCACCACCTTCACGGTCAACGGCGTGCGCTACCTCAGCTGGGCGCAGAAGGACCCGGCGATCGCCACCAACTCCAACGTCTACATCGCCAAGCTGAGCAACCCCTGGACCATCTCCGGCACCCCGGTGCGGCTGACTGTGCCCACGTACAGCTGGGAGACGGTCGGCTACAAGGTCAACGAGGGTCCGGCGCTGATCCAGCACGGCGGCAAGGTCTTCCTGACCTACTCGGCGTCGGCCACCGACAGCAACTACTGCCTGGGCATGCTGACCGCCTCGGCCACCGCGGACCTGCTCGACCCGGCGGCGTGGACGAAGAGCGCCTCGCCGGTGTTCGCCGGCAACGCGGCCACCTCGCAGTACGGGCCGGGGCACAACCAGTTCACCGTCTCCGAGGACGGCAAGAGCGACGTCATGGTCTACCACGACCGCTCGTACAAGGACATCACCGGCGACCCGCTGAACGACCCGAACCGCCGCACCCGGGTGCAGAAGGTGTACTGGAACGCCGACGGCACGCCCAACTTCGGCATCCCGGTGGCCGACGGCGCCACTCCGATCCGGCTGTCCTCGTACAACTACCCGACGTACTTCATCCGGCACTGGGACTACCGGGCGAAGCTTGAGCCCGACGTCGCCAACCTCGCCGACTCCCAGTTCCGGACCGTCACCGGCCTGTCCGGCAGCGGCACCGTCTCGCTGGAGTCCGCCAACTTCCCCGGCTACTACCTGCACAGCAAGAACGGCGAGGTGTGGGTGGAGAAGAACGACGGCACCACCGCCTTCAAGGACAGCGCCAGCTTCTACCAGCGCGCAGGCCTCGCGGATGCCGCAGGGGTGAGCTACGAGGCATACAGCAGCCCCGGCCGGTACCTGCGGCACTACGAGTACCTGCTGTACACCCAGCCGGTCACCACCGCGCTCGCCCGGCAGGACGCCACCTTCCACCAGCAGTAACGACCCCCACCCCAGGCCCGGCCGCCCCCGTGCGGCCGGGCCGGCACGTGAAGAGAGGACGACGATGTCCCGCTTCCTCACCCGGGCCCGCCGGGCCGCGACCGGACTGCTCGCGGCCGGTGCCCTGGCCGCCGGGCTGCTGACCGCCGCGCCCGCGCCCGCGCAGGCCGCCGCGCCGCCGGCCGGCACCGCGACCCGGTACACCATGACGGCGTTCACCAACAGCAGCGAATCCAACATGTACGTCTACGAGTCGCCGGACGCCACCGGCTACCGGCTGCTCAGGGCCACCGCCTACACCCCGCCCGGCGGGCTGATCCGTGACCCCAGCATCATCCGGCACACCGACGGCCGGTACTACGTCACGTACACCACCGGCTGGGACGGCAACACCATCGGCTTCGCCACCAGCACCGACCGGGTGAACTGGACCTTCCTCGGCAACCGGACCCTGCCGCTGAGCGGAGTGAAGTCCACCTGGGCGCCAGAGTGGTTCGTCGACACCGACGGCACGGTGAACGTGATCGTCTCGGTCTCCACCACCGGCAGCGACTTCAAGCCGTACAAGCTCACCGCCACCGACGCGGCGCTCACCAGCTGGAGTTCGCCCATCGCGCTGGCCGGGATCGGGCCGAACCACATCGACACCTTCGTGGTCAAGGTCGGCTCCACCTACCACGCGTTCAGCAAGAACGAGACCACCAAGTACATCGAGCACTCCACCGCAAGCAGCCTGACCGGCCCCTACACCTTCAACGGCACCGGGAACTGGGCCGGTTGGGGCAACTGGGTGGAGGGTCCGGCGCTGATCCCGCTGGACAACGGCGGCTGGCGGATCTACTACGACGGCTACAGCGCGCACAAGTACTACTACAGCGACAGCTACGACGGCCTTGCGACCTGGACCACGCCCACCGAGCTGCCCGGACTCAGCGGCTTCGCCCGGCACTTCACCGTGCTCAAGGAGACGGTCAGCGGGGGAGCGGCCCTGCCGGTCAACACCAAGCGCGCCCTGCAGTCGGCGAACTACCCGACCCGGTACGCGAGTTCGAGGTCAGGGCTGGGATACCTCGACCCGGTGGACGCGAGCAGCAGCGCGACCGTCAAGCAGGACGCCACCTTCACCGTCGTCCCCGGGCTGGCCGACGCCAACTGCTACTCCCTCCGCGCCGCCGACGGCCGCTACCTGCGGCACTGGGACTTCAAGCTGCGCCTCGGCAGCAACGACAACACCGCCGTCTTCCGCGCCGACGCCACCTACTGCGCCCGCCCCGGCCCGGCCGCCGGATCGGTGTCGCTGGAGTCGTACAACTACCCGGGCCGATACATCCGCCACTACGACTACGAGCTGCGCGTCGACGTGTATCAGGACAGCGACACCTTCCGCGCCGACAGCTCCTTCCTGCCCGTCACCCCCTGGGCCGCCTGAGCCGGAGAGGACGCCGACCATGAAGCTTCCCCGCAGGATCGTCACCGTCACCGCCGCAGCCGCCGCACTCACCGCGACGCTCGCCGCGCCCACCCCGCAGGCGAGTGCCGCGACCACCTACGCCGGGTACGTGATGGGCTACTTCACCGAGTCCAACCAGGGCGCCGGCAACAACTACGGCCTCCACCTCGCCGTCTCCACCGACGGCCTGGAGTGGACCCCGCTCAACCAGAACGCCCCGGTGGTCACCCCGACCGCGGGCACCCTCGGCCTGCGCGACCCGTTCATCCTGCGCAAGCAGGACGGCACCTTCCAGATCCTCGCCACCGACCTCAACGGCACCGACTGGTCCCAGCAGAACCAGTACATCCACGTCTGGGACTCGACCGACCTGCGCAGCTTCACCAACTACCGCCGGGTCAAGCTGCATTCGATGGCCACCCACAGCTGGGCCCCCGAGGCCTTCTGGGACGCCTCCCGCGGCCAGTACGCCATCATCTACTCGGCCGACAACGGCACCCGCAACGTCATCATGGTCAACTACACCACCGACTTCACCAACGTCAGTACCGCGCAGGTGTACTTCGATCCCGGCTTCAACGTGATCGACGCCGACGTGGCGGTCGGCGACAACGGCACCAACTACCTGTACTACAAGGACGAGGCGTCCGGCGGAAAGCTGCGCGGCGCCAAGGCCACCTCGCTCGCACCCGGCAGCTTCAACAGCGGCACCTACACCGGCACCATCGCGCACGGCGGCACCGAGGCGCCCATTCTGGTCAAGTCACTGACCGCGTCGAACACCTGGTACCTGTGGGGCGACACCTACACCCCCAACGGCGTCTTCTACGCGTGGCAGACCACCTCGATCGGCATCGATGCCTGGACGCCCGTCGACCAGAAGCGCTACACCCAGCCGCTCAACTCCAAGCACGCCACCATCACCCCGATCACCGCCACCGAGATGAGCAACCTGCTGGCCAGGTGGGGCGCCCCGACCTGGAACCGGCTGAAGTCGTACAACTACCCCGACCGGTACGTCCGGCACGCCGACTACGCGGGCCGGATCGACCCCTACCCCTTCGACCCGTACCTCGACTCCGAATGGAAGCTGGTCCCCGGCCTCGCCGACAGCGCGGGCGTCTCCTTCCAGTCGGTCAACTTCCCCGACCGCTATCTGCGGCAGAGCAGCTACAACGTGGTCCTCGACCCGAACGACGGCTCCAGCACCTTCAAGTCCGACGCCACCTTCTACCCGACCGCGGGCCTGGCCGACGCGGCCGCGAAGTCGTACCGCTCCTACGCCCACCCGGACCGGTACCTGCGCCACTTCGCGTACGCGCTGCGGATCGACCCGCTCGGCGCTGGCTCCCCCGTGCTCGACCGACAGGACGCCACTTTCCTGCTCACCCGCTGAGCCGGAGTTCACGCCCCGCCGTCAGCGGCGTGAGCACACGAAGGCCCCCGTCCGCGGACGGGGGCCTTCGGCGCGGTCAGCGGGTCAGGAACCGACCTTGCGCTTGTTCCAGACGTCGAAGCCGACCGCCGCGAGCAGCACCAGGCCCTTGATCACCTGCTGGTAGTCGGTGCCGACACCGACGATCGACATGCCGTTGTTGAGCACGCCGAGCACCAGGCCGCCGATGATCGCGCCGAGCACCGTGCCGACGCCGCCGGTCGCGGAGGCGCCGCCGATGAACGCCGCGGCGATGGCCTCCAGTTCGAAGTTGATGCCCGCCTGCGGGGTGCCGGCGTTCAACCGTGCGGCGAAGACCAGGCCGGCCAGCGCGGCCAGCACGCCCATGTTGACGAAGGCGAGGAAGACCACCCGCTTGCTCTTCACACCGGACAGCTTGGCCGCCGCCTCGTTGCCGCCGATCGCGTAGGTGTGGCGGCCGAGGATGGAGTTGCGCATCACGTAACCGAAGCCGACCAGCAGCACACCGAGGATCAGCAGCACGATCGGCACGCCGTGGTAGCTGGCCAGCAGCAGCGTGAACACCAGCACCGCCGCCGCGATCGCGGCCAGCTTGGCCACGAACAGGCCGACGGGCAGCACCTCCAGGCCGTGCGAGGCCGCCTGGCGCCGTCCGCGCACCTCCTGCAGGACGGAGATCGCGAGCACCGCGAGGCCGAGCAGCAGGGTCAGGTTGTGGTAGTTGGTCTGCGGTCCGACCTCCGGCAGGAAGCCGCTGCTGATCTTCTGGAAGCCGTTCGGGAACGGTGCCACCGACTGGCCCTGCAGCAGGATCTGGGTGCCGCCGCGGAACAGGAGCATGCCGGCCAGCGTCACGATGAACGACGGGATGCCGATGTAGGCGATCCAAAAGCCCTGCCAGGCACCCGCCGCCGCACCGATCAGCAGCGCGGCGACCAGCGCGACCGGCCACGGTACCTGGTGCTTGACCATCATCACCGCGGCCGCCGCGCCGACGAACGCCGCCAGCGAGCCGACCGAGAGGTCGATGTGCCCGGCGATGATGACGATCATCATGCCGATGGCCAGGATCAGGATGTAGCCGTTCTGCTGGATCAGGTTGGTGATGTTCAGCGGCTGCAGCAGGATGCCGTCGGTCCAGATCTGGAACAGCACCACGATCAGCGCGAGCGCGACCAGCATGCCGTACTGGCGGACGTTGCCGCGCAGCGCGGAGCCCAGCACCTCGCCGACCGATCGGCGGGCGGGCGCCGACGTACCGGCGGGCGGGGTCTGCGGGGTGGTCTCGGTCTGGGTCATGCCTTACACCTGCTCGTTGTGGGGGACGGCGCTCATCGTCATGAGTCGCATCAGGGATTCCTGGGTGGCGTCGGCGCGGTCCACCTCGCCGGTGATCCGGCCCTCGGCCATGGCGTAGATCCGGTCGCACAGGCCGAGGAGTTCCGGCAGCTCGGAGGAGATCACCAGCACCGCCTTGCCCTGCTCTGCGAGCTCGGCGATCACCGTGTAGATCTCCGCCTTGGCGCCGATGTCGATGCCGCGGGTCGGCTCGTCCAGGATCAGCACCTCGGGACCGGCGAAGATCCACTTGCTGAGGACGACCTTCTGCTGGTTGCCGCCGCTGAGCTTCCCGGTCTCCGCGAACACCGAGGGAGCCTTGATGTTCATGGTCTTCCGGTATGACTCGGCGACCCGCCGCTCCTCGTGCTGGTTCACCCAGCCGCGCTTGGCCACCTTGCCGAGCGCGCTCAGCGAGATGTTCCGGCTGATGTTGTCGCTCAGGTTGAGCCCCAGCTGCTTGCGGTCCTCGGTGACGTACGCGAGGCCGTGCGCGATCGCCTCCGGCACCGTGCGGGTGCGGACCTCCTGTCCGTCCAGCAGCACCCGCCCGCCGGTGTACCGGCCGTACGAGCGGCCGAAGACGCTCATCGCGAGCTCGGTCCGGCCGGCGCCCATCAGGCCGGCGATGCCGACGATCTCGCCGCGCCGGACGTTCAGGGAGGCGTTGTCGACCACCTTGCGCTGATGGTCGATCGGGTGCTGCACGGTCCAGTTCTCGACCGCGAAGGCGACCTCGCCGATCTGCGGGGTCCGCTCGGGGTAGCGGTGCTCCAGGTCTCGGCCGACCATGCCGCGGATGATCCGGTCCTCGGAGATGCCCTCGGCGCCGATCGCGATGGTCTCGATGGTCCGGCCGTCGCGCAGGATGGTCACCGAGTCGGCGACCCGGGCGATCTCGTTCAGCTTGTGCGAGATGACGATGCAGGAGATGCCCTGCGCCTTGAGCTCCAGGATCAGGTCGAGCAGCTTGCGGCTGTCCTCGTCGTTCAGCGCGGCGGTCGGCTCGTCCAGGATCAGCAGCTTCACCTCCTTCGCCAGGGCCTTGGCGATCTCGACGAGCTGCTGCTTGCCCACGCCGATGTCGGCGATCCGGGTGTGCGGGCTGTCGTGCAGGCCGACCCGCTCCAGCAGCTCCTTGGCGTGGGTGAGGGTGCGGTTCCAGCTGATCATGCCGCGCCGGGCGTGCTCGTTGCCGAGGAAGATGTTCTCGGCGATCGACAGGTACGGGACCAGGGCGAGCTCCTGGTGGATGATGACGATGCCGCGCTGCTCGCTGGCGCGGATGTCCTTGAACCGGCAGGGCTCGCCCTCGAAGAGGATCTCGCCCTCGTAGCTGCCGTGCGGGTAGACGCCGCTGACCACCTTCATCAGGGTGGACTTGCCGGCGCCGTTCTCCCCGCAGATGGCGTGCACCTCGCCGGCGGCGACGCTGAGGTTGACATCGGAGAGCGCCTTGACGCCCGGGAACGACTTGCTGATCGAACGCATCTCGAGGACCGGTCCGGCCATGGTTGCGCCATCCGTATCTCTGGGGGGGGGGGGGGGGGGGGGGGGGGGGGGGGGGGGGGCGCGCCGCCCCCCCCCCCCCCCCCCCCCCCCCCCCCCCCCCCGCACGGACACGGCTTGGACGGGCGGTGCGAGGTTGCTAAGGTTCGAGGCACCGTGACA